>JBDGUG010000069.1:0-14378 GCA_042216135.1 Halarchaeum sp. | reverse complement strand
CAGTATTGTAAAATAATTGGATACTAGTGGGCGGTCGCGTCCTGCGCGCCGCCTCGACTCTCCGTGGCGTCCGCGCCGATACATCCCCTCTGCCCGGCGATATTACAGGGATAACGATGTAAACCAAGGGGTCGCCGTGCGCGTCCGACGATGGCGCACTGTCACGCACGCCCACCCCGGCCGACGTTCGGACGTCGGCGTACGGCCGTCTGCCGGTATCCGCCCGTGACGGGTGCGCTATGGCTCACGGCGATTCTCCGACATCGTCGAACCCCGACCCGACGCCGTTCCACGCACCCCTCGCGCTCACCGACGCGCGACGCGGCGATACCGGCGCCTCGTCGCCGTCCATCCCTGTCGTACCTCCGCGCCGGACGTTCTCACATACCGAACAGTTCGAGCCGGCGGCTGACACTCCCGAAAACCGCGGAGAAAAGCGATAAACCGGCTGATACGCCCGAATGCGCCCGCGCTCGCACTCGGATAACGACGCACCCCGCCCTCCTCTTGTTCGGATATAGCGAACCGACTCGCGGACGCACTCTCGCCGTTTCGGCACGAACATACATTAGGGACCACGACATACGTCATAGCATGGCACGCTCGGCAGACCCCGGAGGCACACCAGCGGGTGCGCCGTCGGTGGACTCCACCCTCGTCGCCGCCCGTCGCGCCCTCGACCGGGAGCGGACGCTCCTTCAGAACGAACGCGACGCCTTCGAGGCGTTCTATCGGCGCCTCGAAGCCGTCCCGCCCGACGCCCCCCACGCGTCCGACGGCGCTTCCGCCACCGCGCGCCGCGCCGACCTCACCGACCCGTCCGCTCACACCGGACTCGACGCCGTCCAGCGCGCGTACGAGGAGACCGTGATGGCCGCCCCCCACTACGAGGACGAGTACGGCGACCGATACCGCGAGAGCCTCGCCGCGGAGTTCGACGCCGAACTCGCCGCCGCGCTCACCGACCCGCCGACGCTCTCCCCCGTCGCCAGGGCCCGCCTCCTCGACGAAGTCCGATTCGCCGTGGAGTCCCGGACCGACGTGCTCGCGGAACTCGACCGAGAGGCGGACGCGCTCGACGACGCGCGCGCGGCGCTCCGCGACGTCACCGAGGAACTCGCCGCCATCGAGTCGCGCCCGCTCTTCGAGTGCGAGCGCGACGAACTCGCGCGACTCCGCGACGACCTCGCGACCCTCGCCGACCGCTGCGACGACCTCGCCGTCGAACGACAGACCGGCGACCTCCGCTCCACAGACCGCCTGTTCACCGCCACGGGCGAGAGCTCGCTGGTCCGCTACCTCTACGCCGACCTCCCCCACCGCTATCCCGTCCTCCGCGCCATCGCCGCGTGCAGCGACCGCGTCGAGACCGCCCGCCGACACGTCCGGACCGCGACGCGAAGCCGCGACGCCCGCTGACCCGGGACCGACGCCCGCGCGAGCCGACACACCAGAAACGAACACATACACTCTCACCATCATATGTCCGAAGCGCGCTGCGCGCTCGCGGCCGGCGCGTATCACCGTGCGCCCACTCGCGCTCTCGCCGTCTCGGCCGTTGAACGACGATAGACCCGTGTGCTCTCGGTCCTCGGTCTCCTTCCCACCTCGCCGTCGCGTCGTGTCCCTCACCCCATTTATCCCCGCTCAAATTCTTGTAGAGGCTCTGAATTACCGGCTAGCGTTCGCTCCGCGCTCTCGAAGTCGCGCGTGTCGGCCGGACCGAAACCCGACCGGACTGGTATGACAGCGGAGCACTACGATACAGATTGTATAGAATATACTATACTATCGGTCGCGGGCTGATCGTCGCGCGCCGTCCGGTCGCCTCGCGCCATCGCTGCTGCGAGTCGTCACCGGGCGCGAAAGACCTTTGACCCGCTCCGGGGAACGGGACGGCATGCCACACGACTGCTCCTTTCTCCGCGAACTCTCGCTCGCCGACGACCAAGTGAGCGTCGCGCCCGCCGACCGCGACGACTACGCCACCGACTACGGCACCACCGCGGCCGACGCCAGCGCGCCGGACGCCGTCGTCTACCCCGAGTCGCGCGAGGACGTCGCGGCCGTCCTCGCCGCCGCGAACGAACGCGGCGTCCCCGTCACCCCGTACGCCGCCGGGAGCGGCACCGAAGGCCACGCCGTCCCCGTCCGGGGCGGCGTCACGCTCGCGATGGAGCGCATGGACCGCGTCCTCGACGTCCGCCCCGACGACCTGCAGGTGGACGTCCAACCCGGCGTCGTCGGCGACGACCTGAACGAGCACGTCGCGTCGCGCGACCTCTTCTTCCCCGCGTTCCCGCAGTCCGCCGCGTTCTCAACCGTCGGCGGCATGATAGCCACCGACGCCAGCGGCACGCGCACCGTCAAGTACGGCGAGGTCCGCGAGTGGGTGCGCGAACTCGACGTCGTCACCGCCGACGGCCGCACGCTCACGCTCGGGAACCGCGCGACGAAGACGTCCGCCGGCTACAACCTCCGCGACCTCTTCGTCGGGAGCGAGGGAACGCTCGGCGTCGTCACGCGCGCCACCCTCGAGTTGGCCGTGCGGCCCGCGGAGACGCTCGGCGGCCGCGCCGTCTTCCCCACGCTCGCCGACGCCACGGCCGCCGTCACCGACGTTCGGCGCGCCGGCGTGGACGTCGCCACCCTCGAACTCGTCGACGCGCTCACCGCCGACATCGCCAACAGCTACACCGGCGCCGGCCTCCCCGACGCCCCCACGGTCTTCTTCGAACTCCACGGCCGCGCGCTCGACGCCGAACGCGACCGCCTCCGCGAGATATTCGAGCGACACGACGCCGCCCGCGTCGACGCGAGCGCGGACGACGAGGAGATGGCCGACCTCTGGGCCGCCCGCCGCGACGTCGGGCGCGCCCTCCAGGCCTACGACGAGAACCGCGTCCTCCAGACCGCCGGCGACGTCACCGTCCCCCTCGGCTCCTACGCCGACATCGTCCGCTACATCGGCGCCGTCGGCGACGAGTACGACCTCCCGATTCCCGCCTTCGGCCACGCCGGCGACGGGAACGCCCACTACGCCGTCCTCGTCGACCCGGACGACCCCGACGAGGTCGAACGCGGCCACGAGGCGTCCGCCGACATCGTCCGCGAGGCCGTCCGACTCGGCGGCACCTGCACCGGCGAACACGGCGTCGGCCGCGGCAAACGCGACTACCTCGCCGACGAACTCGCCGACGAGACGCTGGACGCGATGCGGGACGTGAAAGAGCTGTTCGACCCCGAGGGCATCCTGAACCCCGGGAAGGTCTTCCAGTAGCCCTCGTCGCGTCGCGCCACGGCGCGTTCTCGCCGCGCGCCGCGCGCCGGTGGCGGCCCTCGCGACGCCCCCACGCGCTCACCCGATCCGCGCGAGCACATCGTCGAGAATCGCCGTCGTCGCGGCCTTGTGCAGCGGTTCGTTGTCGTTCCCGCACTGCGCGGACATCAGGCAGGACGGACAGCCCGTGGGGTCCGCGCAGTCGCAGTCGGCGACGCGCTCGCGCGTCCGGCCCGCGACGTCCGCGACGTGCTCGTAGATGGCGTGCGAGAACCCGACGCCGCCCTCCACGGCGTCGTGGACGAACCACGTCGGCGCGCCCGTCTCCGCGTGGTGGGGCGTGCTCAGTCCGCCCATGTCCGAGTTGTCGAGGCGGAGTTCGAGCGGCGCGAGCTTTATCATCCCGTGCTCGGCGCCGTGCAGGCCGCCCGCGAACGTCCACGCCGCGGGCGCCATCCCGCCGTCGTCGGGCGCGACGAGGCCGTCATCGCCCACGCGCTCCGCGACGCGCGCCTCCATGTCCGCCGGGAGTTCGACCCACATCAACTGGGTGCGCAGCGACACCGGCGGCAGGTCGATCGGATACGGCCCCTCGACGCCGTCACTCCCGAGCGAGTGTCGTCGATAGTGCGTGTACTCTATCTCGACGGTGCCCGTGCCCTCGCGTATCGCGTACCCGCCGCCGAGGTCGCGGGACGCGCTCGCCTCGACGTCCGTGACGGTCTTGTGGTGTGCGGTCGTCGTGTACTCGTCCGTCGAGACGCGCTCCAACTCGACGTACGGCCGCGGGTGGTCCTCCACCAGGTCCACCACCTCGTACTGGTCGCCGTCGTAGAGGACGAGCGCGCCCGGATGGTAGTCCCGGTACGCTCGTTCGCGCTGGATCGGCCGCATGTCGACGTCGCCGTCCCGACAGCGAACGTCGAACTGCACGTCCGTCGTCGCGTACATCGAGACGGTGGACTGCGGGCGCGGCGGGCCGTCGTACTGCGCGCCGCGCCTCAGGTCGCCGACGAGTTTCCCGGCGTCCCGCCAGACCGAAACGGCGCGTTCGAGGCGCTCGCGCGGCCCGAACCACTCGACGTCCGTCTCGTCCAGCGGGAGTTCGTCCGCCGCGCAGAGGACGTGGCGCGCGTAGACGGGGTTGTTCGAGACGTCGATGACCGCGTCCTCCACGTCGTCCTCCAGGAGGTATCCGGGGTTGTCCCGGACGTACTGGTCGATGGCGTCGCTCCGCGGGACGAACACGGAGAGCGCGTCCGACGTCCCGCGGCCCGCGCGCCCGATCCGCTGCCAGAACGACTGGCGCGTCCCCGGATAGCCCGCGAGCACCGTCGCGTCCACGCTCCCGACGTCGATGCCGAGTTCGAGCGCGCTCGTCGAGAACACCGCGTCCAACTCCCCGCTCTTCAGCGTGTTCTCCACCGCGCGCCGCTTTCGCTTGCTCAACCCCGCGTGGTACGGTCGCGCGCGCAAGCGGCCGCTCGCGTCCTCGCGCGCCCGCTTCGCCGCTATCTCGGTGCCCTGTCGCGACCGGAGGAAGCCGAGCGTCTGCACGCCGCGCCGACCGAGGTGCGCCGCGACGCTCGCCGCCTCCGCGCCCGCCCGTCGGCGCGCCGTCGGCACCGCGCCGCTCTCGCTCGCGCCGTCGCCGTCGCGTTCCGGAAGCCAGAACGCGAGGTCGCGCCGACCGCGCGGACTCCCGTCCTCGTCCACGACCGTCGTCTCGCGGCCCGTGAGCGCTTCGGCGTGCTCCGCGGGGTTCCCGATGGTCGCGCTCGCGCAGACGAACTGCGGGCGCGACCCGTAGTGCGCGAGCACGCGCCGGAGACGCCGCAACACCCACGCGACGTGCATTCCGTGCACGCCCGTGTACGCGTGCGCCTCGTCCACGACGACGAGTTCGACGTTCCGGAAGCAGTCGCGCCACTTCGCGTGACTCCCGAGATACTGGTTGAGCCCGGAGAAGTTCGAGACGACGACGTCCCGGTTCGCGCGGATCACCGGCTTGCGCTCCGCCTTCGTGTCGCCGTCGTACGTCTCCGCGCTCGCGTCCACGCCGAGGTCCGCGAAGAGGTCGTTCACGGCGCGCTCCTGGTCCGCGCTCAGCGCCTTCGTCGGATAGCAGAAGAGCGCGCGCGCGTCCGGATTCCGCTCCTTCAGGAGCGCGAAGTGGAGCGCGTAGATCCACGTCTTCCCCGAGGACGTCGAGGTTGCGACGGTGACGTCCTCGCCCCGCCGGAGCGCGTCGAGCGCGCGCGCCTGGTGCGCGTAGAGGTCGTGGTCGAGCGAATCCGCGAGCGCGTCCGGTAGCACCTCGCCCGCGGGCACCGTCTCCGGGTCGACCGCGGGCACGACCTCGTGGTGGGTGAGTTGGTCCGCGCCCCCGTCTGCCGCGGCGTCGAGGAGGACGTCGAGGGAGGGGGCCGTCACGAGAAGTCCCCCAGCGTGCCCTGCGCCGTCTCCGTCGGTTCGGTGTCCGTCGGGCCGCCCCCGGCGGCGACGCCCGCGACGTGCTCGGCGTCCCGAACCGCGTCGTAGACGCACGCCAGCGCGCGCACGTCGCCCTCGCAGTACGCCTCGTGGCGCTCCCAGTCCAGTTCGGTCCCGTCGCGCGGGTCGGCGAGCCACCGCCGGAATCGCTGGCCGACCACCGCGCCGCTCAGGCCGGTGTCGTCGCCGTCCCACCCCAGCGCGCTCGCCACGTCGTCGAGAGCGTTCGTGACGCCCGGCAGGACGGCGTTGTCCTCGGTTCGCGCCCACCAGCGGAGGTCGAACGTCCACGCGTCCCGCCACGCGTCCGCGTGCGTCGGCGCGTATCGGTCGATATGCTCGGTGAGGTGCGGGAAGTCGAAGCGCTCGCCGTTGTACGCGACGACCGGCCGGTCGGTCGCGTTCTCGGCGTACCAGGACGCGAACGCCCGCACGGCCGCGCCCCTGTCGTCCGGGTCGGTCGCGAGGAAGGACCGATACGCGTCCGTGCGCGTGTCGTAGACGCCGATCAGCCAGAGCATCGTCGGACTCAGCCCGTCCGTCTCGACGTCCACGAACACCGGGTCGTTCCCGGGGAGGCGCGCCGACGACGTCCGATAGACGCGCCCGTCGACTCGCGCGCGCGCCGCGTACCGGACCCGTCGCGCCGTCGCCGCGCCGATACCGTCCAGCGTCCGGAGGTCGTCCACCGAGGCCGCCGCGACGTCCGATTTCGACGCGTAGCCCGCGTGCCGGAGCGTCGCGGCGCGCGTCGGCCCGACGCCCGCGAGCCCCTCCAGTCCGAACCGTCCCGGATCGTACGTGTCCGCCGCGACGGTACCGTCCGCGTGCAGGGAGAGCGCCGCGACGGCCGCGCCCGGCGACGCCCCCGTCTCGTCCGCGCCCGGGCGGACGCCCTGCACGACGAGGCCGCCCCAGTCGTTCCGATAGCCGGGCGCGGCCGTCGTCGTCAGGTGCGTGTACGCTCCCTCCAGATCCGCCGCCGAGAGCGCGCGCTCGTACGCCTCGCGGCCGTCAAGCGACGTCTCGAGGGCGACGAGGTCGACGTCAACCGAGAGCAGATCCGAGAGGACGAACGTCTCCGCGTCCGCGTCGAGCGACCCCCGTCGCTCGTGCTCGCGCAGCGCCGCGAGGTCGTCGGGAGTGCGCGCCACCGCGACCTGCGGGCCGGGCGGGTCGGTCACCGGGCCGGCGTCGCGCCCGCCGAGGGCGACCGTCGCGACGCCCCCGGGGAATCGCGTGCGCCGATACGGTCGCTCGACGAGGACGACGTCCGGACCGACGTAGTCGAGCGACTCGCCCAGCTGGCGGTCGGTCAGTCGGTCGAGGGCGGCGTCGGGGTAGACGGCGAGGACGACGCTCCGCTCCATCTATTCGAGGGTGGTGCGAGAGCGGCTTAACCGTTTCACCCCGCACGCATCGGCGCGCGACGCGGCCGCCGCTGCGGGTCGCCGCACGCGCGCCCCGCGCACACCGCCGTGTCCGCCGTTCTCGCCGTCGCGTCCGCCGTTCTCACCACGTGACGTCGGCGTCCTCGACGGCGTCCTCGACGAGGCTCGCACACCGCTCCCAGTACTTCGGCGTGTGGCCGGCGTTGTGCGGCGTGACGAGACAGTTCCCGAGGTCCCAGAGCGGGTGGTCCGCCGGGAGCGGTTCCGGGTCCGTGACGTCCACGGCCGCGCTCGCGATGTCGTTCGTGCGGAGCGCCGCGACCAGCGCGTCCGTCTCCACGACCGGGCCGCGCGCGATATTGACGACCATCGCGTCCGTCGGCATCGCCGCGAACACCGCCTCGTCCACCAGCCCCTCCGTCTCCTCGGTCAGCGGGCACGCGAGCACGAGATAGTCCGAGCGGGCCGCCGCCGCCAGCGTCTCGTCGTAGCCCACGACCTCGTCCGCGTTCCCGCCCTTCGACGGCGTGTAGCGCACGCCGATGGTCTCCACGCCGAAGTCGTCGAAGCGCGCGACGATCTCGCGACCGATCGGCCCCATCCCCACGACGGTCGCCGTCGACCCGCGCAGTTCGCCGCACTGGAAGTGTCGCCACTCCCCCGCGTCGTCCTGCTCGAACGCCCGCCGGAGATTCCGCACGTCCGCGAGCACGTAGCCGAGCACCTGCTCGGCGATGTTCGGACCGTGGACGCCCGACGCGTTCGAGACAGCGACCCCCGCCTCCTCCAGGGCGTCCATCGGGAGGTGGCCCGTCCCCGCGAACGTGCACGCGAACAGTTCGAGGTCAGGCGCGTCGTCCAGTAGCGCCGGATCGATCTGGAACCCCGTCGCGACGACTGCGTCCGCGAGCCCCTCGCGCTTCTCCGCCGGCGTGCGCGCCAGCGCGACACTCGCGTCCGGGAACGCCGCCCGGAGTTCCGCCGCGTACGCCGCCGGGTCGAGACCGTGAACCTTGTCGTGGAAGACGACGATGTCAGCCATCGTCCCCCCGTTCGTCGCGTCCCGTGTTAAACGCTCGGCGTTCCGAAGCGGGGAGGCAAGCCTTACCGTCGCGCCCGCCCTACGCCCCGCCGATGCGAGTCGTCTGCATCGTCGGCCCGAGCGACGCCGGGAAGACCACGCTCGTCGAGCGCCTCCTCCCCGTCCTCGCCGACGATACCCCCGTCGGCACGGTGAAGTCCATCCACCACGACGTCGAACTCGACGACCCCGGGAAGGACACCCACCGCCACCGGACCGCCGGCGCCGACCGCGTCGTCGGCGTCACCCCCTCGCTCACCGCGACGTTCGAACCGCGCGGGAAGGCCGACGACGGCGCGCGGGCCGCCCTCGAACGCGCCCTCGACGGCTTCGACGACGACGCCGTCGTCCTCGTCGAAGGGTTCGACGACTCGCCCTATCCGCGAATCCGCGTCGGCGACGCGGACGCGGACGGCGACGACCCGGCGACCGACACCGAGAACGCCCCCGTCCTCGCGCGCGTCGACTCCGGTTCGGACGCGGACGTCGAGGTCCTCGCGGATCGAATCCGCGCGCTCGACGACCGGGACTAGGCGCTCACTCCACGACGTGGACGTTCCCCATCATCCCCGCCGGGAGGTGCGGGATGCAGAAGTAGTGATACCAGCCCGCCGTCTCGAACGCGTGCGCGTAGCGCTCGCCCGGCGCGATGGCGCCGCCGCCGTTCAACTCCTCGACGAACGAGCGCGCCGCCGCCACCTCGTTCGGGAAGTCGCCCGACGAGAAGTACGTCGCGCCCTCCGGGAAGAAGACGCCGTGCGAGTGCCCCGAGGAGACGCCGAGCAAGTCCTCAACCTCCGAGTGCCGTTGTGTCGCCGCCGTCACCGTGTGGTTGCGCGCGCCCGTGTTCTCCCAGACGACCTCGTCGCCCACCGACACCTCGACCGTCGGCACGTCCCGAGGAACCCAGTACGGGGCGTCCGCCGGCACCTCCGCGGTCGTCTGCGGGACGAACGCGTCCGACACCATCGCGACGTCGTAGCCGCTCTCCGCCGTCGCACGACCGAGACACCCCGCGCTCGCGGCGCCGACCGCCGCCGCCCCGGCCGCGAGGAACGCGCGCCTGTGCATACCCGTGTTTGGGCGTACGCCGGACTAATACTCCCCGGTCGCGCGACGCCCGCGCCGACCGCGAACCTGCACGCATATGTATCCGACTCCCCCTACGCACTCGTATGGCAACGTCGACGCAGACCCGGTCCGCGGCCCGCCGCGTCGGCGGCGTCTTCGTCCGACACGCGCGCGAGTTCGCCGCGCTCACCCTCCTCGTCACGTTCGCGCTCGTCCTCCTCGGCGAGTTCACCGCCGCCGCCGGCGCCGGCGCCACCTGCAACAACACCTATCCCGGCTGTGCGGGCCAGTTCTCCCCCGTCGGCCTCTCCGTCCCCCAGTTCGTCGAGTGGTTCCACCGCCTCGTCGCGATGAGCGTCGGCTACCTCATCGTCGGGAACGCCGTCCTCGCGTGGTGGACCGAACGCGGCACGCGCGCCTCCCGCGCCGCCTGGCTCGCCGCGCTCCTCCTCCCCGTTCAGGTCGTCTTCGGCGCGCTCACCGTCACCGTCGCCGGCCTCGTCCCCGGCGGCTACGCGCCCCCCACCCAGCTCGTCCACTTCACCACCGCGCTCGCCATCTTCGTCGCGCTCACCGCCGCCGCCCTCTGGCTCGACGCCGCGCGCGGCCGCGGCGCCACGACCCGTCGACTCAGGATCGCCGCCTACGGCGGCCTCGCCCTCCCGCTCCTCCAGGCCGTCGTCTCCCGCGGCGGCCCGCTCACGTTCTGGCCGACCGTCCAGACCACCTACCACGCGCTCGGCCTCCTCGGCATCGCCGCGTTCGTCGCGCTCGCGCTCTGGGCGCGCGAACGCGCCGAAACCGACCTCGCCGTCCTCGGCGCCGTCGGCGCGACTATCACCCTCCTGAACGAGTACCTCGTCAACGGCCTCTTCGTCGTAACCGCCCGCGTCGAAGCCGTCATGTCCGTCCTCCTCGCCGTCCAGTTCGTCCTCTTCCTCGCCGCCGCGTGGCGCGCGCGCCGACTCGCGTAGGGGCGCCGACTCGCGCGCGTACTCCGGGGGAATATATGCAGTGGCGGTGTAACGCCGGGGCAAGGTCGACACTATGGTGTCACTGCTAACCGTCGCCGGCATCGCCGTGGCCGTGTTCGTTGGGTTCAACATCGGTGGCTCGTCGACGGGGGTGGCGTTCGGCCCGTCGGTCGGGTCACGTCTCGTTCGGAAGGCGACGGCGGCCGCCCTCTTCGTCGCGTTCGCCTTCGCCGGCGCGTGGACAGTCGGGCGGAACGTCATCGCGACGATGAGCAGCCAGATCGTGCCCGCGGCCCAGTTCACGCTCGTCGCGAGCGTCGCGGTCCTGTTCTTCACCGGGGCGGCGTTGCTCGTCTCGAACCTCTACGGCGTCCCGGCCTCGACGTCGATGACGGCCGTCGGCGCGATCGTCGGATTGGGGCTCGCGTCGGGCACGCTCAATCGGGCGCTCATGTTCCTCATCGTCTCGGCGTGGGTCGTCGCGCCGCTGGTGAGCTTCGCGATCGGGCTCGTCGTCGGGCGCTACCTCTACCCGTACCTCGACCGATACGTCGCGTTCACGAAGTTCGACCTGCACTTCGTCCAGGTCGACCGCTCGGGGGCGATCCCGCGCCCGTACGTCAATCCGAACGCCACCGGGCGGGACGTCGCGGGGTCGCTCTCGGTGATCGTGATCGCCTGCTACATGGCGTTCTCGGCCGGGGCGTCGAACGCCGCGAACGCCGTCGCCCCCCTCGTCGGGAGCGGGGGCGCGCTCACCGTCGACCAGGGCGTCGTGCTCGCGGTGGTGGCGTTCGGCCTCGGGAGTTTCACCATCGCGCGCCGCACCCTCGCGACGGTCGGCGACGACATCACCGAACTCCCGATCCTCGCGTCCCTCATCGTCTCCCTCGTCGGCGGAACGGTCATCACCGTCCTCTCCTACCTGGGGATTCCCGCGAGCCTCGCGGTCAGCACGACGTCCGCGATCATCGGGCTCGGCTGGGGGCGGGCGAGTCGCGCGGCGACGCTCGCGGAGTTAGCGACGCCGACCACCGACCAGGCCGACCTGGAGGTCGCCACGGGCGCACTGCTCACCTCCCGGGCCGAAGACGCCCCCGCGAGCCCGACCATCGGGGACGTCGCGCGAGCCGAACGCGCCGCGGAGAAATCGGAGGAGATCCCGGACGTGCCGGACATCGGTGCGGAGGGGCCGGCCGAGCTCGACGAGCCGAGCCTCTTCGACTCGGCGGCGGCCAAGCGTATCGTCACACTGTGGGTGTTGACACCCTCGCTGGCGGTCGCCGTCTCCTATCCGGTGTTCGCGCTGCTGCTGTGAGCGCCGGTCGGCGGCGCGACTCGACCCGCTCGCGGGACACGGTGCGAACGCATTTCGGGCGCTCCGCCGAAGACGACCGTATGGCTCGGACCGCAGTGATAGCCGGTGTCGGCTCCGGACTCGGGGAATCGCTCGCGCGAAAGTTCGCCGCCGAAGGGTGTCGGGTCGCGCTGTTCGCGCGCTCGACGGCGTACATCGAGGACCTCGCCGCCGACCTACCTGACCCGGGTGAGGGGCTCGCCGTTCCCGTGGACCTCACCGACACGGACGCGGTCCGCGCGGGATTCGAGACGGTCCGGGCGGAGTTCGGTTCCATCGATGTGCTCGTGAATCACGCGAGCGCGGCGTCGTGGACGGGGTTGATGGGCAGCACCGTCGAGACGTTCCTCGATCCGGAGCGGATGGCCGAGACGTACTGGCACCTCGTCACGCAGGACGACCCGAGCACCCAGTCGTTCGAAGTCCACGTCACGAACGGCCCGCAGACCACCGAATTCCTCTGGAGGGAGGTCGTCGCTCGCGTGTCGGTCCTTCGCTCCCCCGCTCGCGATCTTGCGGTTCTTCGCGCCGCTCGGAACCGCGTTACTCGCGTGGCGGTCGTTTCGCGCCCTCCCGCTCGTATTCCGGGGGCCCGGCGACGGGTAACGGATCGTAGGGGTGGTCGAGGTCGCTCTGCGAGAGCGAGAGTTCGGTGGCGTCGACGACGGACGAACTGCAGGGGCGACGGCACGCGTCGCGGATACCGATGTCTGCGTCCGACGTCGGCCGGAACGGTCGATCTCACGCTCGATGACTCCTCTTCGTGTCCCGCCGCCCGACGAGAGAATTTGATATAGCGACATAACATATATGGTTGTTCACCGTCGCCGCGGCCAAATTCCGTGTTGTTTGGTTGTCCAACCCTGACACCAACGCACCAAAAATTCTAAGAAGATAGACTGTATCGCTCTATCCACTCAGAACCGTGCCCTTAGAATCACTACACCGCCGAGCGGACCGTCTTCTCACTTCGACCTACTGACGATGCCGAACTACGCTCGCTTCGACAATCTCGACGACTTCGCCGAGTTCTACGAGGCGGAGATCGTGCCTGCGCTCCGTGCCGGCTCGGACGTCGACGTCGATCCCGACCGCGAAACCCCCACGTACGCATGGCTGAAGGGGAACTACTCGGGGTTCGTCGAACGCCTCCGACGCGACTATGGCCTCTCACCGGGCGAGTTCTACGACGAAGTCGGGATTCCGCCGAATCCCGACGAGGCCGACGACGAATGGGGTCTCGATCACGAACCGACTGTGCGTGGCCTGGAGGACTACCTCGAGGAGCTCGAACGCGACCGCGGTCGTGCCGCGACGACGGTTGGTCCGCGACGCTCCCGACTGAAGACGTACGTGACGACCTACCGCGAGGTGAACGACACGAGCGACCTGCTCTCGCCGCTGCTCGACGAGACGGCGAAACCCGACGAGATAGCGCGCGTCCGCGACACCTTCCGCGTGTTCGACGACGAGTTGGGGACGCTCGCCTCGAAGAAGAAGTACGTCTCCGCCGTCAAGAACTGGTACACCTTCCTCGTGGAGATGGGACGCGGCCTCTACAACCCCGCCGAGAATCTGCTGAACCGCTTCGGCTGGGACGAAGACCCCCTCTACGACCATCCCGCACTCTCACGGGAAGATCTCGCGGCGCTCCTCGACGTCGCGAACGACGAGGAACACTTCCTCCTGCTCGCACTCGCCGGCTGGGGACTGCGACCCGTCGAGGCCTGCGAGTTGCACGTGGACCAGCTCACGCTCGATCCTGACGAGGGCGACGTCCCCTACATCGCCTTCGAGGCTGGCCAGCGAAAGAACGCCCGCCGGACGCGCAATACGGTCGAGCTCCTCGTCGGCGTCGACGCCATTGAGAAACGGATCGACGCCCTCGCCGAGGATGACGACTGGACGGGCTACCTGTTGCCGGGGCAGTCCGTCGAGCGGCCGATGTCCACCCAGACAGCGCGCCGCTGGCTCCGTAACCTCGGCGAGCGCGCCGACGTCACGGTCGACGGCGGGCATCCGCTCCCGAAGATGGGGCGACGGACGTGGTACCGCCTCTACCGCCAGCAGCGTCCGAGCATCGAGGCCGGAACCGCCGCCGTCGCCGCCTCGCAGGGGTCGCGGGACGCGTCGGTGTCGGAACGCAACTATCTCGACGAGCGTACCCGTCGGCAGGCCCGCGCCGACGCCATGCGCGACCTCGTCCAAGCGGAATTCGCCGACATCTTCGAGGAGTGAATCCCGAAGGTCACGCGCCTCGGACGATGTCCTGAAGGCCGAACAGCTGGAGGTCGTCACGCTCGGCGACCGCGTCGCGGACGGCTTGGGTCGCACCGCTCCGCGTGAACAACGCGTATTCGACGTCGGCGTCGCCACCGTCTCGTGGCGTCCATCGAACCTCGTCGGCGTGCTCTTCCAGTGACGCGAGCGCGCTGTAATCCATGGGCGCGTTCGTGAACTTGCACTCCCCGACGACCATCGTTCCCTCGTCAGTGAATCCGACGACGTCAATCTCGTGTTCATTGTACCACCAGCGCCCGATATCGAGGAAGAGTTCGTCCGGGTAGAGGTCCGGGAGGGCGTCTTGACAGAACGTCTCGAATGCCGGGCTGACGAAGTCCGCGAGCTCTGGTTCGATAAGTGCCTCGTAGGCGTCTTCGCCGAGTCGCTCGTAGCGGTCTTCGTTCCCGTAGACGAACCGGAACCAGAACCGGAACAACGGGTCGAGGAG
>JBDGUG010000019.1:0-16972 GCA_042216135.1 Halarchaeum sp. | reverse complement strand
CGCCGCGACGAACATACGCGTGGGTTCGGCCCCGGGCGATATAAGCGTCCGTGACGGCCGAACCGAGCGGCGCGGCGTTATCGGCTCCGGTCCCCGCGCTCGACCGCGTATATCTCGACCCCCCACTCGGTGCTCCCGGACGCGTCTCCGCACGCCCACCCGCCTTCGACGCGCACGCCGTTCGTCGCGGCCTCCCGAACGAGGACGCCGAGAGCGGCTTCGAACGCCGCTTCGTCCGTCACGTCAGCGTCGGCCGAGCGTCGTCGGATCTCGATAGCGCCGGTCGCGGCTACCGTCACTCGATAGCCGTTGAACGTGAACGCCACGTGGCCGTCTCCGTCGCGGAGAGGCGCGTCGCCGGACGGTTCGAAGAGCGCGTCGAGCGCGTCCGGGTCGACGCTATCGTACAGTCGGTCCAGGCTCGTCGGTTCGACCCCTTCGATGGCCGCGACGGCTTCGACGACCGACGACGACGGCGCCTCGTCCGCGGACCATCGCGTGCGGTAGGTGCCGTCGGCCCCGTCGCGTGCGTCCGCGTCCCCGCGGTCAGTCATCTCCGGTCCCCCGGACACGGTCGCCGCTGCTCTCGGCCGGGCGTCGAGAGAACGGCGAGGTGTCGTGATACTCCCATGCGAGTCTATAGTCGGGTCGAGCCGCCTTTCCGATTCTGCATGGTGTGCCAGGACGAGAACGGTCTCGCCGGCGCGACGACCCGGCTCGGCGGCTTGGGTGACCAAGTATCGGCTCCGGGGTTCGGTCACTCGACTGGTTCGAACTCGTCTCGCTCCGCTTCGTCCATGGGAATGAGCGTGTTCTCGACGAGGGTCACGATGGCGCGTCGCAACCGCTCGGTGACGGCCTGATCGGATATATCCAGCGCGTCCGCGAGGTCCTTGGTGGACATCCGTCTGGGAATCGAGTAGTAGCCGCCGCGGACCGCGCGCAGGAGCGTCTCTCGCTGCGCGTCGGTGAGCCCGTACCAGAGTCCGGTGCCGGGACGCACGGGATTGTAGATGCGCCCGACTTCGAGCGAGATGTGGGCGTTCGTGCAGTACTCCTCGAACGCGGAGAGCGCGTCGTGGTCGGGAAACCGGAGTTCGAACTCCCACGCCTCCATCGTCCCCGTTCCGCCGAGGAGTTGCGCGCCGGTCTGCAGCACGCCCTGGAAGAAGACGTCGCGTTCGACGTTCCAGTCCATCGAATACAGCGTATCGTTCTCGTGGCGGCTCACTTCCGTGAGCCGTTCGACAGACGGGTGCTTGCGCACGTTCTCTTCGAAGCGGTCTCGCGCGTTCTCGCTCACCGAGAAGAACGGAACGGCCGTCTCGCCCAGCGGGACCAGACTCTTGAGCTCGATGGTGGTCTCCGATTCCAGTTCGAGAATCCGTCCTAGCTCGAAGGAGTGAGCGGGGATTCGGAGGTGCGCGATGACCGGCATTCTCTATCGGTAATTGGAGGGCGAGAGTCGTAAATATGGGCGGCTTGGTGTACCAACCTACTTAGGTTCAGCATGGTGTACCATGTAGAGCGGTACGCCTTTGTGGATAGCGAGTGCGAGTTACGACGAGACCGAACGCCCCGGACGGAGGACGACCGCAGCGCGGACGAGGTCACCGCGAGCAACGTCGCTCCGGAGCGGAGGCAGACGGTTACACCCCCATGACACACGACTGCCTCGACGACATCTCCGTCACGGACGCCGACGACTTCGAAGCGCTCCTCGCCGCGGTGGTCGAGAAAGCGGTCGAGGCCGACGTGGACGTCCGCGGCGCGTGGGAGTTCCAGACCCGTGGATCGACCCACGACTGGGAAGTCCAGATCGTCGAGTTGGCGCGAGACCTCGACGACGAGGACGAGTAGCGCCCCGCGAACCGAACCCGGGCTATCGGAGTCGGACAGTCGTCCGGTCGGCGCCGTCATCGACCCGCACGAGTCCGTCCTCGGAGAGGTCCGCGAGCAGCTCTCGGAGCCACTCGCGGCCGTGCTCCCCGTCGGGCGTGTAGTCCACGCGGATCCGGTGTCCGAGCGCGTCCAGCTCCGTCTCGCCGCGCTCGCCGAGCGTGCGCACGACGCGCCCGCGGAACTGTCGCCGGCTCCCCTCGAAACTCGGCTGCGTCGGGACGTCCGGCGCGGTGAAGTCGCCGGTCTCGTAGGCGTGACACCACTCCCGCCACGGACACCCGGCCTCGTCGCACCGAGGGGTCTTCTCGCAGGCGACGCCGCCGAGTTCCATGATGGCGTTGTTCCACACCCTGGATTCGCCGGGCGGCATCAGCGCGCCCGCGACCGTCTCGAACGCGCCGTCGTCGTCCGGCACGTCGAACGCCCGATAGAGCACGCGTTCGACGTTCGTGTCCACGACGGCGTTCCCGTTGTCGAACGCGAAGGAGGCGACGGCGTTCGCGGTGTACGGGCCGACGCCCATCAGCTCCTGTAATCCCTCCGGGTCCTCGGGGAACGCGCCGTCGTGCTCGGTCATCACTTGCTCGGCGGCCTCGTGGAGGTAGCGCGCGCGATTGTTGTAGCCGAGCGAGTGCCCCGTCCAGAACGCGACGACGTCGCTCCGGTCGGCGGCGGCGAGGTCGGCGACGGTCGGCCACTCGTCGAGGAACTCGCGCCACGCCGTCTCGACGCGCCCGAGCTGGGTCTGCTGGCTCATCACCTCCGAGACGAGAATCTCGTAGGGTTCCGTCGTCTCCCGCCACGGGAACGAGCGGTGGTCGGACTCGTACCACGAGACGAGCGCGTCCCGGACCGCGTCCACGTCGTCCGGCAGCGCCGCGACAGCCTCGCTCATCGTCCGGCCTTCGCGCCCGCCCCGTTTACCGGTGGTGTTTCGGGGGCGAGCCGACCCCTCGACCGACGGTTTTTGGCCCTCCGGGCCGACGGTCGGGGCGTGCCCTCCACTCGACTGTCGCGCCGCGGCCTCCTCGCCGCCGGCGCGTCCGCGACGGCCGCGCTCGCCGGCTGTAACGCCCTCCGAGACGACGACCACGGGCGGCGATTACGGCTCTCGCTCGTCGACGGCGACGACACGCTCCGCGAGAGCCGCGTCGCACGGTTGAACGAGACGCGGAACCCCGACGACGAGGCGGCGCTCGACGCCGCCCTCGCCGGGGAGAACTACACGACACGGCTCCGGAAGCCGTTCGGCGGCGACGACGGCACGGGGTACGCGGAACGGAACGGCACCTACTACGCCCTCGACTCCGTCGTCGTCGGCGAATCGACCGTCACCCGTCCCGTGCTCCGCCTCCGCGAGACCGAATCGGACGCGCCCGACGCCGTCGCGGCGGCGTCGCTCCCGGCGGTCGACCGGGACGCGCTCCACGTCGCGTGGCTTGCCGCGCGAGCGCGCGGGACCGTCGGCGGCTACCCGGTCGGCATCGTCGAACGCGGCGGCTACGTCTACCGCGGCGACGTCAAGGGGAGTCGCCTACTCGACGGGGACGCGCCCGACGCCGTCGCGTATCGGAACGAGACCTACGCGGTCGAGACGTCCCGGGAGCGCTTCCGCGAACCCGTCTATCGGGCGAACGCGGAACGGGTCGCCGACTCGCCCGCCGGCGTCGAGTCCGTCCTCCGCGCGCGCTTCCTCGACGCGGCCGTCGCCCGCGAGTCGCTCTCCGAGCGCGCGCGAGCGATCCTCCGGACGGCCCGGCGGAGCGGCGGCTACGAGGAGACGCGTCCGTACTCGGACGCCTACGCCGAGGTGCTCCGCGCGCTCGACGCCCGGCCGTACCTCGACGGGAACGTGGAGAAGGACGCGGGCGTCCACACCGGAGTGCGCCTCGTCCGCTACGACGACCGGTACTATCGGTGTCGCCTCCGGTTCCTCGGCAGCGACTGATCGGGGCCGAGGGAAACGCGTTTCCCCGTGCCGGTCCCCCTGTCAGACGTGAGCCTCGACGAACTCGTCGACGACGTGCAGGACGCGAACCGGGAGCTGAAATCGACCGACTTCGACCTGGACCGGGAGGCCCGAACCGAACTCGCGATGCTCGTCGCGGCGCTCGACCCGGAGGACTCGGACGAACTCGTCCGGCGCGCCGTCCACGCGCTCTTCGACTCGTACGTCCAGTCGGGGAAGCTCGACTTCAACCTCCGGAGCGCGTACGACGCCACCTACGACGAGTATCTGGCGGGGATGAGCTACGACGAGATGGCGGGCGGACAGGGACTCCCGCAGAACGAGGAGGAAGGGCGGCGCTACCAGTACTGATCGCGGAACCGTCGACGAACCGCTTCGAGCGCGCGAGCGGGCCGCAGCAGCCCGTTTCGACGATCCGGTCAGAATACTCTTCTCCGGTCGCCCCGGATTCCGAAGCGGGTCGTCGAACCGCGGCGCCACCCCGTCCGCGTCCGCCAGCCAGCCGCGGCGAGTGACGGCCCGCTCCCCCCGTTCTCCTCGCGTTCGGCGCGCGGTCGTCACCACCGGACGCCGTCGGTGGTGTGCCGTGCGAGCCGGCCGAAACGAGGTGGAACGGTCGGAACAATACGCGGGGTTTAGCGCCGACGCGCCCCCGCTCTCCGATGGGCCGACGGCCCGATTCGATCATGCGACAGCAACTCAACGCGGTCGTCGCGATCGGCGCGGTGCTCCTGGTAGTGTTCGCGGGTACTGCGGTGTTCGTCCGACCGGCCACGGCGACGGACGCATCGCCGATCCAGTACTCGCCGGACGCGGGAAGCGATGATTCCGGACGCGCGTTCTCGGACGCGCTATCCCCCGGCGTCGGGGGCCTGTGCGTGGGAGTGGACGCGAGTTCGGGCGCCCGGTACGACGCGCTCACGTCGGCGGACGTCTCACGGGTGCGCGTCGAGAACTACAGCCGCCGTGACGGCTCGGACCCGCTGGACCACGAGGGGCGCTCGGCGGTGTACGACGCCGTCGCGTCCTCGCCGGGAATCTATCTCGCCCGCCTCAGCGACGTGAGCGAACTCCCGCGCTCGACCGTCCGCTACCACGTGCGCGTGCTGGAGCGCGAGTCCCTGGTGCGCAGCGAGAAGCTCCGCGGGAAGCGTCGGTTCTTCCCGGCGGACGTCGCCGACGTGGACCTCGCCGCGGCGCTGCACGACGACGCGACGGCACCGGTGGTGGACGCCATCTCCCGTACCGGTCCGGCGAGCGTCTCGGCGCTCGCCGACGAACTCGACGTGAGCGCGGCGACCGCGTCCTACCACCTCTCCCGGTTGGAGGAGGCCGGGGCCGTGAGCCGCGAACGGGTCGACAACGAAGTCGTCAACTCGCTCACGCCGGCCGCTCGGGACGTCGTCGACGCCGCCCCGAATTCTGTTTAGATAGAATGGTCAGAATACCCTTTTCCGCCACGCGTCTCCCGACGAGTGGGCGCTACGCCCCACGAAGACCATGTCAGACTCCTCGAAACGCCCCGACAGACGGACTGTGCTCAAACTGACCGGTGCCGGACTGGCCGCCGGGCTCGCGTCGCTCGCCGGCTGTTCGAAGTCCGGCGGCGGTGGCGACAGCAGCGGCAGCGGCGGCGGCAGTAGCGGCTCGGGCGGCGGCTCCAGCGGTGGAATGGGTACCTCGTCGAGCGACGACGGGATGAGTTCATCGTCGAGCGACGACGGGATGAGCTCCTCGGAGACGAGTTCGGACGCGGGTTCGTCCTCGGAGTCGAGCACCGACGACGGGGAGCCGACGTCGTCGAGCGAATCGTCGCTGTCCAACGAGTCGTCGTCCAACGAGTCGTCGCTGTCCAACGAATCGTCGTCCAACGAATCGTCGTCCGGTTCGACGTCCACGAACGGCGAGACGTCGTCGACGAGCGGATAGCGGCGACCCGCCCACCGGGCGCCCCCACCGTCGCCGGCCCACCTCGCGCACCCATCGACCCCGCGCGTGCCTTCTTGTACCGGGACGGCATCAGAGGCGGGCATGGGATTCTTCACTCGCCTCGAGACGGGGTGGGGGTTGGCGATGGACAGCCTGGACGTCCTGCGGGACGACCCGGAGCTGGCCGTCTTCCCGTTCGTCGCGGGCGTCGCCGGCCTCCTCTACGTCACCGTCCTCTTCGGCGTCGTCACCGTCGCGAACGTGCGCGGCCCGGCCGGGTACGTCGCGCTCTTCGCGTTCTACGTCGGAACGACGTTCGTCGCGTCGTTCTTCACCGCCGGACTCGTGCACGAGACGCGCGAGGCGTTCGCGGGGCGCGAGCCGTCCTTTCGCGGCGGTCTCGCGGCCGCGTGGTCGAACGCCGGCACCCTCCTCGCGTGGGCGCTCGTCGCCGCGACGGTCGGTCTCGTCATCCGCGCCGTCGAGAACCGCAGCGGCGTCGTCGGCGACGTCGTCGCCGGCCTGATCGGCGTCGCGTGGTCGATTCTCACGTACTTCGTCGTGCCCGTCATCGTCTTCGAGGACGTCGGCGTCACGGACGCCATCTCCCGCTCCGGTCAGACGTTCAAGGACACGTGGGGCGAGACGGCGGGCGCCGGGTTCGGCGTCGGCCTCGTCACCCTGCTGTTCGTCGGGGCCGCGCTCGCCGTCAGCCTCGTGCTCGTCGTCGCCGCGTCGAGCGTCGGGTCCGGCCTCGGAACCGTCGGCGCGCTCGCCGTCGGCGCGGTGCTCGTCGTCATCGCCTACCTCGCGAGCGTCACGCTCGGCGCCATCGCCCGCACCGCCCTCTACGTCTACGCGGCGGACGGCGAGACGCCCGCGCAGTTCGGGGACGTGGACTTCGGACGGCTCGGATGAGGCGGTGGCGGTGCGCGCGGCGACGCGGACGGTCCGGCGCTGCGCGTCCGCGGCCTCCCCGACCAGCCCCGGTCGTGGACGGCGTTCGACGTCAGCTGACGTCGCTCTCGTCCGGGCTCTCGCCGGCGCGCGCTCGGCGGACGCGCGGGTCGTCGAGCGCGTCCGCGAGAATGCCGTATCCGAGATCGACTTCGCGTTCGGTCGCGTCGAGCGGCGGGAGGAGGCGGAGGGTCTCGTGGCCGCAGCCGAGCGTGAGGAGGCCGCGAGCCAGACAGGCCTCGACGAGCGCGTTCCGTCGGTCGCGCGAGTCGAGTTCGATGGCGAGCATGAGGCCGCGCCCGCGGACGTCGACGACGTGCTCGTGGTCGAGGTCGGTGAGGAGGTCGGTGAACTGCGCGCCGCGTTCGCGGACGTTCGCGAGGAGGTCGTACTCCTCGATGGCGTCGATGGTCGCGACGCCCTGCGCGGCCGCGAGGACGTCCCCGGCGCCCCACGTGGAGGAGAGGCGCGCCTTCTCGGCGGGGAAGACGTCCTCGTTCGCTATCGTCGCGCCGACACGCAGGCCCTTCGCGGACGCGACGACGTCCGGGTCGAGCGGGAGGTGGTCGATACCCCACATCTCGCCGGTGCGGCCGAGGCCGGCCTGTATCTCGTCGCTCACGACGTAGAAGCCGTGTTCGGCTTTCAGGTCGGCGACGTCGCGGGCGAACGAGTCGCTCGCGACGCGATAGCCGCCCTCGCCCTGTTGGGGTTCGAGGATGACGTACGCGAGTTCGGCCGGGTCGACGACGCCCTGCTCGGGGTGGAGGAGGTCCGCGAGGCGATTCCCGCCGGGGCCGTCCGTCTCCCACCCGCACGTACACGCGCCCTCGCAGCTACAGTACGGGAGCGCGACGACGCCCGGCACCTCCGGGAATCCGCGTCGGTGAACGGCCTTCGAGCGGTTGAGGGAGAGCGCGCCGAGGGTGCGGCCGTGGAACGCGCCGTCGAACGTGACCGCGCGGTGGCCGCGCTTCGCGTAACAGATCTTGATCGCGTTCTCGACGGCTTCCGCGCCCGAGTTCGAGAGGAAGACGGTGTCGAGGTCGTAGTCGCTCGTGAGGTCGGTGAGCCGATCCATCAACTGGGTCGGCCCGGGCAGGTCGGGGTCGTCGGGCGGGCCGCCGCCGCTCACGTAGAAGTCCTGGCCCGCTATCTTCGTCGGGTCCACGAGGTCGAACGCCTCCAGTCTGTCGAGGACCTTCGGGTTGTTGTAGCCGAGCGGCGCCGAGGCGACGTGCGCGGTGAAGTCGAGGAGGACGTTCCCGTCCACGTCGGTGCAGAAGGGGCCGACGGCGTCCTCGGTGACGTCCCAGACGAAGTCGTAGACGTACGTGCTCGGCGCGGCGGTCCGCTGGTGGTGGGCGACCCACTCGCGCGCGGCGTCCCCCGGGAAGGAGTCGACGCGGGGTTCCGCGGTGTCCCGATCCATACGTCCCGTCGGCGCGCCGTCGGCTAAAGCGTGCGGGCGGCCGACTGGCTTACAGCGGGGGCGCGACGAACGCGAGGGCGACGCCGCCCGCGGCGAGCAGGCCGACGCTCGCGAGCGCGACCCGACGGCCGAACGCCCGGTTCGTGCTCGTCGCGGCGAGCGCGGCCTTCACGGTGACGCTCGCGGCGGTGGCGAGCGCCACGGCGAGCGCGGCCTCCCCGGCGGCGAGTTCGCCGGTCCGGTAGAGGACGACGGCGGACGTCGTCGCGCCCGCGGAGGAGACGAGGCCGGCGACGGCGGCGGTGACGTAGAAGCCGACGCTGCCGAACGCGGCGCGCGCGAGGCCGGTGCCGACGACGATGACGAGGAAGACGAGGCCGAACCCGAGCGCGTTCCGCAGGGAGAACGGACTGGACAACTCGACGGCGACGCTCTCGCGCCAGTCGGTGACGGCGAACGCGACGGCGACGCTCCCGACGACGACGACGCCGAGGGGGACGGCGACGGGCACGAGGAGGTCGGCGGGGAACCCCGCGGTGAAGACGAGGACGACGACGAGGTTGCGAACCGCCATCGCGGCGTCGGCGAGGAGGATGCCGGCGACGGCGTAGTCGGCCGTGTCGCGGTCGCGCGCGACCTGTTCGAGCATCGTCGCGACGACCGCAGTGGAGGACGCGAGGCCGCCGAAGAAGCCGGTGACGGCGATGCCGCGACTCCCGTAGGCCTGCACGACGACGTAGTTCGCGATGCCGATGCCGGCGACGAAGACGACCATCAGCCAGACGACGCGCGGTTCGACCTGGACCGCGTACGCGCCGCCACCGAGCGAGTACGTTCCCGGCGGGAGGAGCGGGTAGACGACGAACGCGAGGATGGCGAACTCGGTCGCGGAGCGCATCTCGGCGGCGGAGAGCCCCCACGCGAGTTCGTGGAGTTCGCGCTTGAACACGAGGAGGAGCGAGGAGGTGACGGCGACGGCCGTCGCGGGGAGGAGGGCGCCGACGCCGACGAGCAGGCCGACGCCGTACGCGACGAGCAGGCTCACCGCCGTCGTGAGGTGGAGGCTCGCGCCCTCCTCGTGCTCCGGGGACGCCTCGTGAGCGCGGCCGGTCTCTCGGAGGCCGGCGACCATCAGCACGGCCGCGAGGAGGACGACGAATCCCGCGCCCGCGAGCGAGAGGAGCGGGAGACAGCCCGCGCCGTCGCAGCTAGCGCTGTCGTAGATGGTGAAGACGGTGGCGAGGACGCTGATGAGGGCGAACGTCCGGATGCCCGCGGCCTTCTGCGCCCACTCGCGCTCCAGGCCGACGAAGAGGCCGAGCGCCATCGCCACCGCGAGGCGAACGACGCGGCTGTCGACGGGCACGCCGGCGACGAACGTCGCGGGATCTGTCACGGCGACACGCTCGTTCCGCCCGGACAAAAAGCCACCCGGCGCGAGGGTTTTTTTGGACGGCCGCCGATGGGGGGTGTATGGATCTCCCGACGTCGATGGGGCGTGCGCGTCTCGGCTGGTGGGCGCTCGCGTTCGCGCTCGCCGCCGTGCTCGCCTTCGTCGTCTACTCGTTCGTCGGGACGTTCGTCTTCGGCGTCTTCGTCTACTACGCCGTCCGCCCGGTCTATCGCCGCCTCCGGGAGCGCATCCGGCCGCGGACGCTCGCCGCCGGGGTGAGCATCCTCGCGTTCGCGCTCCCCGCGCTCCTCCTGCTCGCGTACACGGTCGCCATCGGTCTCCAGGAGTTCAACGCGTACCTCCTCGCGCACCCGAACAGCTTCCAGCAGCTAGAGAGCGTCCTCCAGCCGTACATCGACGTCTCCAGCATCGTCCAGGACCCCCAGTCCATCCTCGACTCGCCGAGCGCGCTCGACGCGATCCGGCAGGTGATCGCGGCCGCACAGGGCTACCTCGGGTTCTTCGGGAACGCCGCGCTGCACGCGTTCGTGATGCTCACCATCGCGTTCTACCTGCTGCGCGACGACCGGCGGCTGGCCGCGTGGTTCCACCGGCGCTTCGACGACGGCGACGGCGTCGTGCGGGCGTACGCGACGCGCGTCGACCGCGACTTCTCCAGCATCTTCTTCGGGAACATCCTGAACGCCGTCGTGACGGGCGCCATCGGCGCCATCTCCTACAGCCTCCTCGACTACCTCGCGCCCGCCGGCGTCGCCGTCCCGTATCCGGCGCTCGTCGGCCTGCTCGCGGGCGTCGCCAGTCTCGTCCCCGTCGTCGGTATAAAGCTCGTCTACGTGCCGGTGAGTGCGCTCCTCGTCGCGCGCTCTACGGCCGCGGGCCCGCAGACGTTCTGGTTCCCCGCCCTCTTCGTCGCCGTCTCGTTCGTCATCGTGGACGTCGTGCCGGACCTCGTCCTGCGGCCGTACGTCTCCGGGCGGAACCTCCACCTCGGGATGGTGATGCTCGCGTACATCTTCGGCCCGCTCCTCTTCGGCTGGTACGGTATCTTCCTCGGCCCGATGCTGCTCGTGCTCGTCGTCCACTTCGTCCGCCTCGTCCTCCCCGAGTTGCTCGCGGGCGAACCCATCGAACCGGAGGCCGTCGGGCCGTCGCTCGCGACGGCGGAGACGCGGCAGGCGTCCCTGGAGGAGAGCGTGGGCGCGGCGAGCGAGGACTAGCGGTCGAGTTCGGTCCCGTCGCGCGGACAGTAGTACGTCTCCGGGTCGCGCGTCTCGTAGCCACAGGCCGGACAGGTCCGCCGGGGCGGGCGTTCGTCGTCGCCGCGCAGGAGGAACGGGACGAACGGGACGACGAGGAAGCCGACGAGCCAGCCGGTGTAGTGGTAGATGGCGACGCTCAGGGCGAGCGAGCAGAGGAGGCCGGCGAGCGCGGTGGCGAGACGGGAGCGCACGACGCGGCGTAGGCGCGCCGGGGGCTTGTCGGTGACGGGTGATTTATACTGTCGCGCGGCCCGAGTCCGGGTATGGACGCGGCAGAGGGCGTGGACGTCGATGCCGTCTCCCCGCTGGCGTGGCGGCTGTTGCGGGTGGGGGCGGGCTACGAGCAGCGCGGCGTGGAGCGCGCGCTCGACGGCCTGCAGCAGGCGCACGTCTCGATGCTGGAGTCCGGGTCGCGCTCGCTCGGCATCGAGCGCCGGCGGTCGCTCCTCGCGCTCTACGCGGCCGAACTCTCGGCCGAGCAGGTGCGCGCGCTCGTCGAGCACTTCTGACGCTCGCGCGAACCGATACCGATTAATTCGGGGGTACGAAATGGCCCCGTGTATCAATGATACGCCCCGACGTCTCCACCGGACGCGGCCGAATGGCGGTCGTCGCGTTCGCCGCGCTCGTCACCGTCCTCGTGGCGCTCGCACCGACGCCCGACGGCCTCTCGCTCGCCGGAAAGTACGCCATCGCGACGATGGCGTTCGCCGCCGTCTGCTGGGTGAGCGGCGCGCTCCCGCTCGCCGTCACGGCGCTCACCATTCCCGTCCTGCTCACCGCGTTCGGCGTCTACGGCGACATCGACGCCGCGCTCGCGCCGTTCGCCAACCACCTCATCTTCCTCTTCATCGCGGGGTTCATGCTCGCGAACGCCCTGCAGAAGTACGACATCGACCGCCGCGTCGCCCTCTGGCTCATGGCGACGATGGGGTCGTCGCCCCGACGGCTCGTCGCCGCCGTCATGGTCGCCACCGCCTTCTTCTCGATGTGGGTGTCGAACACCGCCACCTCGGCGATGATGGCGCCCATCGCCGTCGGCGTCCTCACGCAGGTCATCGGCCGCGAGAAACTCCGCGAGCAGACCGACGACGGCGAGTTCACGAACATCCAGATATCGATGCTCCTCGGGACGGCGTACGCCGCGAGCGTCGGCGGCGTCGGCACCCTCATCGGCACCCCGCCGAACGCCATCGTCGCCGGCCAACTCCAGCAGCTCCTCGGCTACGAAATCACGTTCTTCGACTGGCTCCTCATCGGCATCCCCATCGTCGTCGTCACCCTCCCCATCGTCTGGGCCGTCCTCACCTACGTCCTCTACCCGCCCGAAGTCGAGGACGTCAGCGACGCGCGCGCCGAAGCCCGCTCCTACCTCCGCGATGAGGACCCGCTCGGCCGCGAGGGCCGCATCGTCGCCGGCATCTTCGCCGCCACCGCGTTCCTCTGGGTGCTCGGCGGCCTCGGCGGCCTCTTCCAGCCGTACCTCTCCGACGCCGCGTACACCACCGTCTTCGGCGGGAGCGGACAGACCCTGCTCGGCACCACCGACGGCCACCAGGGCCTCCTCTACTACGTGATGGTCGGCCTCTACGCCGTCCCCGCGCTCGTCCTCTTCGACACGATGGAGTGGGAGGAGCTCGCGGACATCGACTGGGGCACCATCCTCCTCTTCGGCGGCGGCCTCTCGCTCGCCGCCGGCTTCGCCGAGACGGGCGCGACGAAGTGGCTCGCCCAGACCGTCCTCAACGCGCTCACCGGCGCGCCAATCGTCGTCATCGTCTTCGTCGTCGTCCTCCTCATCATCTTCCTCACCGAGATGACCTCGAACACCGCGACGGCGACCATCATCGTCCCCGTCCTCATCAGCCTCGGGGGCGCGCTCGCCGCGACGCTCGGCCTCGCCGACTACGCCGCCGCCATCTTCCTCGCCGTCTCCGGCGCCGTCGCCGCCTCCTTCGCGTTCGCGCTCCCCGTCGCCACCCCGCCGAACGCCATCGTCTTCGGGAGCGGCTACCTCAAACAGGAGCACATGATGCGCGCCGGCGTCGTCCTGAACCTCGTCATGACCGTCGTCCTCACCGCGCTCATCTACGTCCTCTTCAGCTTCGTCTGGCCCGTCGTCCTCTGGTAGCCCGCCACCGCTGCCATTCGCCCCCCAACCCCCGCCGGAGTCGGCACGACGCACGGCCGGCGACACCCTTATCAGTAGATGGTAGTACGGTTTCTTTATTCAGTTTCAGGCGTGAAACTGAGACGGCTTCTCAACGCACCCCGAAGCTCTTAAAATAACTCCCCGAATACTTGTCTGGTTTCTGGTGGTTCGGTTGGGATGTCGAGGTCGTACGGGTCGTCCTCGATGGCCTGCATCAGCCGCCCCGCCGTGAACTGCTTACCCTCGCTCAGGTCCACACCGAGTTCGTCCGCCCGCCGAATGTTCGCCACCGTCCAGATGTTGTAGAGATGTGCCGCGAAGTTGAAGTAGAACGTCCGAACCACCGAGTCCGGCGATGCCGACTTCGAGAGGAACTCCTCTTTCAACACGCGGAAGCCGGTTTCGATGCCCCAACGCCGCCGGTAGTCGCTGGCGAGTTCCTCCGGCGGCACCTCGCTCGGATCGATGTTCGTGTAGAAGTACGTGTAGTCGTCCATCGGCTTCTCAGGCTTCGACTTGCGGAGTTTGGACTTCTTCTCGGACTTCACGCCGACTGCGTGGTAGTTGTCTTCGTCGAGGTCCCCGACGCCGTACGGGATATACGACGACTCCATGTCCAGCCACCCCATCCCGTTCAGGAAATGCTTGATGTCAGAGCCGGACTTCCGGCCCTGCATCACCAACTCCAGTCCGAACTCGTTCACCGTCGAGATGGTGTCGGAGTTGTAGAACTCGGTGCCCGCGTCCAAGTAGACGCGGTGAAGGTCGAGATACTGGTTTGCGAACCGCAGGAGTCGCCGGACGTACTGCGGAGCGTCCGACCGCCTCCGCACGGGGAGAACGAGCAGGATGAACGGCGTATCCGTCCCAACGAGCGAGAGCGTGATGTATTTCCACGCTCTCGCGTAGTTCCGTCCCGGCTTCGTCCCGCGAACGTACTCGTCCGAGTCCGGGTCGCCGTAGTACGGCCAGTCCGTGATGTCGATGGCGACCTCTGCCTGCTCGGGGAAGTAGTCGTGGTCGGCGGCGATCTCGAAGAGCGGCTCGTTCGCCTCCATGAACATCTGCGTGATCTGCTCCCGGGAGGACTTCCGAATGTGGTAGATGAGCGTCTGTCCCGTCGGAATCTCCGACCCGTCGTACCACGGCTTGAGGTCGAGGTTCTCCGCCGCGTCGTTGACGAAGGCGTTGCCGTTCGCAGCGGCCACCAACACGCGCATGGCGGCGTCCTTCGAGACGCTCGTACTGCTGTCCCGCTTCAGTCGGATGTACTTGAACGTCTCCGAGCGCAGTTCGCGTACGAGCGTCTGGACCGGCGGAACGCCCTCGCCATCGGGCGCGATGGTGTCGGGCGTCGGGTTCCGCACCCAGTCCTCGTACTTGGTGCCCTGCCACTGGCGCACGAGTGTCTCGGTCTCGCTCGCCAAGTAGTAGCGGTATCGTTCGTCCATGCGTCCGGGCATCCGGTTCAGCGTGGACTGGCTCACCGAGTTCTCGATGCCGAGGGCGTCGCGGACGCGGGCCATGCCGATCCGGTCGGCGACGCGGTACTCAGGAAGTGGCGAGAGGTCCATGTACAGGTACACGCGCGTCGCTTCCTCGCCGTCGAGGTTGCGCGTGAGGTCGGAGTTGTCTCCTTTGTCCCAGTAGTGTGGAAACAGCCGTGTCTCGCCGATGGTCGCGGCGATGGGGTCAAAGATGTCCGCACCCGGCTCTCCCGTGAGGAAGTTCCGTTTCGTCCGCCACCAAACGCGCGATGCGCTGTCGGCCAGCGCCTCCCACAGGGGCGGGATTTCGTAGTCTGCCGGGTTTCGGGTTGGGAGTTCCATGTAGCCCCACGGGTCGTCCGCTGGGCTGTCCGGCAGCTTCCGACGGGCCTCTCTGTAGCCCTTTCCGATTTCTGCCTTCTCTTCGCGTCGCCTGTTGATTTCGCCCTCCGTCTCGGGGTCGCGGTTCGCGTCTTTGTCCACACGCCCCGATGTCACTCATCCCCGATAAATCATGCCAGTCAACGCTACTATCGGCCCAAGAAGAAACTCAGAATCACTCGCCGCCGTCAGCGACCGGGCGCTTCCGGTAGTCGTCGGGGTCGCCGCCGAGGTCTTCGGCGAGCGCTTCACGTAGTTCTTCGCCCTGTTCCTCCATCGCGTCTTGGAATTCTTCGAGTTCTTCGTCGGTCATCGGTTCCTCCTGATGTCGTGCCATTCCTCGAACCTCTTGATGTACCTTTCGCCGTGCTGGGTCAAGTGTTCTTCGGCGCTCGTGAGCGCGTCGTTCGCGGGCATCGGCGGGAAGATTTCCGGCGACCGTATCTTCTCGCCGTTCCGGTAGACATCCATGTGGACGCCTTCAACCGTCACGTCGTGGCCCTGTTCGCCCTCGGGATCGTGGTCGAAGCGAACAATCTCCCGCCACCCGTCGTCAAATCGGTACTCCAGCTGTACCACGAACCGCGTCACCATCCCGTGGTCGTGGCTGTAGCCGATTCGACGCCGAACGCGGAACTCCAACGGTGTCGTGAATTCCCGGTCATAGTCTCGGGGGCCGTCATCCGCTCTCATTCGTCTCCTCAACCACATGCCAAACGAGTGCCCCGCCAACCTTTCGACTCTCGACACGGTTCTCGTCTTGCAATTTCTTCAGCTTCTTGTACGCGGTGTCTCGCGCACAACCGACTTCCTCAGCAACATCACTTGTTCCAGCCAATCCTCCGAGTTCACGTATCGCCTCAAGCATCGCCTCTGCGGGATATGTGTCGGTATATTGGCCGCTCTCTTCGTCGCGGTCTTTCCCGGGCATATTCTGTTCTACACCGTCCATTATTCAAGTGGCTATTGGAGTTGCCCTCTCATAAACCATTAGTTGACCAACGAATGGAAAGGTTTATACCATTATTCGACCAACTAATGGTTGAGGAAGCCCGGCCCCTCGGGGCGTGACCTGACGTAGGAAACGCCCGCGTGCTGAAGACACGCGGGCCGGGCTTCTGGGAACAGAAGACCCATGTCGAAATCGGACTCCACCGGACTTCAAACCTCCGGCACGACGGTCGAACCGCAACAGAACATCGAACTCGCCGACACTGGACTCGGCGCACTCGTCTACGAGGTCGAGACCGAGTACCGTTCTCACATCGGACGTGAGGTCCCGGTCGCCAAGCAACTCGTCGGATTCGCCGACGTGCAGGACTGGGACGCCATCCGCGAAGCACTTCGGGCACGCGGTCACGGCGTTGGTGCGACGTACCACCTCCCGACCTACGAGACTGGCGCGAACGGCACTCTCCACGAAGCATGAGCGACGAGAGCGACACCTCCGGGCCGATGGTCGCGGAGCGCATCGAGTTCGAGAAGCCGTTCTACGACCTGCTCGAACTCGAAGCCGAGGAGAACGACGAGACCGTCGAAGAACTCCTCAAGCGGTGGGCGTGGGTTGAGTACCAGCGACTCGTCCACAACCGCTGGAAGTGGCTCACCTGCGAGGTCGAAGTCGATATTCCGCAGGAGCTGTGGGAGCGTGTCGAACTGGAACTCGCGTACTACCGCCAGCTGGAGAAAGACACCAGCGCCGACGAAGTGCTGTTCAACGTCGTCTCGTGGAACCCGACGTGGATGGTCGAAGGCCGGGAGATCGTCCCCACGGAGGACGACGACGAATGACGGACTCCGAGCAGTGGGAGCGCGTCGGTCGGAAGGTACTGTGGATGTACGCCTTCGACCAGATGGACGACTTCGAGGATGCGTTCCACCGCATCGCCAACAAGGTCAGCACCGGCGAGGACCCCACTCTCGAAGACCTTCAGGAACTCCGGCGTGCCCACGAAAACGTTCAGCGCGTCATCGAGGAAGAGTTCACGGCGGTCATCGACGGCGCGGAGTCGTGGGAGGGGGCGGCCTCGACCATCCCCTACGGCGAACTCGCCCGCGCAATCGGCGTCCCGCTGGAGAAAATCAACGAG
>JBDGUG010000002.1:0-17277 GCA_042216135.1 Halarchaeum sp. | reverse complement strand
TGTCAGTTCCGCGTGAGCGCCTCGTCCACCACTTCCAGCGGATGGCGTATCTCGTAGCCGGTGCCGTGCTCCATCTGCATCGCGCAGGTCGGACACTCCGTCATCCCGGTCTGCCCGTCGACGTCCTGCATGTGCTCGAACATCTCCGCGCCGATCTTCATCGACGTGTCGTACTTCTCCGCCTTCCAGCCGTAGGTGCCGGAGATGCCGGAGCAGGAGTCCCCGACGTCCTCGGCGTTCACGCCGTCGAGGTCCTCGAAGAGTTCGAGCGCCTGGCCGTCGAGGCCCTGGTTGCGCGCGTGACACGGCGCGTGGTAGGCGAGTTCGGCGAGAGTCTCGTCGTCGACCGAGCCAGCGGCGAGTGCGCCGGAGAGGTCCTCGTGGACGCGCAGATATTCGAGGGACTCCCAGGTGTTCTCCGCGACGTCCTCGACGCCGTCGATGTCGAACAGTTCGGGGTACTCCTGTCGGAGCGCCATCGAGCAGGACGTACACGACGCGATGGCGTCGTATCCCTGCTCGACGAGGTCGCTCATCGACGAGACGTTCACCTCGGCGTGGCGCTCCGCATCAGCGAGCATCCCGTTCGCGAACATCGGCGTGCCCGAGCAGCGCTGCTCGGGGACGACGAGTTCGTAGCCGAAGTGCTCGAAGACCCGCACGAGGGACTTCGCCACCTCCGGCGTGTTGTAGTTCGCGTAACAGCCGTGGAAGTACGCGACCCGCTTCTCGGCCTCGACGTCCTCGCCGCGGCGCTCGCGCGCCTCGCGGGCGCGCTCTCGCGACCCGGTAGCGCCGCCCTGGCGCTCCCACCACTCGCGGAACGTCTCCGTCGCGAACGCGGGGAACTCGCGTTCCGACGTGACGCCGAGCGTCTTCTCCATCAGCCAGCGCGCCGGCCCGAAGTTCATCGCGGCGTTCGCCAGCCGCGGGACCTTGCTCGCGACCCATGCGGACGTCCGATAGTTCGCGAGGATGCGGTTGCGCCAGTACGTGGGGTCCGTCATCGACATCTCCTCCTCCACGTACTCGGCGCGCGCGGTGTTGTGCATCTGCGAGAGCGGGACGTCGCTCGGGCAGGCGGAGTCACAGCGCATGCAGTTCGAACAGCTCATCACGGAGTCGTCGACGGAGACGTCCTCCTTGCGCTTGAGCCGCCACTGCTCGGGCCCCTGGAACTTCGGGCCGGGGAAGTCGTCGTCCACCTCGGCCACGGGACAGTTCGTATCGCAGACCGAGCACTTGTAGCAGGCGTCCGCGCCCGGTCGGAGGTCGGGCGTGTCGTCGAAGACCTGTATCGGTTCGAAGTCGTCGGATGGGTTCTCGGCGTCGCTCATCGGTTATCAGCTCCCGCGGCCCGCCCGGCGGCGTCGCCCGTCGCGAGGCTGACGCCCGTGCCGGAGCACTCCGCGGCGAAGTCGTAGCCGCCGACGATACTCCCGGCGGCGCGGAGGTTCTCGAACTCGATGCTACCCGTCGCGTCGAGGGGGCGCAGGTCGTCGTCGACGGCGACGCCGAACCGCGGGTACGGCTGGTCGCCGTAGACGTCGTCGACGAACCAGTCGTAGCGATCAGCGGGGTGGGGGACGTGACAGCCGAAGACCGGTTCCTCGACGCCGCCGCGGTCCGAATCCAGGCCCTTCCCGACCAGGCCGCCCGTCGCGAGGACGAACGAGTCCGCGTAGTGTGGGATTCGCCGGCCGTTCCGATCGACGACCGCCGCGGTGAGGCGGCCGTCCCCGTCCGTCTCGTAGTCCACGACGGGGTTCCGGACGACGTGGACGCCGGCGTCTTCGAGGGCCTCCCGATAGGCGTACTCGAGGCGGATACCGGGGAGGCTCGGCGGCCCCATCGGCACTTCGAAGACGTCCGCGCCGAGTTCGGCCGCGAGCGTCGCGCGAACGTCGCCGGGACGGTCCTGGCCGAGCACCGCGGGGAAGCCGACGCGTGCTTCGCCCTCGTGGACGCGCGCGACGCGGCCCGCGAGACGGCTGCGCTCGCCGTCCGTGTCGGCGTCGAGCGCGTTCGCGTACCGGGTGACCTTCGCGTCGGCGCGGGGGTCGCCGGGGAAGGCGACGGTGGCGCCCCGAACGTCGAACGGGACGCCCGCCGCGGCGAGGTGGTCGGCCGCGAGCGGCGCGTCGAAGTCCGTGAGCGTCTCGAACCCGACGAGGAGGACGTCCCGGTCGTCGCTCGCGAGGCCGGCGGCGGCGCTCGCGGGGTAGCGAGCGGTCGGCTTCACCGTCCCGCCGTGCGTCGGCACGAGCGCGTTCCTCGCCGTGTGCTCGCCCCGGTAGAGGTCGCCGGTCACGTCGTCGAAGCGCGCGAAACCGTCGCGGACGCCGTCGACGCCGACGAGCGAGTAGGGGTGGTCGTCGGGGAGGCGCTCGACGGCGTCGAACGGCTCCGCGACGAGGTCACCGTCGACGTACCCGAGGCAGTCGGCGAGGCCGCTCGCCTGCCGGAGCGTGCTCTGCTTCTTCGTGACGAGGCGGACGGACGCGCCGGCCTCCGCGGCCGCGAGCGCGGCGGTCATTCCGGCGACGCCGCCCCCGACGACGAGGACGTCGTCCTCAATCGCCATGCTGGCCTCCGTCGCCCGCGTCGAACGCGTCCCAGTCGACGCCCCCGTCCGCGCGGGCCGGGTCGCCCGCCTCGTTCATCGTCGTCCGGTGGAGCGCGTAGTTCAGCATCGCCTGCGAGAGCTGTTCGCCCCAGAGCGCGTGTCGCTGTCCCTTCCAGCGCTCCTGCCAGAGTTCGTCGAGCGCCGCGCGCGCCGCCGTCTCGTCGTGTTCGGGGTGGAGTTCCGCGGCCATCCGGTGCGCGCACCGGCCGCCCTGACAGTTCCCCATCGAGGCGCGCGTGCGGAGGCGCACGGCGTTCAGGTCCGTGCCGGCCTGCTCGACGGCGTCCCGTACTTCCGCGCGAGTGACGCCCTCGCAGGAGCAGACGACCGGGTTCGGGTCGCACGACGCGAGCACGTCTTCGGTTCGAGAGCCGAGGCGTTGGGCGCTCCGCCGCGCCACGGGCGAGCGCAGGCCGAAGCGCTCCATCGCCGCGTCCAGGTCGCCGGGGCGCTCGCTCCCCGGGAGAGGGACGTCGGCGGTGTCGCACTCGGCCTCGACGCCGAGTTTCTCGCAGACGTGGTCGCTGATGGATTCGGCCATCAGCCGGTACGTCGTGAGCTTTCCGCCGACGATGCTCGTCATTCCAGGTATCCCGTCGCGCTCGTCGTGGTCGAGCGTGAAGTAGTCGCGCGTGATGTCCGTCGGGTCTTCCGTGCCGGTCCCCGGGGGCTCGTAGAGCGGACGAACGCCCCAGAACGAGCGTATCGTTCGCGCGTCCGCGAGGATGGGGACGAGTTCGGCGAGCGTCTCGATCATCAGGTCGACCTCCCACTCCTCCTCGGGGTAGTCCTCCGGGTCGCTCACTTCTTCGTCGGTCGTTCCGAGGATGCACGCCGTCTCGTGGGGGACGACGATGTCGGCGTCGCCCTTCGGCCGACAGCGATTGATCACCGTGTCGACCTGCCGGGTGTTCATCACCGTCATCACGCCCTTCGACGGGCGGACGGCGACGTCCAAGTCCGCGAGGTCGCCGATGCGGCCCGCCCACGCGCCCGCGGCGTTCACGACGTGGTCGGCGCGTATCTCCTCGACGCTGCCGGCCGTCCCGTGTTCGCGGGGCCCCTTCCCGGACTCATGCGTGACTTCGGCGCCGACGATTTCTCCGCCCTCCACGAGGAGGTCGGTCACTTCGGCGTGCGTCTCGACGCGCGCGCCGTGGTTCTCCGCGTCGAGGGCGTTCGCGACGCACAGACGGAACGGGTCGACGGCGGCGTCGGGCACCGCGATGGCCTTCTCGACGTCCGTCGCGAGGTACGGTTCGCGCTCTCGCGCCTCGGCGCCCGAGAGCACCTCCGCGGGGATGTCGCAGTCGCGACAGCCCGCGAGTTTCTCCTGAAAGTACGACTCGTCGTCCTCCGGACGCTTCACGAAGAGGCCACCGGTCTCCTCGACGCAGTGGCCCGCGATGTCCCGGAGGATACGGTTCTCTTCGATGCACTCGCGCGCGCTCGCCTGGTCGGAGACGGCGTAGCGGCCGCCCGAGTGGAGCAGGCCGTGCATCCGGCCGGTCGTCCCGTTGGTGAGGTTCCCCTTCTCGACGAGGGTGACGTCGACGCCGCGGCGCGCGAGGTCGCGCGTGACGCCACAGCCCGTAGAGCCGCCGCCGATGACGAGCACCTGCGTTCTGGTTTCCATGCGGTTCGTCCGTACGTCACGCTCCCCCACCTTATGTTTATCCCTGAATCCGAATGAGTAGTAAATATCCGGATGGTAACCTACTTCGGACCGGCGCTCCCTGTAGCGGTATGAGCCTCGACGTGGAGACGCCCGACCCGCCCGAGCTCGACACCGACGCGGACCTCAGCGACTACGAGGACGTGGACGCGCCGGGCGCGAACGACACGCACCGAGACGACCTGCAGGCGTTCCTCCGCGAGGGCGCGTGGGAGGACGGGTTCGCGGAGTGGGCGGCGGGGAGCGACCTCGACGCCGAGGAGTGGCGGATCGTCGAGGACCTCGACCTCGTCTCGCGCTTCGACTTCTTCTGGGACGACTTCGCGGACCGCGTCGGCTATCACGCCCCCGGCATCCCCGAGGACTGGAAGGAGCGCGACCTCCACCCCGACCTCGACTCGTGGAGCACCGTCTCCGCGATCAACGCCGGACTCACCGAACTCGGCCGCGTCGTCTCCGACCGCCTGAAGGCTGACTACGTCGACTGGGACGCCGACTACGAGGCGCCCGACGACCTCCCGGACTTCTGAGCGCCCCCCGTCGCGGGCGGCAGCCACCGTGACGGCGCGCTTCGAGCGTGATAGCGCCGACAGACTTTCCTTACTGACTATTTCGCGTCGTGAGTAACATTTATTATACTTCGTTTTAATTAACTGGCTAGGCGGCGCGAGCGATAAAGAAACGTCGTCCGAGAACACCAATGGCAGACACATACGTCGGCTCGATCGATCAGGGAACGACGGGAACGCGGTTCATGGTCTTCGACCACAGCGGTGAGGTCGTCGCCAACGCGTACACCAAACACGAACAGATCTACCCGGAACCGGGCTGGGTCGAACACAACCCCGTGGAAATCTGGGAGAACACGAAGGAGGTGGTCGTCCGCGGCCTCGACGAAGCGGGTCTCGACGCAACCCAACTCGAAGGCATCGGCATCACGAACCAGCGCGAGACCACCATCGTCTGGGACGCCGAATCGGGCAAGCCCGTGCACAACGCGCTCGTCTGGCAGGACCGCCGGACGACGGACCGCGTCGAAGAACTGCAGGAGGAGGACAAGGTCGAGTGGATCCGCGAGAAGACCGGCCTCGAGGCCGACGCGTACTTCTCCGCGACGAAGACCGAGTGGATACTCGACAACGCGGAGCCGCTGAAACTCCAGTCCTCCCGCGCGCAGAACCTCCGTGACCGCGCCCGCGAGGGCGAACTCATGATGGGCACCATCGACGCGTGGCTCATCTACAACCTCACCGGGAACCACATCACGGACGTCACGAACGCCTCGCGGACGATGCTCTTCGACATCCACGAGGCCGAGTGGGACGACGAACTCCTCGAGGAGTTCGACGTCCCCAGAGAGATGGTCCCCGAGGTCCGTCCGTCCTCCGACGAGAACCTCTACGGCCACACGGACCCGGACGGCTTCCTCGGCGCCGAAATCCCCGTCGCGGGCGCGCTCGGCGACCAGCAGGCCGCGCTCTTCGGACAGACGTGCTTCGACGCGGGCGACGCGAAGAACACCTACGGCACCGGCTCGTTCTACCTGATGAACACCGGAGACGAGGCCGTCACGTCCGAGCACGGCCTGCTCACCACCGTCGGCTTCCAGATGTCCGGTGAGCCCGTCCAGTACGCCCTCGAAGGCTCCATCTTCGTCACGGGCGCCGCCATCGAGTGGCTCGAAGACGTCGACCTCATCGACAACGCCGCGCAGACCGCCGACCTCGCGCGCTCCGTCGACTCCACCGACGGCGTCTACATGGTGCCGGCGTTCACCGGCCTCGGCGCGCCCCACTGGGACGGCCGCGCGCGCGGCACCATCGTCGGGATGACCCGCGGCACCCGGAAGGAGCACATCGTCCGTGCCACCCTCGAGTCCATCGCGTACCAGACGCGCGACATCGCCGAAGCGATGGAGGCCGACTCGGGCGTCGAGACCACCAGCCTCCGCGTGGACGGCGGGGCGGTGAAGAACAACTTCCTCTGCCAGCTCCAGGCGGACATCCTCGGCACCGAAATCGCGCGCCCGAAGGTCGACGAGACGACGGCGCTCGGGAGCGCGTACGCCGCCGGCCTCGCCGTGGGCTACTGGGACACCATCGACGAACTCCGCGACAACTGGCAGATAGACCGCGAGTTCGAACCGGAGATGGAACCCGGCAAGGCGGACGAGATGTACAGCCGCTGGGACGACGCGGTCGAACGCTCGCTCGACTGGGCGAGGGAGGAGTAACTCGGATGCTCCCGCTCCAGACCATTCCCGTCATCGGAATGGACGTCGGACCGTTCCTCGTCCTCGCCCTCGCCGCGCTCGCGGGCGGCGCGTTCGGCGCGGCGCTCGGCGCGCTCCCCTCGTTCATCTTCACCGGCTTCGTCGTCTTCCTCGGCGAGGGCCTGGCGATCCTGCAGAGTCAGATCGCCGACCTCCCCGGTATTCCCGGCGGCGAACTCGGCGTCGGCGTCACGGGCGTCATCGGTTTCGGCGCCGTCACCGGCCCGCACATCTCCTTCGCCGCGGGCGTCGCCGCGTCGGCCTACGTCGGGAAGAAGTATCCCGAGATGAACCCGGACGGGTGGGACTACCACCTCGGGAAGAACATCACCGAAGCGTACGGCACCAAGCCTGACATCCTCGCAGTCGGCGCGATATTCGGGCTTCTCGGCCTCCTCATCGCGCAGATAGCGGGCGGCCTCGGCCTCCCGACGGACGGCATCGCGCTCTCCGTCTTCCTCACCGCGATGGTCGCGCGCGTCGTCTTCGGCTACCCGCTCGTCGGGAAACCCGCGGGCGACGGCTACCTCGACATGGGGCCGTTCGCGCGCGAAGAACCGCGCGACCAGGACGACGACGTCCACGAGGGGAACGCCGGCCGCCTCGCGGTCGAACCGTGGCTTCCCCACCAGTACAAGTGGGCGGGCGTCGCCGTCATCGGCGTCGTCGGTGGCGTCCTCGGCGGCTACATCTGGCTCAAGACCGGAAGCATCTTCCTCGGCTACGCCATCTCTGCGATGAGCCTGCTCTTCCTCAACCTCGGCGTCGCGAAGATACCCGTCACCCACCACATCACGCTGCTCGGCGCGGTGGGCGCGGTGCTCGCGATGCCGCTGTTCGGGAGCGCGCTCGCCGCAGTCGTCGCTGCGGGCGTGCTCGGCGGCGTCACCGGCGTCGTCGGCGAGTTCACGCAGCGCGTGTTCTACTCGCACTCCGGCACGCACGTCGACCCGCCCGCGATGGCCATCACGGTGATGATGTTCGTCATCGGCGCCCTCTACCTGCTGGGGGTACTCCCGAACGCCGGATATCTCGGTCTGTGACGTGCCGAACCGACGGCTTTTCACTATCGAATCGGTATCCCAGATAACGTTTCCCCCACGATGAACATCGACGCGAGAATACGACGGCGGCGGCGGGGCACCGAGACCCGCAGGCTCGTCCGAGACTACGAGGCGCTCTCCCCGGTCGCCCACGTCGAGGAGCTCGCGGGTCGCGGTCCGGTCGTGGAGCGCTTGCTCGACCACCTCGACCCCGTGTTCGACGGGACGCTGCCGCCGAACGCGTACGTTCACGGGCCGTTCGGCGCCGGCAAGAGCGCCGTGGTGACGGCCCTCTTGGCGCGAATGGAGCGCGTCGCAGCGCAGTCCCGCGAAGCGATCTACACGACCACGCGTGCGCGCTCGACGCGACTCCCCTGGTTCGCCTACGTGGACCTGCGCGAGACGGCGAGCGAGTTCGCGTTCTACCATCGCGTGCTCGACACGCTCGTCGAGGAGACGGTGCCGGAACACGGCATCGGCACCGACGAGATCCGCGAGCGGCTTCACGAAACGCTCAACGGGTCGCGTACGGGCGCCGTGATTGCGGTCGATCACGTGGACGCGCCGGCCGTCGCGGACACGGACCTCGACGTCGTCGACCTGTTCGCCGGTCTCCCGAGCAACGTCAGTTGGCTCGCGGTCGGTCGAGACGACCCGGCGGAGACCGCGCTCGCCGGCTACACGGCCCGCGAAATCGCCATCGACCGCTATCGTCGCCGCGTCCTCATCGACGTCTTGACGACGCGCGCGTCGAGCGGGCTCGCCCCGCAGGCGTTCGATCACGCGCTCGCGCGCCGGATCGCCGAGTGGGCCGACGGGAACGCCCACGACGCGCTCGCAGCGCTGTTCTGCGCCGTCACGCGGGCCGAACAGGACGGCCGCGACCACCTGGTCGCGGACGACGTCGACGGCGCGATAGCGGACGCCCCGCGCTCGACGGTGTCGCTCGGAACGGTGTTCTCGCTCTCGGCGAACAAGCGTCGCGTCCTCCGGAGCCTCGTCGACCTCGACGAGGCGGAGCGGCGCTCGGTGACGGCGACGACGGAGGCCATCGCGGCCGACCCGGACGTGGACCTCTCGTCGGGCACGATCAAACGCTACCTCTACGAGCTCGCGGAGGTCGGCGTCGTCGAGCGGGTGGCGGCGAGCCCGCGAAGCGGGAAGGGACGCGCGCCCAGCAGGGTCGAACTCCGGTTCTTCCCCGAGGTCTTCCGGACGCTCTACGACCTGCACGAGTGACGCGCCCCGCTCCCAGCGGCCCACGACACCCGCACACCTATCAGTAAAGAATAAACGGCTTTTATCGATCGGTCCCGAGAACCGAAATGGCAGCAAGCCTTATTGTACTGGGCACTGATGGACATACTATGTCACACGCACCAGAGGAAGTGGAGCGGTACGTCTGTGATAGCTGTCAGTTGATCCACGCGGGAACACCGAGCCGAACCGCCGCCGGAAAGCACACCTTTGACCCACCCGAAGAGTGCGGTGGCTGCGGCGCGGACGACTTCATCGGCATCGAGGACTGGATCCACCACAGCGTCGACACGTAACGACTACCGACAGAGAACCAGCGGAACGCCACCGTCACAGTCGCCCATCGACGCCGCGTGTGCGGCCTCGACGGCGCGGCGTTCCGCGTCGTCCCACCCGAGTCGGTCCGCGAAGTCCGCCCAGACGCGCGCCGGCACGACGAGATAGTACGCCTCAGCGGTCCGCTCGACGAGCGGGTCCTCCCGGAACGCCCGGCGCCACTCGTACACCAGGTCGTCTACGGTCTCCACACCCGGCGAATCGCTCGCGAGCGACTGGAGCGCAACCAGACTCTCGCGCAGCGTCGCCTCGGACACGTCCGTGTCCGCCGCGACGGCCGTGACGGTCCCCGCGGAAATAGGTGTCTCCTCCATATCGATACGTGGGCGCGAGTCGCCTTCAGCCCTTCTCACTCGAAGACGACGCCGCCGCTCGCGCGTTCGAGCGCGAGGACGCAGAGCGCGCCGACGGCGGCGAGCGCGACGAACGTCGCGACGACGCCGCCCGTCACCGCGCCCGCGCTCTCGCCCGTGAGCCGAACGGGCGCGCGAAGCGCGCCCGCCATCAGCGCGACGAGGAACGTCATCGTCGCCGCGTGATAGCGCTCGAACGCCCACGCGACGACGCGCGCGAACGAGAGCAGGCCGACGAGCGCGCCGCACGCGAACACCACGAGCGTCGCGAGCGGCGCGAGCGCCGCGTCGATTTGGCCGCCGACGAGCGCCGCCGTCGCGGCGTGCACCGCGCCCGTCATGCGGTCGTACTGGCCGAGCGCGAGCAGGATGAGCGACCCGGAGACGCCCGGCAGCACCATCGCGCAGATGGCGAGCGCGCCGACGAGGAACGTCACCACCGGCCCGTCCGGGAGGCTCCCCTGCACGGGCCCGCTCGCGACGAACGCGAGCGCGAACCCCGCGACGGCGACGGCCGCGTGTCGCACCGTCGCGAGGTGTACCTCCGAGGCGAGCACGACCACGGACGCGAGCACGAGGCCGAAGAAGAACGCGTACGTCGCCACCGGGTACGAATCGAGCGCGTACTGAACGAGGTTCGCCACCGTGACCACCGCGGAGAGGAGGCCGAACCCGAGCACGACGAGGAACGGGACGTCCATCTCGACGAGCGCGTCCCGCACCGTCGCGCGAGCGTCCGCGTCGACGGGCGCTCGGACCGCCGGCCCGACGAGCGCGAGCACCGCGCGCGGGTCGAGGTTCGCGACCACTTCGACGAGCCGGCCGTAGATGCCGGTGATGAGCGCTATCGTGCCGCCCGAGACGCCGGGCACGGCGTCGGCCGCACCCATCGCGACCCCGCGCAGGTAGACGCCGAGCCAGTCTCGAGCGGTCATCGCGGCGTCAGGCCTCGCTCCCGTCGAGCGCGGGCGCGGCGAGCGACTGCGTCGAACTCGACCTGCTCCCCGAGCCGCCATCGCTCGTGCCGCTATCGCTCGACCCGCCTCCGAACGTGAGTTCCTGCAGCGACACCGACACCGCGGTGTCGTTCGCGCCGTTCACCTGTCCCTCGGTGACGTTCGCGCTCCCGACCCAGACGGTCTGATTGTTCATCCCGGAGCCGGAGACGGCTTGGAACTGGTAGGCGCCCTCGGCGCGCACGCTGACGTTCGTGTATCCGTTATCGGGACCGTACTCGTCGTAGCCCGTCGTCGAGTACGGGAGCGTCATCGTGAACTCGCCGTCCGGGCCGGTCTGCGTGCGCTGCGTGTACGTGAAGTTCTCACCGACCTGCGTCGCGGTCATCGTCACGGACGCCGTGACGTTCGCGTTCGCCGGCCCGGTGCCGTGGACCGTCGCGCCCGGCACGCGCTCGTAGAGCTTCGTCCAGTACGGGAGCTGCTGGAAGAACGCGCCGCTGGACTGCTGTTGGGCCTGCACGTCGCTCAGGCCGACGAGGCGATAGTGCTGGAGCGCGGGCACGTACTCGCTCGGATACCGACCGAACCCGCCGAGCTGCGAGGTGGAGTCGTTCGCCACGTACGCCTTCGCGTCCGCGGTCGTGTTGAACGTCTTCAGCACGCTCCCGGACTGCGAGAGGTAGTACGGGCCGCTCGTCTGATCCCAGTCGAGGACGTACGGGCCGGGGCTCATCGCGGAGCCCTGATAGCGGTAGAGGCGCACCATCATCGAGTCGTAGTACTTCTGGGTGTGCGCGTACGTCGCGAGCTGGTAGCCCTGCTGTTGGTCGTTGTACTGGTAGACCGGATGGTAGAACTGGTACTGGGTGGCGTTGTCGGCGAAGACGATGGGCGCCGTGTACTTCGAGGTGACGGACGCCATCTGCCAGTCCACGGCGACGTAGCGCGTGCGTTCGTTCCGATCACCGACCGAGTCGAGGAGGGCGTTCGCCTCCGTCTCGTTCCCCGCGAGGAGGTAGTTCGCCGCGTACGTCGCGCCCTGCTGGAACGGGTTCGCGTCCGGAATGCGGTGGCCGATAGTGGTTATCCAGTGACCGTAGTCCCACCAACTCATCACGCCGTACGAGCCGTCGGGATAGTCGTAATCGTTCGTCTGCGAGTAGGTGCCGTAGTAGGCGAGTTGGTCGGCGTTCCCCGCGCCGCCGTAGTTCCCCTCGGCGGGCGTGTTGTTCTGCATCCACGCGAGCGCGGGCGCCCAGCCGGTCACGCCGCCGGGGTTCGCGCTCGAACCGACCTGCGTCGCGGTGTTCGACTGGACGGTTCCCGCGGACGTACTCAGGCCGACGGAGACCGTGAGCGGCGCGATGAGCACGAGCAGGACGGCGAGCACCGCGAGGACCTGCGTCGTCTCCACCTCGGAGAGCGACGCCGGGCGCGCGCTCCCGCCGAGGTAGTCGGACTGGAAGACGACGGCGGCACCGTAGCCGGAGAGGGCGGCGACGGGCACTGCGAGATAGTAGTTGAACCGCACCTGCGTGAACGCCGCGGCGACGATGAAGAGCGTCCAGACCGCGACGAACGAGCGGTCGGCGGCGTGGTCGCCGAGGAGGACGGAGCCGAAGAGGAGGCCGCCGACCAGCACGATTCCGGTCCACGTCGGGTTCAGGCCGACGGCGCCCGCGACGACCGGGATGAGGTTCGGGAACGCAACCACGACGGCCGTGACGACGAGCGCGACGGCCGCGTACCAGCGCTTCCAGCTCGCCTCGGCGTCGTAGAACGGCCGCCAGAGGAGCCACGCGAGCGCGGCGAGCGCGGCGAAGAACGTCAGCCCGTAGGAGGTGAAGAAGAGCGCGAACCGCGACCCGCCGTAGTTCGAGAGGCTCCCGAGCCACGGTTGGGCTTCCGCGACGGTGCGCTGGGCCGCGGTGGAGCCGAATCCGACGAACCGTAGGAACTGGCTGACGAGACTGCTGAATACGTGGGGCAGGACGAGTGCGACGACCCCGATGCCGACGACCACGAGACCGCCGACCGCGACGGGATAGAGCGCCCGGTCGACGTCGCGCGCCTCGAACTCGCGGGAGAGCCACGCGAGGAAGACGGACGTTGCGGCGACGCCGAACGCCCCAACGATGTGGAGGAAGGAGGGCTGCGTGGAACTGAATCCGACCGTGCTGAACGGCACGAACATGAGGACGCCCGCGACGCCCATGCTCGTCGCGCCGACGAACGCGAGGTGGTCGGGGCTCCGGCCGTTGTAGTGCGCGCTCGCGAGCTTCACGAGGAAGAAGACGCCGACGATGCCGACGAGGAGGACGCCCGGCGGCCACACCCACATGTAGAGGGCAGTGGCGACGCCGGCGAGGGCGCTCCAGCCGAGTACGGGCTTCAGGGCGCCCCAGTCGCGCTCGCGGACCTGCTCCCAGACGGGGTTGTCGCGCTCGGCGACGCGGAGCGCGACGAGCAGGACGGCGACGGCGCTCGCCTGGAAGAGCGGTTCGGCGATGTTGTGGTCGGCCGCACCGACGAGGCCGCGCTGGAGGAAGAGTCCAGGGAGGAGCGCGAGCACGACTGCCGCGACGACGCCGGCGGGACGGCCGCCGAGTCGCTTCCCGATGTAGTAGGTCGGAATCGCGATGAGTGCGCCGATGACGACGGGCGTGAACAGGACGACCATCCGGACGAGATGGTCGCTCGGACTTCCGAGACCGACGATGAGGGCGGCCGTCGCCATCAGTTGGTCGTAGAGCGTGCCGAACTGGCCGACGCTCGTCCCGTACGGATAGTACGTCCACGGGTCGAACGGCATCGTCCGCGGCCAGTGGTGGACGACGTAGGCGACGCTCCGATAGTGATACCACGGGTCGTTCCCGCTGAAGAACACCTGCCCGTTCCGGACGAAGTTCTGCCACGATTGCGCCCGCACCCACGCCATGAACGCCATGACGAGCGCGAGCACGGGGACGGGATACCAGTCCCCCGCAAGTTCGAGGACCGAACGCCCGGCGATGGAGGAATCCCCGGACCGGTCGGCGTCGTCGCTCATTGTGTCCGACGACACGGAAAGTGAGGATAAGCCTTGTGAAGTGTACCGCGCGCGATGCGCAAACGCCTTTGTCGCGTCGCCGCTACGTCGATTCGATGCGCGTCTCCGTCGTCGTCTGCGCGTACACGCTTGACCTCTACGAGCACGTCAGGGACGCCGCCGACAGCGTGCTCTCCCAGACCCATCCCGACACGGAACTCGTCCTCGTCTCCGACGGCGACGACGCCCTCGCCGAAGCGATGGACCGCGACTACGGCGACAGAGAGGACGTCCGCGTCGTCGCGAACGACGAGAACCGCGGGCTCTCCTACAGCCGCAACCACGGCGTCGAGGCCGCGACCGGTGACGTCGTCGCGTTCCTCGACGACGACGCCGTCGCCGAACCCGACTGGGTCGAGACGCTCGTCGGCGGGTACGAGCGCCACAACGCCCTCGCCGTCGGCGGCCGCATGGCCCCAGAGTGGGTCGCCGGGAAGCCGGACTTTCTCCCCGCCGAGTTCTACTTCCTCATCGGCGTCACCCACCGCGGATTCCCCGAGGGGGAGTGCGAGGTGCGGAACACGTTCGGATCGAACATATCCTTCCGTCGTGAGGTACTCGAAGAACTGGGCGGGTTCGACGAGGGCCTCGGCCGGAAGGGAGACTCGCAGGGGCAGGGCGAGGAGACGGACCTCGCCGCCCGCATGTACGCGCGATACAGCGAGCGCGTCTGGTACCTCCCAAACGCCGTCGTCCGGCACAAGATATTCGACTACCGGACCGACCCCCGATGGCTCGCCGAGCGCGCGTTCGAACAGGGGCGCTCGAAGCGCACGATGCGCGACGGCGAGGGCGACGGTGCCCGGGAGAGCGACTTCCTTCGCTTCCTCCTCCTCGAATCCACGCCCGCGCGCCTCCGGTCGCTCGCCCGCGCGCCGGCGCTCCCGAAACTCGAACAGTTCGTCGCGCTCTACGTCCTGACCGCCCTCGTCGGTCTCGGCTACGGATACGAGGCGCTCGCGGGGTAGCGATACGCTTTTCCACGTCACTCACGCCCTCGCTAGCATGAACGGACGCACCGGCGCCCTCGACGGCCTCGACGTCGCCGTCGCCCACTGGCACGTCGAGGCGTGGGGTGGCGCCGAGTACCTCGTCACGCGACTCGCCGAAGCGCTCGGCGTCGATGCCGTCCACACCCTCGGCGAGCCCGACCCGGACGACCCGAACCCGTACGGCGACGTCCGCTTCGTCGATGTGACGCCGACGCTCGACTACGCACCCGTGCGCCGCCTCCAGCGACGCGCAGGCCGCGTCTTCGAGTACGCGCAGTGGGAGGACGTCGACTGGCGCGAACTCGGCGACCCCGACGTCCTCGTCACGTCCGGCGCGACGACCCGCGCCGTCATCACGCCCGACGACACCCTCCACGCGAACTACTGTCACTCCCCGCCGCGGTGGTTCTACGACCTCTACCACGACCGCAAGGACTCGCTCGCCGGCGCGCTCGCTCGCCCGCTCGTCCGGTACCTCCGCATGCGTGACGCTACCCTCGACGCCCGTGTCGACCACTACTTCGCCAACAGCCCCATCATCGAACGACGCCTCTGGAAGTACTACAAACGCGAGTCGGAGGTCCTCTACCCGCCCGTCGAACTCGACGCCTACCGGAACGACGGCGATAGCGGCTACTACCTCCACCTCGGCCGCCTCGACGAAGAGAAGGGCGTGCCCGCCGTCGTGGAGGCGTTCAACGGCCTCGACGAGCGCCTCGTGATGGCCGGCGGTCGCGGCGACGTCTCCGACGACGTGATGGCGCGCATCGAGCGCGCCGAGAACGTCGACTATCGTGGCTTCGTCAGCGAGGACGAGAAACGCGACCTGCTCGCGGGCTGTACCGCGCTCGTCTTCAACGGCCGGAACGAGGACTTCGGCATCGTCCCAATCGAAGCCAACGCCAGCGAGAAACCCGTGCTCGCGCGCGACGACGGTTTCCCCGGAATCTATATCCGCGACGGCGAGAACGGACTCCTACACGATGGAACGGCCGCAGGCATCAGAGACGCCGTCGAGCGAGCGCGCTCGTGGACAGAGGGGACGATGAACGTCGAACGGTTCTCCGAGACGGCGTTCCGCGAGCAGGTCCGAGAAACGCTCGCCGAGACGTACCGGGAGACCATCGAGGTGACCGGATGAGAATCGGCATCTATAGCCCCCGAGCGGGGTTCTCCCGCGCAGGCGGCACGGAGACGTTCCTTCGAGAGATGATGAAGCGGCTTCACGACGAGCACGAACTCGTCCTCTACTGCGGCGCGGGCGACCTGCTCGACGAGGTCCGCGAGCTCGACGTCGACGTCCGACAGATAGCCCTCTGGGCGAAGGAATCTCGGCGCAACGCGCTCGTCGCGGACAACACGCCAGTCCTCCCCGCCGAAGTCGAGTCGCTCTCGATGTACTGGCACGCGCGCCGCCGCGACGTCTTCGATCGGATGGCGGACGAGGTGGACGTCCTCTCTACGCATTACTACCTCGACAACCTCCTCGCCTCCCGCGCCGCACCGGTACCGTCGGTCTTCCACTTCCCCGGAATAGAGGATCGTTCTGTCCGCTGGCGAGCGATGTCCCGGTTCGCGACCACCGCGTCCTATCTCGCGAACAGCGAGTCGACCGCCGACCGGGTCCGCGAGTGGCTGAACCTCGACATCGACGGAGTCGTCTATCCCGGCGTCGACCTCACCCAGTTCCGCCCCGACATCGAACCCGCGTTCGAGGACGAACGCGTCGCCGTCCTCTACGTCGGCCGCCTCGACGACGGGAAGGGGCTCTTCGACCTGCTCGAAGCACAGGCGCGACTCGGAACGCGCACGCGCCTCTATCTCGTCGGTGACGGGACCCTCGAAGGCGACCTGCGCCGCCGCGCGGACGAACTCGGCATCGAGGACGACGTCCGATTCGTCGGCGCCGTCGACCACGAAGACGTCGCGCGCTACTACACCGCCGCCGATATCTTCTGTCTTCCATCCTACCATGAGAGCTTCGGAATGGTCAACGTCGAAGCGATGGCGTGTGGCACGCCGGTCGTCTCCACACGCATCGACGCCATCGAAGAGTACCTCGACGACGGCGAGAACGGCGCCCTCGTCGACCCCGGCGACGTCGCCGCGCTCACCGACGCGCTCGAACGCCTCGCGGAGTCGCCCGAACTCCGCGACCGACTCGCAGCGAACGCGCTCGACGCCGCATCCGAGTTCGACTGGGACGTTCAGGCCGACCGGCTCGCGAGGTGCTACGAACGTGCGTGTTAGCGTCGTCATTCCGACCATCGACGAACCCGACGAACTCCGCGAGTGCTTCGACTGCCTCGTCGCACAGGACTACGACGACTTCGACGTGCTCGTCGTCGACTCGGGGAGCGGCGTCAACCAGCGCGTCGTCGACGACTACGCCGACCGCCTCGACGCGCGGATGCTATCGACGCCGAAGAACGGCCTGCCGCGCGCCCGCAACACCGCGCTGGCGAAACTCGATGACGCCGATATCGTCGCGTTCTGCGACCCGGACGCCCGGCCCGTCCCAGAATGGCTCGCCGCGCTCGCCGCGGAGTACGACGACGGCGTCGGTGCCGTCGGCGGCCCCGTCCTCCGTCCCGGTGAGACGCTGTGCGCCCGCGACGAGGTCGGCGTGATCCGCTCGAACGGCGAAGTCGTCGCGAACTTCGACGCGGATGACCG
>JBDGUG010000049.1:5128-17378 GCA_042216135.1 Halarchaeum sp. | reverse complement strand
TTCCTCGTCGCCTTCGAGGTAGGGGACGGCGGCCTCGTGCGCGAAGACGACGGCGTCCGTGCGCTCGACGACGGCGGCGAGACAGCCGACGTGGTCGACGTCCTGGTGCGTGACGGCGACCGCCCACGCGTCGTCGAGCGAGCGTCCCGCGTCGGCCAGCGCGGCGTCGAGGTCGTCGACGGCGTCGGGGAGGCCGACGTCGAGGAGGAGGAGGCCGCGCGGGGTCTCCACCGCGGTGGGGTGCAGGGTCATCTCGCGGTCGCCGAGCGACGCGTCGATGGCGAGGTCGTGGACGCCGGGCGCGAGTTCCATGCGCGGTCGTTCTCGCGCCCCGCGTGTCAAGACGAGGGTGGCGGGGACGCTCGCCGGGACCCTATCGGTCGGCGACGAGGAAGAACGTCTCCGGGCGCTCCGCGACGAACTCGACGTCGAACCCGCGCGATTCGAGCGCCTCGACGGCGTCCGCGGCCGCGTAGCGCTCGTCGCGCGGCGGGCCGTGCTCGCCCTCGCCCTCCGCCGACCAGTCCGCGACGACGAGGCGCGCGCCCGATACGAGCGCGGCCGCGAGTCGGTCGAGCGCCTCGTCCGTGGCGAACTCGTGGTAGGTCATCGTCGAGAACGCCGCGTCGAGGTCCGAGACGGGAAGGCCGGCGACGTCCGCGGTGACGAGTTCGACGTTCGCCGGGACGCCCTTCTCGCGGTAGTAGTCCTGCATCTCCGGTTGGACGTCGACGGCGTAGACGGTATCGGCGTCGGGCGCGACGAGGTCGGTGTAGAAACCCGTGCCGCTCCCGAGGTCCGCGACGCGTTCGTCGCCGTCGAGCGCGAGCGCCCAGCGGAGTTCCTCCGCGGAGACGTGGCGGAACCGCGCGGCCGCGTCCTCCAGGCGGTCCGCGCCCGAGGCGTCGAACGTGTGGTGAGCCATACCCGTGGTTGTGCGCGATTCGTGAAATATCTGGTGGTCGGGGCGAGGCGCGAGCGCCCGACGCCGGCCTACAGGTCGTCCCAGTAGTCCGGTTCGTTCCCCGAGCGCCACTTGATCGTACAGCCACGAGACGGCGCGTCAGCGCGCGAAACCGGGTCGCCCGCGAGCACGTCCTCGATGGCCTCCCGCACCTCGAACCCGGGGTCACCCGACGGCTCGTCGGTCGGGTTCAGCGCGTCGTCCAGCCGGCCGTGGTAGGCGATTTCGAACGCCCCGTCCCGGTTCGCGAACAGGAACGGGTCCGGCGTACAGACCGCGCCGTACGCCGCGGCGACGTCCTGCGACTCGTCGCGCAAGTAGGTGTCGTACGCTATCTCGCCCGACTCGACGCGCGCCACCATCTCCTCGAACGAATCGTCCGGGTAGTCGTCGGCGTCGTTCGGATTGATCCCCACCACCGCCACGTCGTCGTACTCCGCCGCGATGGCGTTCAACGCCGAATGCTTCGCCTTCGCGTACGGACAGTGATTGCACGTGAACACCACGAGGAGCGCGTCGTAGCCCGCGTAGTCGTCCAGCGAGTGCGTCTCCCCGTCGGCGCCCGGCAGCGAGAACGCCGGCGCCTCGTCGCCGCGCTCCAGCACGTCGATGGATTCTCCGGCCATACGCCACCCGACGGCCTCGGGCGTCAAAACGCCACGGGTGGCGGCGAGCGAGCGGCCGGACAGCGCGGCGGGCGGCAGGTGCGCGCCTCGCTCCCGTTCCGTCGCTCTGAGCGCGCTGCTCGCGCCTCACTGCGTTCAGCGCTCGCTCTCTCCGCGGCCCTCGCTCGCCGACGCTCGCTCGGACCGCGTCGCCTCCGGGAACACGAGGTCGAACACCGCGCCGCCGTCGTCGCCGTCGCGCACCTCGACGGTCCCGCCGTACGCGGACATCATCTCCTTCACGAGGTAGAGCCCGAAGCCGTTCCCGGGCTCCTGAAGCTCCGAGACGCCCTTCTTGAGGACGGCGTGCTTCTCCTCGTCCGGGATGCCGGGGCCGTTGTCGGCGACGTGGACGACGACGGCGTCGCGTTCCTCCGTCGCCACGTCGATGTCCGGCCACGCCTCGTGGTTCGGGAGGAGTTCGCCCGTCTCCGCGTCGACGTGCACCTCGGTCGTCGCCTCGGACGACCAGACGCGGACGCGCGGCGTCTCCGCGTCGTTGTGCACGACGGCGTTCGAGAGGACGTTCTCGAACACCTCCCCGACGAGTTCGTCGGCGACGACGCGCACGTCCGCGGCCGGGAGGTCGCGCGTCTCGAAGACGGCGTCCGGGTAGGCGTCCTCCGCGAGCGCCACCTTCTCCGCGAGGGCGTCGCGAATCGCGACCGGTTTCGTCTCGTGGTCGGCCTCGCGGACGATGGCGTTCATGAACGACCGCATCGTCTCCACGAGGCCCGAGAGGTCGTCCACGCGCTCGTAGATGGTGCGGGCGTGCTCGCGGGCGTCCGGGTCCGCGACCATCTCCTCGTCGTCGAGCAGTTCGGCGCGCGCCCGAACGAGGTTCAGCCCGTTCAGGATGTTGTGCCGGAGGATGCGGTTCATGAACTCGAGGCGCTCGCGCTCGTGTTCGAGCGCGCGCTCGTGCTCGCGGCGCTCCGTCTGGTCCTTCACGACCTTCGTGTAGCCGACGTGCTCGCCGTGCTCGTCGTAGCGCGCCGCGATGGTGACGTCCGCCCAGAACCGCTCGCCGTTCTTCCGGACGCGCCACCCCTCGTGGCGGGCCTTCTCCGTCTCCTTCGCCTCCGCGAGCAACTGCTCGGGGAGGCCGCGCTCGGCGTCCGCCTCCGGATAGAACACCTGGAAGTGCTCGCCGACGATTTCGGACTCCTCGTAGCCCTTGATCCGTTCCGCGCCCGGGTTCCACGACGTCACCAGTCCCTCGGTGTCGAGCGTGAAGATGGCGTAGTTGTCCACGGAGTCGACGAACTCCTCGAACTTCTCCTCCTGCTGTCTGAGCTCCTGCTGGCGCTCCTCCAGGAGGTGCTTGCGGTTTATCTCGTAGCCCATCCAGTTCCCCATCAGCTCCACCATCGTGAGCTGCCAGTCGTCGAACGGCTCGGACTCCGACCGGTCGAGGAAGCAGAGCGAGCCGTAGATGCTGTCGTTCTCGTAGACGGGCGTCCCGACGTACGTCTCGAAGCCGACGTCCGTCCCGTACTCCTTCTCCTCGACGTCGAACGGGCGCGTCTCGAACTGGATGGTGCGTTCCTCCTCGACGAGGCGCTGGCAGTGCGTCTCCGCGAGCGGGACGACGTCGCCCGCCTCGACGTCCCCCGACTCCGACTGCACGACCTCGACCGTGTACTCGCCCGTTTCGGGGTCGATGTGCGCGAACGAGCCGTACTCGGCGTCGAGCAGGTCGCGGCCGATGGCGACGAGGCGCTCCGTCTTCTCCTCGAACGTCAGCGACTGCTCGGAGATGACGTCGTACATCTCGCGGAGGCTCCGCTCGCGCTCGTCGAGTTCGTCGTGAACGGCCCGTCGTTCGGCGTTGTGGACGCCGACGACGAACGCCACGACGGACCCGAAGAGCACGCCGTCGAGCGCGAGCACCCACGGCTTCAGCGCCCCCATCGCCCACAACTGGAGGGCGATGACGGACGCGTAGAGGGCGGCGATGCCGCCCGCGACGCCGACGCTCCACTTCGTCACCGTCCACGTGTACCGGGGGGTGGTGTCGCGCCGGGCGATCCAGACGCCGCCGGCGACGAGACCGGCGGCGAGGACGATGAGCGGGGAGTTCTCGACGACGGTGGAGGCGACCTGCCACTGGAGGTTCGAGACGTCGTCCCACATGTCGTACGCCGGGACGAGGAGGAGGAGCGCACCGAGCAGCGACACCGCGACCCACGACCACTCGGCCGCGGTCGCGCGTGCGCCGTCGGACTCTGTCATTGTATCGTCCAGTGTCCCCGGCTGTTTAATCCCCGTGGCCGAATCGGGGGACGGACCGCGGAAGTTAACACCGTCGGGTGCCATCCCACCGCATGGTTCGAGACCGGGCGCGCGCCGCCGGCCACGCGACCGACCGCGCCCTCCGCGCCGCCATCCTCGCGGTCGTCGCCGAGGGCGTCCGACAGCGCAACCCGGGCGCCGTCGCGAACGGTCTCGTCGCGTTCGTCGCGACCTTCCTCCCCGGCGTCCTCGGGCGGCGCCTCGGCCTCGCGCTCGGCCCCCTGCATCGCGTCTGGGTCTCCAGCGCGATGCTCCTCCACGCCGCCGGGATGCTCGGCCCGTACGACGACACGTGGTGGTGGGATCACGTCACGCACACGCTCTCGTCGTCCATCGTCGGCGCCGCCGCCTACCTCGTCGCGCGCCGGCGCGGCCGCGATCCGACGCGCGCCGTCGTCGGCGCGACGCTCGGCCTCGGCGTCCTCTGGGAGGCGCTGGAGTACGCGATCCACCGGGCGTTCCGCCGCGTCGGCCTCGACCCCCTCCTCGTCAACTACGGCCGCAAGGACACCGCCCTCGACCTCGCGTACGACGCCGTCGGCGCGCTCCTCGTCCTCACGGTCGGCCGCTCCGCGCTCGACGACGCCATCGAGGACGGCGAGCGCGACTGACTCGCCCGTACCGGTCACCTTTTTGCGGCGACGGGCCAAGTTTCGAGCATGACCACCGGCGTCGTCCTGCTGAACTTCGGCGAACCCGCGGAGCCGTCCCGAGACGCGGTCGTGCCGTACCTCGAGCGCATCTTCTACAACAACCGCTTCCTCGAGGGCGACATGCCCGAGTCGCAGGCGCGCGAGCGCTCGCGCGAACTCGCGGAGCGGCGCGCCCCCAGCCTCGTCGAGGAGTACGAGGAGATCGGTGGCTCCCCGCTGAACGAGCAGGCGCAGGGACAGGTCGAGGCCGTCGAGGCCGAGCTCCGCGAGCGCGGGTTCGACGTCACCGCCTACCTCGGCACGCAGTTCGCGGACCCGACCATCGCGGACGCCGTCGAGGCCGCACGCGACGACGACGTGGATCGACTCGTCGGCCTCCCCATCTATCCGCTCTGCGGGCCCTCGACGACCGTGGACGCGCTCCGCGACCTCGAAGACGCCGTCGCCGACGCCGACTGGGACGTCCCCGTCGAGGAGATATCGGGCTGGCATCGCACCCCCGACTACACCCACCTGCGCGCGGAGAACGTCCGCGACTTCCTCGACGAGGCGGGCGTCGACCCGAACGCGGAGGCCGTCCGGTTCGTCTTCTCCGCGCACGGCACCCCGACGCACTACCTCGACGAGGGCTCCCGGTACGACCGGTACGTCGAGGAGTACACGACCGTACAGGCCTCCCTGCTCGGCCTCGACGACTACGTCGTCGGCTATCAGAACCACGAGAACCGCGACATCCCGTGGACCGAACCCGAGACGGAGGACGTCGCCGTCGACGGCGACGCCGCCCACGTCGTCGTCGAACCGGTGAGCTTCATGCACGAGCAGTCCGAGACGCTCTCCGAACTCGACGACGAACTCCGCGAGGAGGTAGAAGCGGCCGGGAAGACCCTCCACCGCGTCCCCGTCCCGCACGACGACCCGCGGTTCGCGGAGCTGCTCGCGGACCTCGCCGAACCGTTCGTCGCGGGCGTCGACCCCGAGTACTACCAGTTCCGCGAGTGCCAGTGCGCCGACACGGACGGCGCGATGTGCCTCAACGCGCCCCGCTAGCCGTGCCCGACCACCGCGTCGCCGTCGTCGGCGCCGGGATGACCGGCCTCGCGCTCACGCACGCCCTCGCCGAACGCGGCGTCGACGGCGTCACGTACGAGGCGAGCGAGCGGGCCGGCGGCGCCGTCGCCTCCGAGCGCCTCGGCGGCGGCCTCGTCGCCGAACGCGGCCCGAACCGCCTCCGCCTCACCGACGGCGTCGCCGAACTCGTGGACGCCGCGGGCTTACGCGGGGACCTGCTCGTCGCGAACGACGACCTGCCGCTCTACGTCTACGCGAACGGACGGCTCCGCGAGGCCCCCTTCGACCTCCGCGCCTTCCTGCGCACCGACCTGCTCTCGTGGCCGGCGAAACTCCGCGTCCTCGCGGAACCGCTCACCGACCCCGTCAGCGCGGACGAGACAGTCGGGGACGCCGTCCGCCGGAAGTTCGGATCGGCGGCGTATCGGAACCTCGTCGAACCCATCTACGGCGGCACGTACGGCTCCGACCCCACGGAGATGCCCGTCCGGCACGCGCTCCCCGCGCTCCTCCGGATGCAGGGCGAACGCGGAGCGCTCCTCCCGTCGCTCCTGCGGCGCGCGACCGGCGGGAGCGGCGCCCCGCCGCCCGTCTCCATCGCGGGCGGCCTCGGCCGCCTCCCCGAACGCCTCGCCGAACGGTACGCCGACCGAATCGAACTCGACGCGCCCGTCACGCGTCTCGAACGCGACGGCGACGCCTACCGGGTGACGACGCCCGACGACACCGTCACCGCCGCGCGCGTCGTCGTCACGACGCCCGCGCCGGCCGCCGCGGGCCTCCTCGGAGACGTCGCGCCGGACGCGGCGGACGCGCTCGCCGGCCTGACGTACAACCCGCTCGCCGTCGTGACGATGGAGAGCGACGCGCGACGCGCCGGGTTCGGCTATCAGGTCCGGCGCTCCGAGCCCCTGCGGACGCTCGGCGTCTCCTGGCATCACAGCCTCTTCGGGCGCACCGGCCAGTACACCGCGTTCTTCGGCGGGATGGACGACCCCGGCATCGTCGACGCCGCCCCCGAGACCATCGGCGAGACGGCCGTTCGCGAGTTCGAGACGGTGATGGACGCCACCGCGCACGTCCGGGACGTCGCGCGCCTCCCCGCCGTCATGCCCGCGTACGACCGCTCGTGGCGCGCGCTCGACGACCTCACGCTTCCCGAGGGGCTGACGCTCGCGACGAACTACACGGGCCGCGTCGGCGTCCCCGCGCGCGTCCGGGACGCCGAACGGGTCGCCGAACGGGTCGCCTAGTCCCAGTCCCACTCCTTCGCCGTCTCCACGAACGCCGACACGCCCTCGATGGGGGTGTCGCGGTGGAGGCCGTGCCCGAGGTTGAGCACGTGCCCGCGCGGCCCCGCCGCCTCGATGACCTCGGCGGTGCGCTCGCGGACGAAGTCGGGGTCCCCGAAGAGGTACTGCGGGTCGAGGTTCCCCTGCACGGGCGTCGCGCCGAGTTCGTCGCGCGCCGCCGCGAGGTCCACCGTCCAGTCGAGGGCGACGCCGTCCGGGTCCGCGTCCGCGAGGGCGTCCAGTCGCCCCGCCATGTTCCGCACGAAGAGGAGGACGGGCACGTCCACGCTCGCGCAGATGCGCCGATGGAGCGGCAGCAGGAACTCCCGGTAGTCCGCGGGCGATAGCTCCGCCGCGTACGTGTCGAACAGCTGGACGGCGTCCGCGCCGTGCGCGACCTGATATTCGAGGTAGTCCGCGACGACGTCCGCGACGACCGAGAGGAGCGCGTCGAACGCCTCGGGATGTCGCGCGCGGAACTGCCGGATCTCCGCGTGCCGCGAGGACCCGCCGGCGACGATGTAGGACGCGAGCGTGAACGGCCCGCCCGCGAACCCGAGCACCGCCGCCTCGTCGCCCACCGACTCGACGAGACGGTCGAGGAGCGCGCCGACGTAGTCGATGTCCTCCGCGACCGGCGCGTAGGTCTCCGGGACGTCCCCCGGCCCGTCCACGGGGTCGTCGACGACCGGCCCCACGCCGCTCTCCACGCGATAGTCGAACCCGAGCGGTTCGAGCACCGTGAGGATGTCCGAGAACATCACGACCCCGTCCGGCCGGTAGCGCTCCCACGGCTGGAGCGTTATCTCCTCCGCGACGGCCGGCGTCTTGATCGCTTCGAGGAAGCTGTACTCCTCGCGGAGTTCGCGGTACTCCGGCAGGTGGCGGCCCGCCTGCCGCATCATCCAGACCGGCGGGCGCTCGGTCCGTTCGCCGCGGAGCGCGCGGACCAGCAGTTTCTCCATGCGTCGCCCTACCGGGAATAGGGTCGTAACTCTGGCGCATGCGGCCGAACGCAGCGAGACCGCACACCGCGCACGCGGTCCCGCAGGGACCGCGGAACGCGCGAGCGCGGAGCGAAGCGATGCGCGAGCCATGCGGCCGACCACCGGGAGCCGTGAGTAGCGTCGGACCTGCGATCCGACTGACTCGCACTCACTCCGTTCGCGCGAGCGCGCACGGCAATCCCTTTGGGCGTGGTGGGCGTCGGGGCGGCCATGACGAGTGAGGGAGTGCGCGTGGGCGTGGACGTCGGCGGGACGTTCACGGACGTGGTGACGCTCCGGGACGGCGAGGTGCGCGTGACGAAGACGCCGTCGACGCCGGCGAGTCCGGAGGACGGGGTGGTGAACGGGCTGGCGGAGAGCGCGGCGGCGGGCGGGTTCGCGCCGGCCGAGGTGGGGTTCCTCGGGCACGGGACGACGGTGGCGACGAACGCGGTCCTGGAGGGGACGTGGGCGGAGACGGCGCTGGTGACGACCGAGGGGTTCCGGGACGTCCTGGAGATCGGACGGCAGGACCGGCCGGACATCTACGATTTCGGCGCGGAGAAGCCGGATCCGATCGTGCCGCGCGACCGGCGCTTCGGGGTGCCGGAGCGGCTGGACGAGCGCGGGCGGGCGGTGCGCGAAATCGACGAGGACGCGGTGCGTGCGGTCGCGGAGCGGATCCGGGAGTCGGGCGCGGAGAGCGTGGCGGTGAGTCTGCTGTTCGCGTTCGAGGACGACGCGCACGAGCGCCGGGTCGCGGAACTCCTGCGCGAGTCGGGGGTGGAGGCGTCGCTGTCGCTGTCGAGCGACGTCTTCCCGGAGATCCGCGAGTACGAGCGCACGCTGACGACGGCGCTGAACGCGGCGCTGAAGCCGGTGATGGACGAGTACGTCGGGGAGTTGACGGCGCGCGTGCGGGAGCGCGGGGTGGGCGCGGACCTGCGGGTGATGCAGTCGAACGGCGGCCTCATCACGGCTGACGCGGCGCGCAGTCGGCCGGTGAACACGCTCCTCTCGGGGCCGGCGGCGGGGGTGCGCGGGGCGACGTACGTCGCGGGGCGGCGCGGCGTCGAGGACGTCGTGACGATGGACATGGGCGGGACGTCCTGCGACGTCTCGCTGGTTCGGGGCGGCGACCCGCTCGTCTCGACGGACGTGGAGGTGGGCGACTACGCGGTGGGGGTGCCGTCGGTGGACGTGCACACGGTCGGCGCGGGCGGCGGCTCTATCGCGTGGGTGGACGACGGCGGGGCGCTCCGGGTCGGGCCGCGCTCTGCGGGCGCGGACCCGGGGCCGGTCTGTTACGGGCGCGGCGGGACGCGGCCGACGACGACGGACGCGCACTTCCTGCTCGGCCGCATCGACCCGAGCGGGTTCATTGATTCGGACCTCGACGGCATCGAGTCGGACGTTCGGGCGGCGTTCGAGGGGCTGTGTGACGAACTCGGGATGGCGCCGGAGGCGGCCGCGCAGGGCGTGCTGGACGTCGCGAACGCGAACATGGCGCGGGCGCTGCGCGTGGTGTCGGTGGAGCGCGGGCACGACCCGCGCGAGTTCACGCTGGTGGCGTTCGGGGGCGCGGGCCCGCTGCACGCGCCGCGACTCGCCGGCGAACTCGATATGCCGGAGGTGGTCGTGCCGAACGCCGCGGGCGTGCTGTCCGCGCTCGGATTGCTCGTCAGCGACGTCGTCTACGACGACAGCGTCTCGCGCGTCCGGCCGTGGGAGGGCCTCGCGCCCGCGACGGTGGCGGGGGCGTTCGAGTCGATGCGCGAGGACGGCGCGGCACGGCTCGCGGCGGAGGGCGTCCCCGAATCGCGGCGCGTCTTCGAGCGGACGGCGGACCTCCGGTACGCCGGGCAGTCGTTCGACCTCTCCGTGCCCGTCCCCGAGGACGTTGACGACGAGGCGCTCGAATCGGTGGTGGAGCGCTTCCACGAGCGTCACGAGCGCCGGTACGGCCACGCTGATCGAGGAGAGCCCGTGGAGTTGGTGACGCTGCGCCTGCGCGCCCGCGGCGTCGTGGAGACGCCGGACCTCTCGCCCGCGGCCCGCGAGGGATCGGTGGCGGACGCGCGCCGGGGGGCGCGCGCCGTCACGTACGACGGCGAGGTGTGCGAGACGGCGGTCTACGAGCGCTCGCGTCTCCCGGTCGGCGCGACGGTGGCGGGGCCGGCGGTCGTCGAGGGCGCGGAGAGCACCGTGGTCGTTCACCCCGATCAGTCGGCGGACGTGGACGCGGACGGGAACCTCGTCGTCGCGACGGGGGGTGGGCGCTGATGGTGGACTCCGTGACGCTCGAAGTCGTGCGGAACGCCTGCACGGCGGTCGCGGAGGAGATGAACGCGAACCTCGTGCGGACGGGCTACTCGCCGAACATCAAGGAGCGCCGGGACTGCTCCTGTGCGCTCTTCGACGCGGACGGCGAGATGGTGAGTCAGGCGGAGAACATGCCGGTCCACCTCGGCGCGATGCCGTTCTCCGTCGCGGCCGCCGTCGACGCCTTCGCGGGCGAGTTGGGCCCTGGCGACGCCGTCCTGCTGAACGATCCGTTCCGCGGGGGCGCACACCTCCCGGACCTCACGCTCGTCTCGCCGATATTCGACGGCCCCGACGGTGACGATCCGACGCTCGTCGCGTACGCGGCGAACCGCGCGCACCACGCCGACATCGGCGGGAGCACCGCGGGGAGCGTCGCCGCGGACTCCACGGAAATCTATCAGGAAGGCCTGCGCATCCCGCCGGTGAAACTCCTCGACGGCGGCGAGGTGGTGGAGGACGTGATGGCGATGCTGCTCGCGAACGTCCGCACGCCAGACGAGCGCCGCGGGGACGTGCGCGCGCAGCGAGCGGCGAACGAGACGGCGCGAGAGCGCGTGCGAGAGCTCGTCGAGCGCTACGGCGTCGACGAACTCGCGGCGGCGTTCGACGAGGTGCAGGACTACTCGGAGCGTCGGATGCGCGGCGAAATCGGGTCGTTCCCGGACGGCGAGTACGCCTTCGAGGACGTGCTCGACGACGACGGCCGCGGGAACACCGACCTGCCGATTCGCGCGACGGTGACCGTGGCGGGGGAGGACGTCCGGGTGGACTTCGCGGGGTCGGCGCCGCAGACGGAGGGACCGGTGAACGCCGTGCGCGCGGTGACGACGTCCGCGACGTACTACGCCGTCCGGTGCGTCACCGACCCGGACATCCCGCCGAACGCGGGCTGTTATCGCCCCGTCACGGTTGACGCGCCGGAGGGGAGCATCGTGAACCCGAACCCGCCCGCGGCAGTCGTCGGCGGGAACCTGGAGACGAGTCAGCGCGTCACCGACGTCGTCCTCGGCGCGTTCGCCGCGGAAGCGCCGGAGCGCGTCACCGCGGCCGGACAGGGCACGATGAACAACGTCACGTTCGGCGGGACGGACCCGCGGGACGACTCGCCGTACGCGTTCTACGAGACGCAGGGCGGCGGCTTCGGCGGGCGCGCGGGAAAAGATGGAATGGACGGCGTCCACGTCCACATGTCCAACACGATGAACACGCCCGTCGAGGTGCTGGAGACCGCCTACCCGCTTCGGGTGCGCCGGTACGCCTATCGGCCGGACTCGGGCGGCGCGGGCGAGTACCGGGGCGGCCTCGGCCTCCGGCGGGACGTCGAGGTGCGCGGGCACACGGCGCGCTTCAGCCTGCTCGCGGACCGGCAGACGCACGCGCCGTACGGCCTGCTCGGCGGCGGGTCGGGCGCGACCGGCGCCGTCTATCGCTTCGACGCGGGCGCGGACGGCGAGGACGACGGGGCGGGCGAGCGCCTCCACGGGAAGTCCGTCCACGACCTCTCGCCGGGGACCGTCGTCTCGATTCGCACGCCCGGCGCGGGCGGCTACGGCGACCCCGGGGACCGAGACGCCGAGCGCATCGCGCGGGACCTCCGACTCGAAAAGACGACGCGGGAGTGCGTCCGCGAGCGCTACGGCGTGGACCCGGACGACGGCGCGAACGGGGACGCGGACGGCGACGACTGACGGGCGCGGGCGAATTTGTGCCCCATGCGTGTGGGACCCGGTTCGCGACGACCGTACTTGTGGGAGGCGGGCCAACCCCGGCGCATGGGAGAGGACGACCCCGACCGGAACGGGAAGGCCGAACGGCTCGCGCGCCACCTCGAACGTCGCGCACGCGACGGCGCGTTCTACTTCAAGAGCAAGGAGATAACCGCGGACGTAGGCCTCTCGGCGAAGGAGATCGGGCAGTTCCTCCTGCGCTTCGAGGAGGGACGCGCGCCCGCGGACGGGTTCACCATCGAGCGCTGGGCGTACTCCGGGGGGACGCGCTG
>JBDGUG010000049.1:0-5028 GCA_042216135.1 Halarchaeum sp. | reverse complement strand
CGCCCGCGGACGGGTTCACCATCGAGCGCTGGGCGTACTCCGGGGGGACGCGCTGGTACGTGCAGCCGACGGAGTAGGCGCGTTGCGCGACGCGAGCCTATAGTTTGCGGAAGACCCGAACGGTGTCGCGTTTCGTGCGCTCTTCGAGCAGTTGGGCGAACCCGCGGTCGCCGAAGACCCGCTTCCAGTCGCGGTGGTAGAGCGGGAACTCGTCGTTGACGTAGCTGACTTCGGCGCCGTCGCGGCCCCGCTGTGGGCCGTTGCCCTCGTTCTCGGCGGTGGCGAGCAGGTCGCTCGTGACGCGCGCGACTTCGTCGAACGCGCGGGTGTCGTCGGGGTGGACGTGCTGGAGGGTCTCGACGGAGTAGACGGCGTCGAACGCGCCGTCGCCGAACTCGGGGAGGACGTCTTCGAGGGCGCCGGCGCGGAACGTCCCGGTCTCGTGGAGGCGGGGATGGTAGTCGGCGAGGACGTCGAACGCGTCGGGGTTGATGTCGACGCCGGTGAGGTTCGTGAAGCCGCGGCGTCGCAGACACTCGAGGTGGCGGCCGGACGCACAGCCGACTTCGAGGACGGCGGCGTCCGTGGAGAGGTAGTGCTCGAAGGCGTCCGCGAGCGTCTCGCTCACGGGGCCGGGGCCGCGTTCGGCGTAGTAGAGCGGGGAGAACTCGCCCTCGCGATCGGCCCAGTCGCGTCGGACGTCGTCGGGATCCATACGGGGACGTGGAGCCGGTGGGGGATATGCCCCGCGGAACGCGCCCGACCAGTATTTTCAGTAATACTGATCAGACAGACTGTTCAGTATGTCTGCGTGGGTTGGCGAAAACTACTTGCGGCGGGCCGCGCATCACACGCGATATGACGACGACCGCGTACACGATATGGAGCGAGGCGGGCGGGGTGGGGAAGACCACCTTCACCGTCACGCTCGCCGCCGCACACGCGCGACACGGCCAGCGCGTCCTGGTCGTCGACCTCGACCCACAGGACGGCGGGGCGACGCACCACTTCGGCGCGACGGACCACCGCGACGACCCGGAGGCCGACAACCTCGTGCGCCACATGATCGGCCGCCCGAAGGGCGACTTCGACGACCTCATCGTCGGCGTCGCCGACGGCGTCGACCTCCTCCCCAGTCACAACATGCTCGAATCCCTCGAGCGGAACCTCCTGCGCGCCCAGCGCATGGAGGAGGACATGGGCGAGGAGTTCGTCCCCGAGCGACAGCTCCGACGCGTCCTCCTCGAGAACGGCATTCCCGAGCGCTACGACGTCATCATCGTCGACCCGCCCGCGACCGGCGGCCAGCACGTCTACAACGCCGTCTACGCCGCGTCGAACCTCCTCATCCCGCTCGAACTCTCCGCGAAGGGCAAGGAGTCCGTCGAGGGGATGCGCGACACCGTCGAGGGCATCGAGGCGGAACTCGACGACGTGGAAGTCGGCGTCCTCGGCGTCGTCCCGAACCGCGTCTCGAACACGAAGAAGCAAGCCGAGTACGAGGCCGCGCTCGACGAGGCGGACTTCCCCGTCGCGCCCGTCGAGGTGCGCGAGCGCCGCGCGATGCTGGAGGGCGCGTGGGACGCCCAGACCACGCCCTACGAGTTCGCGACGGGACGCGGTCGCGTGCGCGAGCGCGAGATAGAGACGCTGCGCTCGTTCGACGAACTCGCGCGCTACGTCGCCGCGCAGTTCGGCGTGGACCTCTCGGAGAACGACGTTCCCGCGGAGGTCCGGCTATGAAGTCCGGCGCGAGCGACCCGTTCGCCGACGACGACGCGGACGCGGCCGACGCGGAGACGACAGCGGAGGAGGCGTCGGACGCCTCCTCCGAGCGCGAGTCGGTCGAGCGCGACGAGTCGCCGCCGGAACTCCCATACATCTACCGGCGGGAGAAGGTCAAGGACGAGCGTCCGGACGTCCACCAACTGTTCGTGCGAGACGACACGGACGAGCGCGCGCGGGACGCCGAGCGCGAACTCGAGAAGCTTCTCGGCGAGGACGTCTATCGGCTGGACGCCCGCGAGGCCATCTATCTCGCCGGAATGGCCCACCTCGACGAGGCAGCGGACGTCCTCCGCGAGTGGGGGTACGACCGATAGCGTCGCGCGCGGCGGGGGCGAGAGAGCGAGCGGCGACGCGCGAACCGGCCGGCGGAACGGGCTGAGAGGACCCACAACGCTTATGCCGTACGGTGCCGGATCGGGGGCCGAATAATTACAGAGATAGGAGTGTAAAGCCATTAGGGAGAATACTTATACGAGAGGGCGCCTTACAGAGGATTACATGAGCACGGAGAGCCCGTCCTGTGAGTGCAAGGTCGGACGGGTCGCAGAGAAGTACGGACTCGAGGACGTCGGCGCCGAACTCGCGGCGCGCTGGCGCGGCGACGACGGCGAGCCGTCGAGCCTGCGCGAGCTTCAGCACTACTTCAACCGGCGGGTGCTGGCCGCGGAGCTTCGCTCGGCGAACGTCGAGATACTCGACGGCGAACTCGAGAACACGTATCGGCTCCTCACCGACGACGACGTGAGCGCGGGGATGCAGACGCAGGCCGCGGGGCGCCTGGAGCGCGACGGCGTGGACGTCGAACAGGTCGAGCGCGACTTCGTCTCCCACCAGTCCATCCACAGCCACCTGCGCGAGTGCATGGGCGCGGAGAAGAACCCGGAGCCGGCGGACCGCGTCGCGTCGACGCAGAACACCGTCGGCTCGCTCGAAGCGCGCACCGAGAAGATCGCCGCGAACAACCTCGACCGGCTCGCCGGCGACGAGGTCGACATCGACGGATTCGACGTCATCGTCACCACGCACGTCACCTGCGACGCGTGCGGGCGACGCCACGAGTTCGGCGACCTGCTCGACGAGGGCGGCTGCGAGTGCCAGCGCGAAGAGGTACCGGTGCGCGAGTGAACGTGCAATAGCTATAAGTCAACGGCGCTAGTTTAACGCACTATGCAGACGAGTCGCGCCGATCGGACAGGCGCTAGCGTTCGCGTCTCCAATATCGGCGGAATCGAGGAGACGTCCGTCGATCTCGAACCGGGCGTGAACGTATTAGTCGGCCGAAACGCAACGAATCGAACCTCCTTCCTGCAGTCGCTGATGGCGGTCGCCGGGAGCGAGCGCGCGAGCCTGAAGGGCGACGCCGAAGAGGGCCGCGTCGAGATGGACCTCGAAGGCGAGACGTTCACGCGCGTGCTGACGCGGCGCGGCGACGGCGTCGACTTCAGCGGCGACCCGATTCTCGACGATCCCGAACTCGCGGATCTCTTCGCGTTCCTCCTCGAGGACAACGAGGCGCGACGCGCCATCGCGACGAAGGACGACCTCCGCGACCTCGTGATGCGCCCCGTCGACACGGACGCGATCAACGACCGCATCGACGAACTGCTCGCGGAGCGCGACCGCGTCGACGACGAGATCGAGAGCGCGGAAGCGGCGAACCGCCGCATCCCCGAACTCGAGGAGAAGCGCGTCGAACTGGAGTCCGAGATCGAAGACCTGCGCGAGGCCTTAGAGGAGAAGCAGGCGGAGATCGACGAGGCGGACGCGGGCGTCGAGGAGTCCCGCGAGGAGAAGAGCGACCTCGACGACGCGCTGGACGACCTGAACGCGCGCCGGTCGAAGGTCGAGCGGATCGCCTCCCGCCTCGAGAACGAGCGCTCCAGTCTCGCGTCGGTGCGCGAGGAGCGCGAGGACGTTCGCGAGGCCATCGAGCAGATGGACGAGGTCGCTGAGGACGAGGCCGAGTACCTCGACGAGCGCGTGGAGACGCTCCGCGAGCGCAAGCGCGAGCTCGACTCCACGATCACGCAACTGCAGAGCCTCATCCAGTTCAACGAGGAGATGCTGGACGGCGGCCACACGGAGATACTCCAGCTCCTCGGCGACGACGGCGAGTCGGACGCGGTGACGGACGCGCTCCTCCCGGACGCGGACGCGACGGGGCGCTGCTGGACGTGCGGCTCCGAGGTGTCGATGGACGACGTCGAGGAGACGCTCGAACGCCTCCGCTCGCTCGCGCGCGAGAAGCGACAGGAGCGAAGCGACGTGACGAGCGAACTCGAGAGCGCGCAGTCGGAGCGCAACGAACTCGAGACGCGCGCGGAGCGCCGCGAGGACCTGCGAGAGCGCCTCGAATCGCTCGGCGAGGAGGTCGAGTCGCGCGAGGAGACCATCGAGCGGCTCACCGACGAGCGGAACGAGGCCGAGGAGGCCGTCGAAGACCTCGAAGCGCGCGTCGAGGAACTGGAGGAGGGACGGCACAGCGCCGTCCTGGACCTGCACCGCGAGGCGAACGAACTCCAGTTCGAACTGCACGACGCGGAGGACGACCTCGAAGCGCTCGAAGAAGAACTGTCGGACCTGCGCGCCGAGGCCGACCGCGTCGACGAACTGGAGGACGAACGCGACGACGTCACCGCGGAACTCCAGGACCTCCGGACGCGCATCGACCGCCTGGAGGAGGAGGCGGTCGAGTCGTTCAACGAGCACATGGAGACGGTGCTCGACGTCCTCGAGTACGGGAACATCTCGCGGGTGTGGATCGAGCGGGCGACGGAGACGGTTCGCGAGGGCCGACGCACGGTCGAGCGCTCGACGTTCCGCCTGCACGTCATCCGGGAGGGCGAGGACGGCGCGGCCTACGAGGACACGGTGGACCACCTCTCGGAGTCCGAGCGCGAGGTCATCGGTCTCGTGTTCGCGCTCGCGGGCTACCTCGTGCACGAGGTCTACGAGGCGTGCCCGTTCATGCTCCTCGACTCGCTCGAAGCCATCGACTCCGACCGCATCGCCGCCCTCGTCGACTACTTCCACGAGTACGCGCCGTACATCGCTGTCGCGCTCCTGCCGGAGGACGCGCAGGCGCTCGACGACGACTACCGTCGCGTGACGACGATCTAGGCGATACCGCTAACCGGTATCGCTTTGTGGCCGGCGGGTCTGGGTCGGGGCGATGCGTCACGTCAGATTCCGCGATCCGGCGGGTGCGATCCGAGACGGCGAGTGGACCGACGACGGCCT
>JBDGUG010000043.1:0-17725 GCA_042216135.1 Halarchaeum sp. | reverse complement strand
TTCACGATCTCAGGCTGTACCCGCTGTTGCGTCCTCGGGGTAAACACGTACTCTTGGGTGATGATTGATGCGGCGGCGCAACTATCTCCAGACGGTCGGTGGTCTCGCTCTCACAGCACAGGCTGGCGTCGGTGCGTTTGAGAAAGTCCGTTCGTCGGATGCTGTAGACAAGACGGTAAGGGTATACGACGATACTGAGAGCGAGCGCACGCCTATCTACTATACGGTTAGTATTCCTGAACTCGAACATCATCTGCTTCACATCTCGATTCCCACCGAGACACTTCGAGAGGCACAGTACTTGCGGGCGATATCTGACAGTCGAATCTCCAACTTCAATATTATAGACTACGACACGGGTGACGAGCCGTGGCAGATGCTGAACTTTCTCGTTCAAACCGAGGATATCGAATCGGTCGAACTCAACGCAAACACTCAGCTTTGCACGTTGAGTGATTGACACATATTTCGCCCAAATAGCCTCAAGAAGTGTTCTCTTGGTGGATTCCAGGAATCAGTGAAACAGTGAATCGGTCTTCATTGGACTGCGTTCAGCGTAGATCGTGGCTCTACTGGAGCGAATCGACGTGCGACCAACTCTCGAACGCCTGTGAGAAGGCCGCACTGTCTGCCATTTTCGACCATCTAAGTGTTAGATATTCTACGTGCAAAGCTGAGTAAGTAGTCGAGTATCTGTTCCGCCTGGTCTTGTTCTACGATAACTTCTCGCTGATTGTCGCCGTCTTCGAGTTTCGGCGATTTGACCGCTTGGGAGAGGTCGGGACGAACACCGTCGATTGATTCGCAAAAACGGATGAATACTCGGAGCGTGTCGAGTTGGGTTTTGAGCGTGACCTTGTTGATATCCTCCTGTCGCCACAGTTTGTACCTGTGGAGGTCTCGTCCGCTCAGTTCGTTCAGATTCTCGATGCCGTTTTCGTCGCACCAGTCGAGAAAGTGTCCGAGACGACTTCGATGGGAGCGAACGGTGGCTTCCGCTGAATCTGATTGCTTGTCGGCGAGATACATCTGTACTGCTTCGGTGGGTGTCAATTCCTCTAACTCAGGTGTGCTGGTGGATGCCATAATTAACTCCGTGCGGGTCGGTCGGAGTAGACCAGCAACCCGATGCCCTATTGCGGTTTTGCGGTGAGAATCCTGCAGCGCCCACTCGTTCTGCGAACCCAGTGAGCAGTGACGAGTGTGGCTTGCAGGATTTGAATCAGGGAGTGGAGCGAAACGGAACGACCGTGGTTCACAATCCTGCAACGCCCATGATTTTGCGACGAACCCTGGTGAGGAGCTAGATCTGGGATTACAGGATTGTGAACCACGAGAGTCGCAGCGCCGAGCGATAGCGAGGCGTCGTCTCTCGGAGGTTCACAATCCTGCAACGCCCACTTAAATCACGCCCGGATCGGGGCAAAACCTATTCTGGCGTATCGGGCCTTCTTTACTTCCTCAGCGGCGTTTTAGCGACGTTCGAGAACGCGGTATATTCTGTTATAAACAGCGGAGCTTTCGCGCCCCCGCGCTGTCGGGCGGTTCTGCGCGCCACTCTAGGTGTCGCTGGCTGACGTGCCGAGTCGCCCCTCCGCGAACGCGAGGAAGTCGGCGGCGAAGGCGTCGACTTCGTCCCAGTCGGTGTACTCGTAGTCGCGGCTGGTGTCGACGTCGCCGGTGGCGTCTCGCGCGATCTGCTTCAGCACGAGGCGTTTGAGGAAGCCGTACTTGGAGTAACGGAGGGCGCCGCCGAAGCGGCCGATGCGGTCGGGGTGCCAGCCGGTGTCTTCGAGGAAGTCGTCGACGTAGCGGGCGGCCTCGGCGCGTCGCTCCGGGTCGTCGACGGCGTCGGAGAGCGACACCTGGAAGAAGGCGGTGGGGCGGGCGGCGAGGGCGTCGCGGTTCGCGGTGACGAACGAGACGACGCCGGGGTGCTGGCGTTCGAGGTGGATGGAGGAGCCGACGACGACGGCGTCGAACGCGTCCGGGTCGGGGTCGCGCTCGTCGACGTCCACGGTTTCGACGACGGTGTCGCGGCCGCGGAGGACGTCCGCGATGCGGTCTGCGATGTCGGCGGTCTGTCCTTCGCCGGTGCCGTAGGCGACGAGTACGGTGGTCACGTTCGGCGTGTTCGCGCGCGACGAGCAAAAAGACGCGCGCCGTCTCGCGGCGCGGCTACTGGTACATGCTCGGCATCCCGCTCGGCCGGGCCTGGGCGCGGCCGGCGTCCTCGCTCGCGGCTTCGGCCTGCCGGTACTGTTCGGCCATCTGCTGGAGGCGTTCCTCGATGGCGTCGGCTTCGCGCGCGAGTTCGCCGGTGTCGATGTCGAAGTCGACGAGCGGTTCGAGCGCGCCCTCGATGACGGCCTGGGCGGCGCGCGGGTCGGGGATGTAGGGGTTCGCGCGCACGACGAGGGCGGCCGCGGGGACGTCGGCGTGATAGCATTCGGCGAGGAGCGCGCCGGTGGCGCCGCCGACGAGGCCGTCGCCCGCGGAGACGGCGACGCCGGCCGACGCGAGGTCGGCGGCGATATCGTCCGTGGTGGCGATGCCGGACACTTCCCCGACCTGCGCTTGGGATTCGGCGGGCGCGCCGACGAGGAGGATCATTCGGTCGACGTCCTCGCCGACGCCGTGGACGACGCCGTCGGTGAGCGCGTCGAACGACCAGTCGGGGAACGCGACGTCGGACTGGAGCGTCATCACGGGCGGACTCTCGCCCGCGTAGACGCGGACGGGGTCCCGGACGCGGCCCTCGGAGAACGACGCGACGCGCGGGAACGCCTCGGAGGTTATGGTGCCGTGGTGTTCGAGGTCGAGTTGGCGCGTGATGAGGTCGACGGCGATGGCGGCGACGAGGCCGTGACCGGGGAGGCCTTCGACGAGCGTGGTCGGTCCGTCCGGGGCGTCGGTGAGTCGCTGGAACGTGGCGCGCGGCTGCGGTGCGTCGGACATATCCCACGATGGGGTCGCGCGACGCTTAGTACCTCCCCCCGGCACGCGGGCTCACTCGGGGGCGGGGACGGCGCGGACGTCGTCGAGTTCGCGCCGGAGGAGCGCGACGGCGTCCCGGAGCGAGCCGTGTTCGGCGAGATACGTGAGGCCGACGCTCGACTTCACGACGTTCGCGGCCGTCCCGCGGAACACCTCCGGGCCGAGTTGGGCGACGGCGTCGTCGCCGACGCTGACGAGCCATCCCGGGGTGTCGAACGCCCACTTCTCGAGGTGGCCGACGGGCGCGCCCGTTCGGTCGGCGTCGAGGACGCGCGCGACGTTCCGCGCGACGGTCGGTGCGGCCCGCACGGCCGCCTGCGCGCTCGCAGGGACACGCGCCCCGTCGGCGTCCACGACTCGCGCGGCGTCACCGGCGACGAACGTTCGGTCCGCGAGTCGGAGGTCTGCGCGCACTCGCCGTCGCTCGCCGTCGAGGGCGTCGGGGCCGCGAACGCCGCCCGTCCACGCGAGCACGTCGTACGCGAATCTCCCCTCGGCGGTCACGACGTCGTCCGCGGTGACTTCGGTGATCCGCGTCCCCGTCTCGACGCGCACGTCGTAGTCGTCGAGCGCGGCCCGCGTGGCGTTCCGGAAGTCCTCGGGGAACGCCGGCGCGACCGTCTCCGCTCGTTCGACCAGCACGACTTCGATAGCGTCGGCGTCGTCCGCGTCCGCGGCGAGCGCGGCGAACTCGCTCGCGGTCTGGACGCCGGAGAGTCCCGCGCCGGCGACGACGACGGTGCCGCCGCCGGATTCGACGCAGTCGAGGTAGCGACGGCGGAGTTCTGCGGCGTGTTCGAGGCGCTTCAGCGGCGTGCCGTAGTCGCCCACGCCGGGAATGCCGTGGTCGTCCGTGTCGGAGCCGAGCGCGACGACGCACGCGTCGTACGCGAGTTCGTCGCCGTCCGCAAGCGCCACCCGTCGCGCCCCCGGATCGACGGACTCGACGCGCGCTTCGCGGACCGTCGCGCGCTCCACGAGTTCCGTGAGCGGTATCGATATCGAGTCGACGAACTCGGGGCGTCGGATCGCCCGGTGGAGTTCGTGCTGGACGAGGTGGTCGCCCGTCTCGTCCACCAGCACGACGTCGTTCGCACCCGGCAGGCGCTCTTCGAGCTTTCGCGTGACCAGCAGGCCGGCGTACCCACCGCCGAGCACAGCGACGCGCATACGCGAACCGTCGAGGAGGACGCCCTTCGTCGTTCGGGCCGTCCGGTGGCTCTAGAACAGCGCTTCGCTCTTGTCCATGACGCGAGCGCGGCCGCCGACGCGCCAGACGCGGGTGTCGACGCCGGTGGCGGCGACGGCGTCTTCGACGGCGTCGACGTGGTCGGCGTCGGTGTTGACGTAGACGGTGGCGCCGGTGTCGGTGGAGAACCAGGCGGGGACGCCGTCCTCGCGCAGGTCGCGGACGGCCTCGAAGACTTCGAGGGTGTCGGGCTTCCAGTAGACCCAGCCGGCGGGGCCGGTCATCGTGGTCGCGGCAAGGGAGAGCGAGTCGTGTTCGGCGGTCTCGAAGACGGTCTCGCGGTCGCCGGCGCGGACGGCCTTCCGCATCGTCGCGAGTTGGTCTTCGACGTGGACGCGGCGGGCGTCGAACATGTGGCTCTCCTCGGCCTCGTCGTGGGCGGCCTGCGTCTCCTTGTACGCGGGGACTTCGGCGATGACGATGCGGACGTCGTCCTCCAGTTCGTCGGCGGCGTCGAGGCGGTGGCTCCGGCACTCTTCGTCGGTCGTCCCGCCGCCGAGGTCGGAGTAGCCGCCGGTGACGGCGCGCGCGGCGGACGCGGATCCGCGGCGGGCGATGGTGGACATCTCGGGGTGGGAGAGGTCGAGGCCGGCGGCCTCGCACGCGGCGACGGCGGCGGCGGCGAACCCGGACGCGGAGGAGCCGAGGCCGATGTTCGTGGGGAAGTCGTTCTCGCTGACGAGGCGCGCGCGCGTGTCGATGCCGGCGCGTTCGCGAACCTCGTCGAGGACGCTCTCGATGCGGTCGGCGCCGCTCCCCGTCACCGTCTCGCCGTCGACGGCGTACTCGTCGGCGTCCAGTCCGTCGTCGAACGCGACGGTGGTCGTGGTGTGCGCGGGCGCGGTGCAGACGCTGATGCTGTCGTGGTAGGGGTAGCGCGCGTCGTGGTCGCGCATCCCGTGATACTTCACGAGGCCCTGAATGGGGTGGGCCTTCGCGGTCGCCTTCATACGAGTGTGGGCGGCGGACGCGGCCATAAAGCCCCCGAAAGGCGGCGTCTCGGGAACCGAACCAGTGAAACCGCCCGCGGCCGGAGGCCCGACTATGGGCGAGCCACTGGCGTCGCGGGCGGCACAGGCCGAGGAGGTCATCGACCGACTCAGCGAGGCGTACCCGGAGCCGGAGATATCGCTGGACTTCTCGAATCGCTTCGAACTGCTCGTCGCCGTCGTGCTCTCCGCGCAGTGCACGGACGAGCGCGTGAACGCGGTGACGGCGGACCTCTTCGAGAAGTACGAGACGGTCGAGGACTACGCGAGCGCGGACGTGGACGAACTGGCGGAGGACATCTCTTCGATCACCTACTACAACAACAAGGCGGGATACATCCACGACGCCGCCGAGAAGATTCTCGACGAGTACGACGGCGAGGTGCCAGATACGATGAGCGCGCTCACTGACCTCCCCGGAGTCGGGCGGAAGACGGCGAACGTTGTGCTCCAGCACGGGCACGACGTCACGGAGGGCATCGTCGTGGATACGCACGTGCAGCGCCTCTCGCGGCGACTCGGCATCACCGAAGAGGAGCGACCCGAGAAGATAGAGCGCGACCTGATGGACGGCGTCGTCCCCGAGGAGCACTGGAAGAACTACACGCACTGGCTCATCGCGCACGGCCGGGACACGTGTTCGGCGCGCAACCCGGACTGCGACGACTGCGTGCTGGAGGACGTCTGTCCGTCCTCGAAACTGGACCACGACGTGGACCTCGCGGACGGCAGCGAGTGGTAGGGTCCCGCAAGCCTTAGGGCGCCGTAAACTCCGACTGTCGGTATGGTTTACGAGACGGGGAACCGAACCGTCGACGAGGCGCAGCGACGCGTCCTCGCCGGCGACTCGCTCACCCGCCGCGACGCCCTCGCACTCCTCGCGCAACCGCTCGACGCCCTCGCGCCCGCCGCCGACCGCGTCCGCGAGCGCTTCGGGAACGACACCGTCGACGCCTGCAGCATCGTGAACGCCAAAGCCGGGAACTGCGCCGAGGACTGTGGCTTCTGCGCGCAGTCCGCCCACCACGACACCGGCATCGACACCTACGACCTCCTCGACCCCGCCTCCGTTCTCCGGGCCGCCGAGCGCGCCGAACGCGACGGCGCCCAGCGGTTCGGTATCGTCGTCGCCGAGCGCGGCGTCTCCCGCGAACGCCGCCCCGACGAGTGGGAACGCGTCCTCGACGCCGTCCGCCTCGTCCGCGACGAGACGGCCCTCGACGTGGACGCCAGCCTCGGCGTCCTCACCGAGACGGAAGCCACCGTCCTCGCCGACGAGGGCGTGAACCACTACAATCACAACGTCGAAACGTCGCCCGACTTCTTCCCCGAAATCGTCGATAGCCACGACTTCGCGGACCGCATCCGCACCCTGGAAGTCGCGAAGGACGCCGGGATGGACCTCTGTGCCGGCGTCATCCTCGGGATGGGCGAGAGCCCCACCGACCGCATCGACGCCGCCCTCGCCCTCCGCGACGTCGGCGTCGCCTCCCTCCCCGTGAACGTCCTGAACCCCGTCCCCGGGACGCCCCTCGGCGAGCGCTTCCCGGACGGACCCGCCATCGACGTCGAGGCGGCGCTGAAGACCATCGCCGTCTACCGATTCCTTCACCCACACGCCCGCGTCCGCCTCACCGGCGGCCGCGAAGTGCTCTTCGACGGCGCGGACGCCCACCGACCCTTCGAGAGCGGCGCGGACGGCCTGCTCACGGGCGACTATCTCACTACCGACGGGCAGGACCCGGCGGCGGACGCCGCCGCCGTCGAACGCGCCGGCCTCGAACTGAACGACGCCGTCACCGGCGTCCGACCCGGCGACTCGCGGGCGCGCGACGGCGCCGAGGACTAGTCCGGGCGAGCGAGCGCCACCGGGTCGCCGTACGAGACGTCCACGGGGTCGCCGGGGTCGACGGGGCCGACGTCCCGGTCGTCGACGAGCAGCGAGACGTCCGTCTCGTCGCGCGCGACCGTAATGGTGGCCGGGAGCGACACGACCCAGTCCGGACACTCCACGCGGAACGGCGCGATGGGGACGACGGCGACGGCGTCGACGGCGGCGGAGAGCTGCGGGCCGTCGGCGCGCGCGACGTAGCCGCGCGTCCCGGTCGGCGTCGCGACGACGACGCCGTCCGCGCGCACGCTGTCCACGCGCTCCACGCCCGTCTCGCCCGCCACGTCCACGGTGTACTCGGAGATGCGCGCGGCCTCCGCGGAGACGAGCGTCACGTCCGCGAACGCCCGATAGTCGTGGTGGCGCGCGGCCACCGCGAGCGTCGGCCGCGGCCGCGTCGCGTAGTCGCCGCCGGCGAGCGCCGCGAGCGCGTCGTCTCGCTCGGCGTCGAACCCCGGACCCGAGACCGGGAGCAGCGGCGTGTCGGCGGTGACGCCGGCGCGCACGAGGTCGTAGAGCGCGCGCTCCGAGAGCGCCGCGACGGCGTCGACGTCGGCCGCGAGGACGTCGGCGGCGGTGCCGGCGCTCGCGCGCCCGCCGGCGTCCTCGACGACGACGGTGGCGGCGTCCGCGTCCGGCCCGACCAGGCCGACGTGTACGTCGGTCATCGTCGGAGGGTCGCCCCCTGCGGGGAAAAACCTGCTGTCCCCCGGTCGCTGCGCTAGAACGGCCAGTCGCCCGTCGCCTTCAGTCCGGGCGCGACGCCCTGTTCTTCGCAGGCGGCGGCGACGTCCGCGGGCGCGGCGTGCGCGACGGAGAACGAGTCGTCAGCGACGTCCACCGCGAGCGCCGCGACCAGCACCGCTTGCTCGCGGAACGTCCGGACCTCGAGTTTGTCGAGGGTGTCCGCGGCGGTGTGCCCCCAGCCGCGGCCGATGTCGCCGGTGTCGCTCGCGAGGTGGACGCCCGGCACGCCGCGCGCGACGTACGACCAGTGGTCGGAGTGCGCGCCGATGGAGGGGTCGACGGAGACGGGGTGGTCGAATCGCGCGCCGACGGCCTCGACGGCGTCCGTGAGCGCGTCGAATCCGCTCGTCGTCGCCGAGAGCGTGCGTGCCGCCACCACGCCGTCGAGGTTCAGGACGGCGGTCACGTCGTCGAGCGCGCGGGCGTCGGCGTCGTACGCCGAGCCGAGGAGTCCGACCTCCTCCGCGCCGAAGCAGGCGAAGTGGACGCGCGTGTCCAGTTCGTCCTCGCGTTCGGCGAGGATTCGCGCGAGTTCGACGACCATCGCCGTCCCCGCGCCGTTGTCCATCGCGCCCTCGCTGATGTCGTGGGCGTCCACGTGCGCGGTGACGAGCACTTCCGCGTCCGTCTCCGGCCCGACGTCCGCGTGGACGTTCTGGGACGTGGCGGCCCCGATGTCCGCCTCCACGGAGAGCGTGGCGTGGTCGCCGTCGTGGCGTCGCGCGAGGCGCGCGCCGACCTCCTTCGAGACGCCGACCGCGGGGATCGGTCCGATGGGCGCGTCCGGGCTCCCGACGCTCCCCGTCGGCGCGAGGCCGCCCGGGTAGTGGTTCCGGAAGACGAAGCCGGCGGCGCCCGCCGCGGCCGCGCGATAGTACTTCTCGCGGCGGTGGACGGTGCGCTCGAACCACGAGGGCGCGTCGGAGGTGACCATCACGACGTCCCCGGCGAGGTCCCGCGACTCAAACTCCTCGGGGAGGCCGGCGCCGAGGTCCACGAACTCGCCGCTGACCGTCGTCGAGGGCGAGCGCGGGAGCGCGATGCAGTCGTGGTCGTCGTCCCCGACGGTGAGCGCGCTTCCCTCGCGCGTCCAGCCCCGGATGTCGAACTCGTCCAAGTGGGCGTTCCGCGCGTGCGCCGCGAGTGCGTCCCGCGTCGACGCCGCGGCCGCGCGTTCGCCGTCGCTCCCGGCCATCCGACTCCCGACGTCGACCAGTCGCTCCAGGTGGTCCCAGCCCGTGTCGCTCGTGACGGTCCGTCCGATCCAGTCGCTCATGTCGGACGCGACGAACGCCGGCGCCCTAACGCTTGTCACCGGGCGCGCGGACGCGACGCTGGAGAGCGAGCGCGCTCGGGGGCGACGGATAGGGGGTGTGGTGAGGAGGGGGCCGGTAGGTCGTTCGGTGCGGGCGGGCCGAACGACGTGCCGGTGTGGAGTCGAGGTGCGGACGTTTTGGTTCGCCAACACGCGACGAGAAAAGCGTCTCGTGTCGGCACTCGCTGGTTGGCCTTCCTCGCGTAAAAAGGTGTCCACCCGGAACGGGTCACGTCCGCCGGTCGTCGAGCGCCGGGAACGACGTCCGGACGTCGGCGACGCGTCCCGGATCGAGGTCCGCGAAGACGATATCGGGGTCGTCGTCCGTCGTGGCGACCGGCGTTCCCCACGGGTCGTAGACAGTGGAGCGGCCGAGCAGGGTCGAATCGCGCTGGTCGCCCGCGCCGTTCACCGCGCCGAGATACCAGAGGTTCTCCACGGCGCGAGCGCGAGCGAGCGTCCGCCAGTGTTCGACGCGCGGATACGGCCACGCCGACGGCACGAGCACGAGCGTCGCGCCCGCGTCGAGGAGTTCCCGGTAGAGTTCGGGGAATCGGAGGTCGTAGCACGTCGTCGCCGCGACCGTGAACCCACCGACGTCCGCGGTGTCGAGGCGCTCGCCCGGCACGAGCAGGTCCGCCTCCGCGGAGTCGTAGCCGAACAGGTGGTGCTTGCGGTAGACGAGCCGACGCGCCCCCGAAGAATCGAAGAGGACGCTCGCGTTCGCGTACCCGGACCGGGCCGGGACGTCGAGGCCGTCCGCCGCGCTCGCCGCGAGGTCCTCGACGACGGTGCCGGCGAGCACCGCGACGTCGTGGTCCGCGGCGGCGTCCGCTATCCGGCCGAGTCGCTCGCCCGCGAGCGATTCGGCGGCGTCCGCGTACCGATCGAACGCGAAGTAGCCGACGTCCCAGAGCTCCGGGAGCGCCACGACGTCCGCGCCCCCGCTCGCCGCGTCCGCTATCGCCGACAGGGCCGCGCGCTCGTTCGCCTCGACGTCGCCCGCGACCGGATCGAGTTGCGCGAGCGCGAGCCGCATCAGGCGTGGCCCGCCTCTTCGAGCTCGCGCTCGAGACTGTCGAGTTCGCCGTCGAGGCGGCGCTTGAAGAACGTCTCGACGCCCGGGAGCTTCCCCTCCACCACGAACGTGTTCTTGAGGCGACAGCCGTCGTCCGCGGGTTCGAGTTCGTGCTCGCCCGTGACGTTCAACACCGAGGACTTCCCGACGAACTTCACGTACTCGCCGTCGCGGCGCTCCACGTCCCGCGTCTCCACCTCCACGGTCCGCCCGAGCACCGGGAGCTTCACGAACCAGACGGTGACGTCACCGCGCTCCTCGTAGTCGGAGACCACGCTGATCGCCGACGCTCGCTTCCCGGGGTCGGCGATGAACTCCCAGACGTCCTCGGCCGGGACAGACAGCTCGAACGTCCGCTCGACCCGAACGGTCATACGCGCACGTCGACGGGCGCGAGGAAAAAGCCGCCGGTCTCCCCCACTCAGGCCGGTTCGACGCGCCACGTCGTCGACTTCGAGCGCCCCCACTTCTCGATGTCCACGTCCTCGCTCTTCTCCGCGAGGCGCGGGAGACGCGACCCCACCTGCTTCGCCGTGAGTCCGAGGTGGCTCGCGATCGTCTTCGCACGGAAGTACCGTTCACCGGCCTCGACGCTCTCGGTGAGGTGCGCGAGGATGCGGCGTTCCTCCTCGGTGTACTCCGTCATACGTTCACGTACGTGACCGAGGGCCTAACGGTTTTCGCTCCCGGCACCCCCGCGGCCCTTCGGGACGCCTCGCCAGCGCTCGCCGTTCCGTCTCACTTCGTTCGGCTTCGACGTTACTCGCGGGTCGCTAGCGCTCTCCGCTCGCGTCTACTCGAACACGTGCAGTGCCGCGACGGCGAACGCGCCGAACGCGACGGCGGCGGCGAACCCGTAGCCGCCCGCGGGGCCGTGGCCGCTGACGAGCGTGTAGAGCGCGCCGAGCGTCGCGACGACGCCGCAGACGAGTGCGATACCGAGCGGTCGGTCCGTGGTGGTCTCCGCCATGTGCGTCCGTGGCGGCGCGCGCGACTTAGCTGGTGTGGTCCGGAGCGCAAGGCTTTCCAGCGCGCCGCGCGCGTTCAGCGCATGGATCTCCGCGCGTTCGCGTTCGGGAGCGCCCTCCGGAGCGTCGGAACGGTCGCGCTCGCCGTCGCCGTGGTCGTCTCCGGATCGTTCGCGCTCGGCGTGCTCGGCGTCCCGTCGCTCGTCGACACGCAGAACCGCTTCGCCGGCGTGAACGAGACGACCACGACGGTGAACACGTCGCTCACCGTCCACAACCCCAACCCCGTCGGCGTCCGCCTCGGCGGCGTCGGCGTGAACTACACCGTCTCGATGAACGGCCGCGAGATGGCGTACGGGGAGAAGCACGGCGTCGGTCTCGGTGCGGGGAACACGACGCTGCGATTCCAGAGCTATCTGCGCAACGAACGCATCCCCGGATGGTGGGCGAGCCACGTTCGGAACGGCGAGGAGACGACCGTCTCGGTCGCCGCGGACGTCCGATCCGGCACCCTCGGGCGGACCGCCCACCTCGTCCCCGTGAACCGCACCGTCACCACGAACGTCAGCGCGCAGTTCGACTCGGACGAGGACCGGCCCGTGAACGCGGGCGTCCCCGGCGTCTCCGACCCCGTCGCCGTCGTCCGCGCGACGCGCGGCGAGTGGGGGGCCGTCACGCGCGAGGAGACGCCGCTCGTCACCGAGTTCGACGTCTACAACCCGAAACTCACGCCGCTCACCGTCTCCTCCATCGGCTACGACGTCACGATGAACGGCATCGACGTCGGCGCGGGCGAGAACGAGGACCCCGTCGTCGTTCCGGCCGGTGAGACGCGCACCGTCCGCGCGCGCACCGCCATCGAGAACGACCGACTCGACGACTGGTGGGTGAGCCACCTCCGCCGGAACCAGACGACCGACCTCGTCATCGACTTCTACGCGCGCGTCGACGTCGGCGGCGAGACGGTGCGCGTCCCGCTCCGCGACCTGACCTACGAGAAGACCATCGAGACGGACATCTTCGGCACGAAGAACGAGAGCGCGAGGTCGACGACCGACACGACGACGTCTGAGACCAGTACGACGACGTCTGAGACCAGCACGACGACGTCCGAGGCGAGTAGCACGACGAGTTCGGAGACGACGGGCGGCGGCCTGCTGTCCTGAGGGCGCGCCTACTCCTCGCTGGTGTGGTCGGCGAGGGTCGTGTGGTCGGACTGCTCGTTGAGCGCGAGGTTCGCGGCGATTTCGGCGTTCCGCATCGCGAACTCCGCGGTCTGCTGGAGGCTCACAAGGACGTCGCGGATGCGGAGGAGGCGGTCGTTCTCCATCTCCGGGATGTCCGCGAGAATCTCGGATTCGAGGTCGGCGACGTCCGCGAAGCGCTTCCGGCACTGGACGTGCAGGTCGTAGTCGCGTTCGACGACCGCGCGGACCGCGAGGGCGGTGAGGTCGTCGACCTGTTCGGTGAACTCGCGAATGCGCCGCATCGTCGCCTCGTCCACGTCGAGAGTGTGGCCGTCGGCTTCCAGGACGATTTCTGCGATGTCCTCCGCGTTGTCGGCGGTGAGTTCGAGGTTCTTCGCGACGGACCGGTAGCCGATGAGGGGGAAGCCGTCGTCGAGGCCGACGGCGCGCGCGAGGTTCGGGTTCTCGTACGCGGTGAAGGTGAGGCGGAGGAGGAGGACGAATATCTTGTTCGCCTGGCGCTCGCGGTTGAGCGCGCGCTGTGCGAGGTTCGGGTCGCCCGTGGCGAGCGCTTCGACGGCCTCGCCGCGCATCGTGCTCCCGGTGTTCTCGAGGCGCTTGAGGAGGTTGTCGAGCGTGAAGTCCTCCGGGTCGACCGAACATCGGATGGTGATGCGCTCGGGCGTCTCCTCGACGACGCCGAGGCCCATCAGTTGGGTCTCGGCCTTGTAGACGGCGTTGATGTGTTCGCTGTCGAGCGTTCCCTCGGCGGTGACGTGGATGACGCGCCGTCCGAGGACGTACTGGCCGACGATGGCGCGCTCGACGGCGTCCGCGTCGAGGCTCTCGCCGTGGATGGTCGCCTCGCTCTCGTCGTCGCGCGCCGACGTCGGGGTGACCGTCAGCGTCCCCTTTCCGCTCTCGCGGACCGTCACCTCGTCGCCCTTCTCGACGTCCTGTGCGCGCGCCCACGCCGCGGGGAGCGTCATCGCGAGCGTCGAGGGTCCGAGTCGCTGAACCTTCCGGCTCTCCATGTAGATTGAGTAGCTACCGGAGTACCTTAAACTTGCGCTCAGGACATTATATTCAATAAGGAGAATCGGGCGTTCGTCCCGTTACGTCGCGGCGAACCCGGCTCCCGTCACTCATTCGTCCACCGAGCCACCTACACACCCCTCCTCAACGTCCTTAAACAGAATCGAGAGCGTCTAGACGACCTTCACCATCCGGCGCTCGTAGCGCCCCGTCCGCACCCGCGTCCACCCGCGCAGCGACTCGTCCAGGTCCGGGTCGCCCGTGTCCACGCGGAGCACGCCCGTCGATTCGAGTTTCGCGCGCGACGCCACCACCTCCAGTTCGCAGCGCCGGAGCACCACCGGACTCAACTGCTGGTTCCCGCGCCCCAGCACGAACCCCTGCCCGCCGATAGGGGAGACGACGGCGACGTTTCGCTCCCCGAGCGCGGCCAGAATCTCGCGCTCCCCGCCGTCCCGCACCAGCACCTCGCCGTCCCGCCAGACGTCCACGCCCAGCGGCGACCCCTCGAAGCCGAGCGCGCGCTTTATCGCGCCCACCGTCCCGCCCGGCCCGAGCACGTACGTCACCCCCGCCTCCGCGTCGTCCGCGAACCCCGCCGCCAGCGCGTCCACGCTCCCCGACGTCAACTGCTTGCTCGCCTGTATCGCCTCCGCCACCGGCACCGACGCGACGGCGCGCAACGTCGCGCGCACCTCCCCCTCCCGGTACGCCGCCTCGTCGATGTCGTTCACCTCGCGGGGCTCCGTCCGCTCGAACGTCGCCGCGATACGTCCCGCCGCCGCAGGCGACACCGCGAACACCGCCGAGTACACCTTCACCCCCGCCGGCACCCCGAGAATCGGCGTCTCCGCGTCCAGGCCGTCGAGCGTCGTCGCGACGTCAACCGCCGTCCCGTCACCCCCGACGAACAGCACGAGGTCCACGTCCGCGTCGGCGAACGCGCGCACCGCCGCCTCGGTGTCCGCCGCCGTCGTCTCCGCGGCCGCGGGTTCGCCCACGACGACCGGATCGAACCCCGCCTCCCGGGCCTCCTCGGCACCCATCTCGCCGCCGTACGCGAGCAGTCGAACGTCTGCGTCGGCCGCGCGGAGCGCCGAGAGCGCCGCCACCGCCCGCGACGGCGCGCGCTGCTCCGCGCCCCGCGCGCGCGCCTCCGCGACGCTGTCGTCCGTCCCCTTCAGGCCGACACGGCCGCCCATCCCCGCGATGGGGTTGACGACGACGCCGATGGTTCGCATCGCCCGGGCGTTCACGGCCCCCGCGTATAGGCCGTTCGCACCGGCATGTGAAACGGTTAAGGGCGCGCCCGCGGAAACCCAGCGTATGCTCCCGCTCGCGGAAACCGCGCCGCTCGGTCTGTACAGTTGGATCGTCCTCCTCGTCGGCCTCCTCTCCGCCGCCGCGTGGTGGGTCTACGAGGTCCGCTAGCGTTCGACGCGCTCGCGCAGCCACTGCGCGGCCGCGTGGACGGCGTCCCCGTCCGTCCCCGACACGCGCAAGCGGACGCCGTCGCCCGGATAGCTCCCGACGGACACGTCGAATCGCTCGCGCGCCGTCTCGATCCGATCCACGAGCGCGCTCTCCGGTTCGTTCGCGTGCACCGTCTCGACGAGACGTTCCGTGCCGGCGAACTCGTCCGCAACCGCCTCGAACATCTCCTTCATCTCCGACGGCACCCCCGGCAGCACGTAGACTCGCGCGCGCTCCGTCTCCACCGCCGCGCCCGGCGCCACGCCCGCCGCGTTCGGGAGGACGCGCGCGCCCGCCGGAAGCCGTCGGAGCGCGTCGTCCCGTTCCGCGTTCTCGTAGCCGCCCTCGGCCTCGACGTACCGCGTCGCGCCCTCGTGCTCGACGACTTCGCGGTCCAGGCCGGCCGCCACGCCCGCCATCGTCACGTCGTCCGGCGTCGGCCCGAGGCCCCCCGTGACGAGGACGGCGTCGTAGCGCTCGCTCAACTCTCGGACCGCGTCCGCGATGACCGCCTCCTCGTCCGGGACGACGACGGTGCGGCGCACGTTCGCGCCGCGCGCCGTGAGCGCGCGACCCAGCCACGCCGCGTTCGTGTTCGTCGTCTCACCCGCCAACACCTCGTCGCCCACCGTCAACAGCGCGACGTCCATACGTCGCCTATCGCGCATCGCGCGGAAAAAGTACCGTGCCTACCGCCCGCGGTCGTCCTCGACGTCGAGGCCGCTCTCCACCCGGTCGCGTTCGAGGCCGCGGATCAGCCGTCGGAAGTAGACGACGCCGCCGAGCGCCACGAGCGCCGCGAGCGCGAGCAGGCCGCCGAAAATGTAGACGTCCCGTTCGAGATAGTACTTCACGTACACCTCGTCCGCCGACACGGACTGCCACGCCAGGTGGACGCGGCCCTCCGCGAGCGTCGCCGTCGCGCCGCTCGGCTGGACCGACGAGACCAGCGGCACGGAGACGCGCATCCCCGCGGAGAGCGTCACCGAGTACGAGACGTCCGAGACGACCACCGGCACCGTTACGGATCGACTCCCCGTCGGCGCCGTGTACGCGAACTGGCCGCGCTGCGCCGGGAGCGTCACCGTGAGCGCGTCCCGCGACTCCGAGACGGGGATGGCCGAGGCGTTCACCACCGTCCCGTTCGGATAGCGGAACTTGATCGCGGACAGCTGAATCGGCGTCTCGCCCGTGAACGCGTTCGACTGCGAGAATCTGAGTTCGCTCCGGTTCGCGCCCGTGACGTTCAGGACGGCGTGGTACTCGCTCCCCGTCGCGTTCACCGACACCGACTCGTTCGCGTGCCAGTCGTACGTCGCGTTCTGCGCGAGCTGCTGGTCGCTCACCGTGCCGCCGCCGAGACAGCCGGCGCTCGCAGCGAGCGCGACGAACGCGAACGCGACGAGGAGCCAGCGCCGACGCATGCTAGGGGACGACGCAGAGCAGTTCCGCGGGCAGGTACTCGCCGATGCTCGCGAGGAGGCCGGGTGGGTCCGTCTCCTCCCGGCAGACGATGGACTGTTCGAGCAGGCCGAGGCGTTCCACGGTGACGATGTCGCGGGCGTGCCCCGCCCGGTTCACCGTCGCGCGCACCTCCGCGCGCGTCGCCGAGTTCACGTTCACGCGCCCCGTCTCCGCGCGCGTCCAGTCGAAGAGCCGGTCGCGCTCCGAATCCGCGAGCGCGTGGCCGTCCGCCTCGTCGTAGACGAACCGGAGGGGTATGTGCTGCACGAGTCCGAACCGCGTGCGGACCTGCTCGGGCGTCCCCGGCCCGAGCCCCAGGTTGTCCGCGGGGATCCGGACGTCCTCGCCCGCGTCCAGGACGAAGCCCTCAGAGTCCCACGATTCGAGCGTGCCGACGTACGTCTCGCCGTCCTCGAACTGGGGCGTGATGGTCCCCCACTCGTCGCGGAGGACGTTCCGCGCGACCGGCGCGTCCTCACCCGTGACCGTCACCGACGGGAAGTCGTCGTCGCGCAACCCGACCTCGAACTCGACGTCCAGGTCGCCGAGGGCGTTCCCGACGAGCGAGCGCAGCGAGTCCAGCGAGCGCTCGCGGGCGTCGCCCTCCACGTATATCTTCGTCGCGAGAACGACCATTCAGGCGATACCCAGCTCGGACTCGAGGTCGTCGAGACGCTCGTCGATGGCGTCGAGCATCTCGTCGTTCCCCATCGCCTCCAGCGGCGACCCGCACTCCGGACACTCGAAGCCGAAGTCCATCGCCTCCCCGAACTCGAAGCGGATGGAGTCCACCTCGCAGAGGTAGAACTCGTTGTTCATCTCGTACTCGCGGCGCTCTTCGAGCGCCTCGTGCAGGCGCTTCATCTCGTCGTGGAGGTTCCCCGGGATGTTCTCGTAGTGGAACGTCCAGAGGTAGGTGAGCCACCCCGAGTCCTCGTCGCGGACCCGTCGATAGGTCGCGAGGTCGTTCTCGTAGAGGATGAACAGCGCCCGACGCACGTCGTTCAACTCCAGGTCGAGGCGTTCCGACAACTCCTCGTCAGTCACCTCTCCGTCCGGCGGCGCCGCCGCCACCGGCATCCCCTTCGGACCGACGAGCTCGTGGAGGTACTTCTGTACGACGGGGTCCTCCAACATACCCTCGAAAGCCATGATACGTGAAACTCGGGGCCGAGCGACCCTTAATACCATCGGGTACGATGCACGCGGCAACCGAGCGATAGCGAGGGCGTTCACGAGAACGGAGTTCTCGTGGGCCAACCGGACGTCGATGACGTCCGGTGACGCCGCGTTCAGCGCGAACGGGGAGCGAAGCGACCCGTGAGCCGTGCG
>JBDGUG010000025.1:0-17842 GCA_042216135.1 Halarchaeum sp. | reverse complement strand
CCCTTCATCTCGAAGAGGTACTCGCCGTCTTCGACGCGCTCGCGCGTGTCGCTCTCGTCCGAGAGTTTCTCGCGGCCGGCCTCCAGCACTTCCTCGGCGGAGTCGGCCGGGACGACGGTGACGCCCTCGCCGTCGCCGACGAGCACGTCGCCCGGTTCGACCGACACCTCGCCGCACGTCACGGTGACGTTGATCGACCCCGGACTCTGCTTCAGCGGGCCCTGCGGGTGGACGCCGCGCGCGTAGACCGGGAACTCCATCTCCGCGATGTCCGCGCGGTCCCGAATCGCGCCGTCGATGACGACGCCCGCCAGGTCGTGGGCCTTGCAGGACGCGCACATGAGCTCGCCGAGGTGGCCGGTCTCGACGTAGCCGTTCGCGTCGATGACGAGCACGTCGCCCGGTTCCGCCATCGTGATCGCCTTGTGAATGATGAGGTTGTCGCCCGGTTCCGCCTTCACCGTCACCGCCGTCCCCGCGAGGTCCGCGCCCTCGTAGACGGGCTTGATGCCGGAGTCCATCGCGAAACGCACGTTCCCCGTCACGTCCGACGCGATGGAACTCGGAATACCCTCGAAGCCTTCGACGACTGCACGGTCCGGTCGCTCGATGTCCGTCTCTACGGTGTGCACGTCAGTATCAGTGTCCCTCCCGCCCGTCAAGCTATCGGTTCGCTCGGGGTCGGCGCGACGGAACTCCCACAGAACTATAACTCGTGACTGCCCACGGACGGGTATGCGTGGACTAGCGAAGACCGCCCGCAGCGAGGGGGCTATCGACGTCGTCGAACGCGACCGTCCGCCCGTCGCGGCCGACGAAGTGCTCGTCGAGGTCGCCTACGCCGGACTCTGCGGGAGCGACGCCGGCATCTACCAGTTCAAACCCGCTTTCGAACGCATGAACCTCCCCACCGTCATCGGCCACGAGTACGCCGGCACCGTCGTCGAGACGGGTGCCGACGTCACGCGCTACGACCCCGGTGACCGGGTCGTCGAGCGCCCCATCCGCCCCTGCGGGGAGTGCTACCAGTGCGAGGTCGGCGAACCGAACGTCTGCCAGAATCCGACGCTCACCGGCATCGACGTCGACGGCGCGTTCGCCCGCTACGTCGCCGCCCCCGTGGACGTCCTCCAGGCCGTCCCCGACGGCCTGCCGCTGGAACACGCCGCCATCGCCGAACCGAGCGCCATCGCGACGCGCGCCGTCGTCGCGAACTCCCGCACCGGCGCGGGCGACCGGGTGCTCGTGGAGGGGCCGGGTCCGATCGGTCTGCTCGCCGCACAGGTCGCGCGTGCCCAGGGCGCCGACGTCGTCGTCTCCGGCGTCGGCCGAGACGCGAACTATCGTCTTCCGCTCGCGGAGGACCTCGGCTTCGAGACGGTCGACGCCGCGGACGGACTCGACGACGCGCGGGAGGCGCACACGGACGGGGTGGGCTACGACGTCGTCTTCGACACCACCGGCCACCCCTCCGGCCTCACCACCGGCGTCGAGGAAGCCCGCAAGGGCGGACAGGTCGTCCTCGTCGGCCTCACCGGCGACACCGAGATGTCGTACACGCCGGTCGTCCGCGGCGAACTCGACGTGCAGGCGTCGTACAGCGCGACCTACGAGGACTTCGAGCGCGCGCTTCGCCTGCTCGGTACCGGCGGCATCGACGCCGAGACGTTCGTCGACGACCGCTTCTCGCTCCTGGACGCCGACGAGGCCTTCGAGGCGTTCCTCGCGGGCGAGACCTGCAAACCCGTCTTCGACGTCTCCGAACTCGAATAGGCGTCATCTTCCGTCGACTGCCGACCCGTCGGTCGCGTCATCTTCCCCAATCGATCCGTCGGTCACGCCGTCTTCCGATGGTCGATGGCCGACGGCCCGCTCACTGGCGGGAGAACATCGCGCCCCGCCCCGACTCCGCGTTCTACGCGCTCAGTTCGACGTCGGCGCGTCGACGTTCGGGGGGCTATCCCACTCCGCGGCGTTGTCCTGCGGGTCGTAGCCGAGAACGGCCTTCGCGTGCTCGGTGTCGAACCAGCGCGCGTCGTTGTCGCTGACCGCGTAGAACGCGTCGTAGGTGACGTCCTCGTCGTCGAGACAGCACTCCAGGAGGTGCGCGAAGTCGCGCTGGGAGGTCCACGTCGCCTTCAGGCGCTTCACCATCTCCTCGTACTCCTCGCTGCCGCGCTCCCACGACCCGGTCTGGGACTGGTCCCAGACCTCGCCCTCCTCGACCCTGTCCTCGTCGCCGCGTTCGACGCCGCGCTCGGCGTCGCCGTAGGGGTGGTCGTACTCGGCGGTGCGGACGCTGGAGATGCGGAGCGAGTAGACCTGTTCGGGCGCGCCCGCGCGCCGGGCGTGCACCTGACAGATGTGCTCGCCGAACATCTTCGAGGCGCCGTAGTAGCCGTCGGGCTTGGGGGGGGTGCGCTCGTCGAGGCGGAGCGGGTCGTACTCGCTCGGGTAGTCCTCCTCGTAGAGTTCGGGCGCGTGCTCCTCCTCGTAGAGGCCCATGACGCGCTGGGAGGACGCGAAGACGAGTTTCGGGACGTCGGCGTCCTTCATCGCCTTCAGGACGTTGTAGGTGCCGACGATGTTCGGCTCGACGATGCCCTCGAAGTCGGCGCCGGCGTCGGACTGCGCCGCGAGGTGGATGACGGCGTCCTGATCCTCGAACGCCGGCCGGATGGCCTCGTAGTCGGCGACGTCCGCGACGTGCGTCTCGTAGTCGGGGTGGTCGCTTCGGTTCAGGAAGGTGAACTCGTACTCGTCCGAACCGTGGAGGTAGTTGAGTATCGCTTCGCCCGCCTCACCGTACGGTCCCGTAACCAGCACTCGTTGCGTGCTCATCGATAGCAGAGACTCACGCGACTTCGTCATATATATCTTTCCGTCATTTTCGCCTCCATCGATGTCGAATGGCCGGTAGCGGGCCTGTATCGGGTGTTATGTGCGCTGGAGAGCGGCCGTTTACGCCTCGAATCGCCGCCCGGACGCCCTCGAAAATTCGACATCGTTGAACCCTCCGCGCGGCGCCCGCCACCGGGAATTTACACCGATATCCGCGTAATCAATCGCGACGTCAGTTGACGAAAATATACGTGTAAAAATAGCCCGTCGGACGCTCAGTACTGTCTGAGTCGCAGTTCCACGACGTTCCGCTTGTCGCGTAGCGCCGGCACGATCTCGTCCCCGATCCGCTCGTCGTCCATGCGACTCACGGGCCCGCTGAGGCTTATCGAGCCGATTGCCTCGCCCGAATCCGACATTATTGGAACGGCGACGGCGCGCACGCCGCCGAAGTGCTCCTCGTCGTTCACGGCGTACCCGCGCTCGCGCGCCGCCTCCAGGTCCGCCGTGAGCGCCTCCCGGTCCGCGATGGCTCCCTCCGTCATCTGCGGTAGCCCCCGCCGGTCGAGGATGGCGTCGACCTCGTCCCCCGGCAGTTGCGCCAGCATCGCCTTCCCCATCGCCGTCGTGTGCAGGTAGAAGTGGTGTCCGATCGGCGCGTTGTCGTCGATGGAGGTCTCGTCCTCCGCCTTGTAGAGTTTCACGAGGTAGCCGCTCTCCCGCGTCCCGAGGTTCGCGATCTCGCCCAACTGCTCCTGGAGGTCGTCCACCTCCGCCTTCGCCACCTCGAACAGCGGCATCTCGTCCCGCAGGTCGCCGCCCGTCTCCAGGAAGCGCAGGCTACACCGGTACTCGCCGTCCACCTTGACCAGATAGCCCGTCTCCACCAGCGTCGAGAGGTGGATGTGCGCCGTGCTCATCGGAACGTCCAGCGACGCCGCGACGTCCGAGAGCGTCGCCGGGCCCGACGCCCGCAGGTGCTCGACGATTTCGAAGGCTCGTCTGACGCTCTTCAACTGCCGCCCCCCGCCGTCGTCTCCACCGGACATACCTCCACCGACGGCCGCCCCGCTCTTAACTCATCCGACTGAATTCAACACTATCGGAGCGGTCGGCGCTCCCTTCGCCGAACGCGTTCGCGTGCGCGAACCGCCGTGTACGGCGCCTACACGCCGTCTACCGGTAGTTTTATCCGAGCCGATGCCCGAGTACGAACCGGTATGAGCGCCGAGAAGGTAACCGACGGTATCTACAAGATCCAGTTCGAGCACGTCCGCGTGTACGTCCTCGAGGACGTCCCCGAGGGCCAGACCACCCTCGTCGACACCGGATTCGACGAGGACGGCGAGGAACTCGTCGAGACGCTCCGCGAGGAGTTCGGCGGCGTCGACCGCGTCATCATCACGCACGGCGACCACGGCCACCACGGCGGCCTCCCGCACGTCATGGAGGCGTTCGACCCCGAACTCCTCGCGAACGACCACGAGGAGAAGTTCTACGAGGCCATCGACTACGAACCCGACGTCCGTTTCGAGGACGGCGACGTCCTCGACGGCGACATCGAGGTCATCGAGGTGCCCGGCCACTCGCAGGCCACGTCCGCGCTCCTCCTCCGCGACCGCGGCATCCTCATCTCCGGGGACGCCCTCGACGGCTCCGACCGCGCCGGCCTCCCCGCCGGCTACCTCCTGCCGCCGCCCGCGCTGTTCAACGACGACCACGAGGCCGCCGAGATCAACCTCTACGACCTCCTCGCGTACGACTTCGACACCGTCCTCGTCTTCCACGGGTCGAACGTCTTCGGCGACGCGAAGGAGAAGCTCGACGACTTCCTCGTCGAGCGCGAGTGGGACCCCCGCCCCGACTACGAGTAACGCCCGCGTCGCACGCTCGCTTTTCGCGTCCGTCCGCGGTCAGCCGCGTCGTTCGCGGCGCGACCGACCTCCCGGTCGGGTCGAACTCGTGTGAGAAACGTTCCCGTTCGCATCACAATTTTTATTATCTATCAATACACTCGACTCGGTATGGTTCGCGACCAGATTCCAGCTTCGCGACGGAGCGTTCTCAAGAAGGGCGGCGCCGCCCTCGGTATCGGCATGGTCGGCCTCGCCGGCTGTAACGGCGGCGGTGGCGGCGACGGCACCAGTAGCAGCGCGACGTCCAGTTCCACCTCGTCGAGCGAGGAACTGACGATCACGTTCGCGACGACCCAGCCCCCGAAGAACATCTCGGTGCAGGCCGCGCAGAAGCACTTCATCGAGCCGCTCGAATCGAAGTCCAACGGTTCCATCACCGTCGACCTGAAGGCCGGATCGCTCGGCGGCACCGAGGACAACCTCGACGCCCTCTCCAGCGGGACGGTCGACATCCTCCACGAGAGCCCGACCGCGCTCGCACAGCGCTGGGCGTCCGAGTACTCCTTCGCCGGTGACCCGTTCGTCATCAAGGACATGGACCACTACGACGCCGTCACCGAGGAGTTCCTCAAGCCCGACGACGGCCTCAACGGCATCCTGAAGGACAACGGCGTCCGCCTCGGCGACGCGTTCTACGTCGGCAACCGCTGTACCACCAGCAACAAGCCGATCAAGACGCCCGAGGACATCCAGGGCGTCAAGATGCGCCTCCCGCAGTACGAGACGTGGACGACGGTCTGGGGCGAGATCGGCGCGGACGTCACGCCGGTCGCGTACGACGAGCTCTACTCGGCGCTCCAGACGGGCGTCGTCGACGCCTCCGAGGGCCCGATCTCGCAGTTCCTCGCGGTCAGCCTCTACGAGGTCCAGTCGCACTTCAGCGTCACCAACCACCTCCTCGACACGAAGCACTTCCTCTACAACGAGGAGTTCATGAGCGGCCTGAGCGGCGACCAGCAGGAGCTCATCACGTCCACCGCGAGCGACGCCGTCGAGGCGATGACGGACCAGATCAAGAGCAACGAGGAGAGCCTCTACCAGGAGGCCCGCGACAAGGGAACGACCGTCGTCCCCCGCGAGGAGGTCGACCGCGAGGCCTTCGTCGACGCCGGCATGCCCGCGCTCCAGGACCTCTCCGAGAGCAAGTGGGAGGTCAGCATCGACGCCGTCCTCGACCTCGCGTAACGGCCGCGAGTCGAGACCGAGTCCGCGTTCCCGTTTTCCCGTCTGTTCCACTCGACGAGCGAGCCGCGCTCGTCGGTCACGGTTTCGCTCCGTCACGCGCTCTCGCGCCCGTTTACCGTCATCGTCCCGTAGGGAAGCACAACGCTTTTACGCTTCCCGCGGGCCTGTCACTCTATGGCGTTGGACTGGCTCGACAGAATCACCACCGCGGTCGGCGTGGTCACGCTGAACGCGATGCTGATCGTGGGCTTACTGCAGGTGTTGACACGCTACGTCAGCTTCCCGATCGAACTCTACTGGACGTACGAGGTCGCGCGAACGCTTCTCGCGCTCATGACGATCGCCGCGATCCCATACCTCTTCAAGAACGAGGCGGACATCTCCTTCCTCCCGGTCCTCGAACGCATCACGGACCGGACCGACCGATTCCTCCTCCTCCGGAACGTCCTCGTCGCGTTCCTCGCGGTCACGCTCGTCGTCTCCGCGTACCAGGCGGCGGTCGTCTCCGGCGACGTCTCGCTCCCCCTGATCGACTGGTTCAAGGTCGGCTGGGGGTACAGCCTGCTCGGCGTGAGCGCCGCGCTCCTCCTCGTCGTGGTCGCGCTCGATACCCGTGATCGCCTCCGGGCCATCCGGGGTGGTTTCGATGGCTGACGTCGTCCTGCTCGCCGCGTTCATCGGCCTCCTCATGGCCCTCTACGCCGTCGGCGTCCCCGCCGGCTACTCGCTCGGCCTGACCGTCCTCCTCATCATGCTGCTCCCCCTCGGCCCGCCGCTGAACCTCACGGTCATCACGCAGCGCTTCTGGGCCGGGATGACCTCGTGGGTCCTCCTCGCCGTCCCGTTCTTCCTCATGGCGGGACGCGTCATGAACATCACCGGCATCACCGACGACATGTTCAACTTCGCCACCGAACTCGTCGGTCCGCTCCGCGGCGGCCTCGCGCAGGTCAACGTCGTCGTGAGCCTCATCTTCTCCGGGATGAGCGGGTCCGCCGTCGCCGACGCCGCCGGCATCGGCAGCGTCGAGTACGAGGCGATGACCTCGAACGGCTACGAGGGCGACGACGCCGTCGGCATCACCGGCGCGTCCGCCATCATCGGCCCCATCATCCCCCCGAGCATCCCCATCGTCGTCTACGCCGTGCTCGCCGAGCAGTCCATCGGCACGCTCTTCATCGCCGGTATCGTCCCCGGCCTCCTCATGGCGCTCGCGATGTCCGTCACCGCCTACTATCTCGCGCGCCGCGACGGCTGGCCGAAGGGCGACGGCTACGACCTCTCCGCGCTCTTCGAGTCCTTCCTCCGCGCCGCCCCCGGCCTCGTCACGCCCGTCATCATCATCGGCGGCATCGTCGGCGGCGTCTTCACCGCCACCGAGGCCGCGCTCGTCGCCGTCGTCTACGCCATCGCCCTCGGCGTCCTCTACTATCGGTCCATCGGCCTCGACGACCTCTACCAGGTCAGCAAGGACACGTTCGAGGACACCGTGAGCATCGTCGTCATCTTCGGCTTCGCGAACCTCTACGCGTACTGGCTGACGCTCGCGGGTATCCCCGACCTCATCGGGAACACCCTCGTCAGCATCTCCGCGAGCCCCCTCGTCACGATGCTCCTCCTCACCGGTATCTTCCTCGTCCTCGGGACGTTCATGGAGGGCACCGCCGTCCTCCTCATCATGGTCCCGATGCTCGTGCCGCTCTACCCCGAGCTCGGCATCGACCCCATCCAGTTCGGCATCGTGATGGTCGTCGCGCTGATGTACGGCCTCATCACGCCGCCGTTCGGCCTCATCCTCTTCGTCCTCGAACGCGTCACCGACGAGAGCCTCGACGACGTGATGCGCTCGATGGTCCCCTACTACCTCCCGCTCGCCCTCGTCCTCCTCCTCGTCGTCCTCTTCCCCCGGCTGACGCTCGCCGTCCCGCGTGCCTTCGGCCTCCTGTAGGCCGCGCGCCCCTTCTAGATTATCGCGCCCGACTGCAGCGCGTACACGACCACCGTCAGGACCGGAATCGAGACGAGCGTCGTCACGAGCACGTTCACCGAGACGTACTCGGGGAGGGTGACGCCGCGAACGGTCGTGTCGCTCGCGAACTCCACGACGAAGATGACCGGCGCGATGGCGACGGGCATCGCGGTCAACAGCACGAAGACGCGCGCGACGGTCGAGTTCGCGAACCCGAGCAGGAGCGCGACGGCGAGGCCGATGGCGGGCGAGACGACGAACCGGAAGGCCGTGGGCGCGACGACGCCGGCGAGCGCGTGGCGGTACTTCGTGCCGGCGAGTTGGACGCCGAGGATGACGAGCATCACCGGAATCGAGGCGTCCCCGACCATCCCGAGCGTCTGCATCGCCGCCGAGTCCGCCGCCGGCACGACCCCGGCGACGCGCGCCGCCGCCGCGACGACCACGGCGTACACGATGGGGTAGCGCAGCACCTCCCGGAGGCTCGCGAGGCGCGACTCCCCGCCGGAACTCGCGGCGATGCCCATCCCGACGGTGAAGACGAACGCGCCGTGCACGGCCGCGAACAGCACCGCGGTCTGTCGGCCGACGGCGCCGAACGCGAACGCCGAGAGCGGGATGCCGAGCGACCCCGCGTTCCCGAACGCCGCGACGAGTTCGAACGCCCTGAAGAACGCGCCCTTCATCCCGAGCGCGCGCCCGACCACCCAGCTAGCCGCGAGCGCTGCCGCGAGGAAGGCGACGACGCCGCCCGATATCTTCAGGAGCGCGCTCGCGTCGAGTTCGGTGAGCGCGATGCTGTGCACGGTGAGCGCCGGCGTCAGCACGAACATCGTCAGCGTGTTCAGCGGCCCGGCGTCCACGCCCTCCGCCCACTCCAGCGCGACGCCGACCCCGATGATGAGGAAAGTCGGCAGGATAGCGGTCACTATGACCTCCGCGACGTTCGACATATACTGCCACCGTCAGACTCGTCGCACAAAACCGTACCGTTGCGCCGTCGCCCGCCCCCGCGTTCCGCCGGCAGCGCCGCGTCCCCGCCAACCTATATTAGCGGTGCGTTCGTACGCCGACCATGGTCATCGTCGCGGCTATCGACCACTCGAAGCGAGCCACGGACATCCTCGAAGAGGCCACCGCGCTGGCCGAGAAGTTCGACGACGAGGTGCACGTCCTGCACGTGATGAAGCGCTCCGAGGCCATCCAGGTCGAGGAGGACACGAACCGGGACGAACCCGCGAGCACCGACGAACTCCGCGAGCAGGCCGCGAAGCCGGCCGTCGCGCTCGTGGACGCGAACCCGACGGCCGTCGAGACGACGCCGGTCGGCCGCATCGGCGACCCGGCGAGCGAAATCGTCGAGTACGCCGAGGAGCAGGACGCGCGCTACGTCGTGCTCAGCCCCCGCCGTCGCTCCCAGACGGGGAAGATTCTCTTCGGGAGCGTCGCGCAGTCCGTCCTGCTGAACGCGCACTGCCCCGTCGTCTCGCTCGTCGAGCAGGAGTGAGCGCCCCCACTTCCCCCCGCCGTACATAGGTTTAAGCGGTCGCGCGACGACTCGCCGAGCACGGTGTTAGTAGATAACAGAGTCGCGGTCGTGACCGGTGGCGCCTCCGGGATCGGACGCGCGACCGTCGAGGCGTACTGTGAGAACGACGCGTCCGTCGTCGTCGGCGACGTGGACGCGGACGCTGGCGAAGCGGTCGTCGACGAAATCGTCGACGTCGGCGGTGAGGCGACGTTCGTCGAGACGGACGTCTCCGAGGAGGCGGACGTCGAACGCCTCGTCGCGACGGCCGTCGAGCGCTACGGCGGTCTCGACGTCGTGTTCAACAACGCCGGGACGGAGGGCGCGCTCGCCGACTTCGCGGACTACGAGGGCGCGGACTTCGACGACGTCGTCGGCGTCAACCTCCGCGGCGCCTTCTACGGGATGAAACACGGTATTCGAGCGATGCTCGAGGACGGCGGCGGATCGATCATCAACACGTCCTCCGTCGCGAGCGTCACTGGCATCATGGGTCGCGCCGGCTACAGCGCCTCGAAAGCGGGGATCAACGGGATGACGCGCGCGGCCGCGATGGAGTACGCGCGGGACGGCATCCGCGTCAACGCCGTCCTCCCCGGCATCGTCGCGACGTCGATGCAGGACCGCGTCGCCGTCCAGCGGCCCGACGCGACCGACCGCTACGAGATCGAGGAGGCGATGCCGGGCCGCGCCGATCCACGCGAACTCGCGAACGCCGTTCTCTTCCTCGGGTCCGACCTCGCCTCGCGCGTCACCGGCGTCTGTCTCCCCGTCGAGGGCGGCTTCCTCGTTCAGCCCTGAGGCCGCCGGAAACCCGGGTCGCTCGAACGCCGCGCTCGACGGCTCCTCTCGTCGAACGGAGATACCTCTCCACCCATGGTATGGTTTCACGCGACAAAAAGCGTTCCGCTCCGCCGCGCGCTACTCCAGTCGGCGGATGTCCGTCATGATGGAGACGGCCGTCTCCGGGCCGCCCGCGCCGCGCCCCGAGACGTTCAGCAGGCCGGCGTTCGACGTGGCGAGCTGCACGACGTTCTCGGTGCCGGAGACGACGAGCGGCGACTGCTGCGGGAGGATGCGCGGGCCGACGCGGATGTCGCCGTCCACGACTTCGCCGACGAGGCGGACCGTCCGCCCGTCGTCGTTCGCGAGTTCGAGCGCGCTCCCGGCGATGCCGACGATGCCGTCCACGTCCGCGTCATCGAGCGTGTACTCGCGCTCGCCCTCGGCGAGCACGTTCGCGACGATGACGCACTTCAGCGCGGTGTCCGTCCCCTCGACGTCGAAGGAGGGGTCGGCCTCCGCGACGCCGAGGTCCTGGGCCTCCGCTAAGACGTGCTCGTAGTCCAGGCCTTCGGCCGCCATCCGCGAGAGGATGAAGTTCGCGGTGCCGTTCAGCACGCCGCGCAGGCCGCTGACGTGATCCGGGCCGTGGTCTTCGACGGTGGAGAGCACCGGCATCGCGCCCCCGACGGTGGCCTCGAAGCGCAGTTCGCCCCCGCTCTCGCGTTCGAGCGCGCGCACGTCCGCGTAGCGCTCCGCGACGGGACCCTTGTTCGCGAGCACGACGTGCCTGTCGCGTTCGAACGCCGCGCGGACGTGCTCGTACGCCGGCTGTGCGTCCCCGAGCGTCGTCGGCGTCGCCTCCACGAGCACGTCGTACTCGCCCGCGAGCGCGTCGTCCACGGACGCGTCGCCGACCGCGCCCGACTCGCGCTTGTCCGCGAGGGCCGCTTCGACGTCGACGCCGTCCGGGTCGACGGCGGCGCTCGTCGAGTCCGCGAGCGCGACCACGCTGTGCCCGTACTCGCCCGCGAGTTCAGCGACCGAGGACCCGACGGCGCCCGCGCCGAGGACCGCGAGTCTCACGCGAACACCCCCAAGAGCGGTTCGATGACGCGGAGGTCCTTCTCCGCCGCTATCTCCCGAATCTTCGCGAGCGTGCGCTCCGTCTCCCCCTCCTCGATGCCGAGGCGGAGCCGACCGCTCGAGATGGCGGCGGAGCCCTGCGGCGCGGCGAGTTCGAAGTCGGTGATGGTCGCGTTCGTGTTGTCCCGGATGCGCGTGAACGTATCCGAGAGCCCGGTGTCGACGAGGTCACCGGAGAGCAGGATGGTGAGCGACTCGCTGTACCGCTCGGTCCCCGCCTGGATGACGTTGATGCCGGCCTCGCGGAGCGCGTCCACGATGGTCTCGTAGCGCTCCGGCGTCGCCTCCAGGTCGACTTCCACCGGAATGTGGCCGCGCGGCGTGATGTGCCCGCGCTCGTGGTAGATGGAGAGCAGGTTCCCGCCGTTCTCGCCGATGGGTTCGAGCGCGCGCAGCAGTTCGCCCGGTTCGTCGACGAGTTCCAGTCGGATGGTGTAGGCGTTCGCCTCGCTCTGCGGATCGGTCACGTGCGACCCACCCCCTCACAGTGATAGGGACACTCACTCATTACGAGTGACTCAACGCGTGCAGTTATAAGAATCCCAGCGATTCGCGCGCGGCGCGGAGAACGGACGGGGCGACGGTGGACGGGTCGGCTCAGGCGAGCGTCTGCTGCTCGGCGAGTTCCTCGCTGAGCGCGTCGAGCTCGCTGACGTCCTCGCTCGCCGTCTGGAGGATTTCGACGAGCGGCGACAGCTTCTTCAGGGGAATCTGGCCGGGCGCGTACTCGCTGTCGTCGGACGCGAGCGGCGCGTATCCGAGCTTCGAGCCGTAGAGCGGGGCGACGGCGCGGCTGTGACTGCCGATGCCGCCCATCGAGATGCCCGCGACGTCCCGGCCCTCCTCGGTGGCGGTGCCGATGGCGCGGAGCAGGCGGAGGACGTCGTCGTTGCTCTGGGGATACGTCGCGACTTTCGCCACGTCGCCGTACTGGGCGCACTGTTCGAAGATGGCGTCGAGCACGTCCTGCTCGGGCGTCTCGTCGAAGTCGTGGTGGGAGACGATGAGTTTGACGTCGTTCGCGCGGAACTCGTCGAGGATCCAGCCCATCCCGCGCGCCGTCTCCAGTTCGATGTCCACGAGTTCGACCGCGTCGAACCGTGAGGCGGCGGAGAGTCGGTCGAGGCGGCCCGTGTCGTTCGCCTCGCCGCCGAACCACTTCGTTCGATTGGTCGCGATTATCGGGAGTACGCCGTCGTACTCGGAGAGCTGTCCGATCGGATCCTCCGCGCTGTCCATTCGGAATTCGAGGACGTCGGCGACCTCACGCGCCTCCTCCTCGCGTGTGAGGTCGTTCGTTGTTGCAGCGAGAGCGAACCCGTCCAGTTTCATGCGGCCCTATACCCGCGGCGAACGTATAAACCTTCGCGCTTCGTTCGCACGGCGCGCGCCCGTTCGGAGCGGGGTAGAACTAGCCAGTACCGACGGCCGCTTTCCCCGTTTCTTTAAGTTATCGAACGAACCTGTCACACCCAAAGATTTTTACAACGACATACAAGTTTGGTTTCGTAGGGGATGAGCTGATGGGGCACGTAGTGACGGAACCAGTACGGAGGACGAGGAGCCGGGAGCACCGAACCGGTACGACAGAACCAGATGGTCTCGTTTCGAGCGTCCACCACGGGGGTGTGTGGGGGTAGAGAGATGCTCTTCACCCTGAAGATACTCCGATACCTCTTCGGTCTCGTCTTGAGAGTCGTCCTCTTCCCGTTCAGATTAGTGATGCGTCTGGCCGGGATGCGGACCCGGGACGACGAACTCGAGGCCGGCGGGGACCTCGATAGCGGTTCCGACACGACGGCGAGCGAGGCAGGATCGTCCGATAGTAGTGGAATCGACGCGCTCGACGTCGATGCCGAGACCGCCCGAACGAACGTCAACCGGTTCCGGACGGGCCTGCTCGTTCTCGGTGGTCTCCAGTTGCTGCTCGTCGTCGTCGCGATACTCGGCGTCGCGGGCGCGGGACTCGGAGCCGCGGGCCCGATAGTGGGCGGCCTCCTGGTCGGGGGTGTCGTCGCCGCGGTTCCGCTTCTGATCGGGTTCGTCCTCCCCCGGTATCCGACCGCGGCCTGGTACGCCGGGATGGGCTACGTCGGCCTCTCGGCCGTCCTGTCCCTGCTCTCGTTCCCGGTCGGCCTCCTCGGGGTGCTCCTGAACCTGGCGATAGGGTACTTCGGGTATACCGGCCGAGGCGCGCTCCTGCAGGAGTTCGGGACGCACTCGCCGACGGGCGACGTCGGCGCGGCGGACGACCCGAGCATGTCGCCCGACGAAGCGGTGGCCGTGGCGGACGACACCGCGAGCACGACGTCGACGCGCGAGAGCGCGTCCCCACCGTCGCCGGAGTCCCGGTCCGAGTCCAAGACGACGGCCGCACCGAGCGACGCCGGACCCGCAGCGAGCGCGGCGACGCCGGCCGTGGACGGTCAGGCGGACGACGATCCACACGAGAGCGCCGCATCGAGTTCGTCGGCGTCGACGGACGCGACCGAGACGGGCGACGACACCGACGAGAGCGAGCCGACCTCGGCCGCCGACGCGACCGACGAGGGCGCACCCGAGGCTGAAGCGCTCGACGAGCTACGGGACGACCTGACCGCGGCCACGCCGGCGACGCGGGAAGCAGCGGTCGCGGAACTCGCCGAGCGGGCGGAGGCCGGCGGCGTCCCGGAACAGGCCGTCGTCGACGCGCTGTCCGAGCGGCTGGAGGACGACGATGCGGACGTCCGTGCGGCCGCCTGTGAGGCGCTCGGCACGCTCGGCGCGAGCGGCGCCAAGTCGGCGCTGCAGCAGCGACGTATCGATCCCGACCCCGACGTGAGTCGTGCAGCGAGCCGTGCCATCCGAGACATAGAATGAGAACGCTACACCGGACAGACGACGGCGTGCAGCGCGGAAACCGAGCGGGCCGACGACCCCGGGGTGATCGTCGTGCGGGTCACTAACGTCGTCTACGAGACCGACGACCCGGTCGACGACCGAGCCGAAGCGGCGTTAGCGGTGAACGAGGGCGTTCGAGGCCCGCTCTCCGAGTTCCTCGACACGCAGCACCGGCGACTCCGCTACGCCGCCACCGCGGCGGTCGCGCTGGTCGTCGTCGGCGTCGGCGCGCTGGTGACGGGTGCCGGGACTATCGGTATCGCCCTGATCGCGCTCGGCGTCCTCACCGGCGGCGGTGGCTACGGATACGTGCAGACCCGATCGCCCGACATTACGGTCGAGAGCGTCGAACGCGGCCTCTGGTCGGGACACAGCCTCCCGGTCCAGAACGGGACGATGGTGTACGACGCGACGGCGTCGTCCGAGCCCACGGCCTTCGAACTGGAACGGCTCGCGGAAACGGACGCCATCGCGACGGCTACCGACGACCTCGCCGACCTCGAGGACTTCCCGGTCGTGATGGACCGCGACGAGCCGATCGAGGGCCGGATCACGGAGACGCTCGAGGCGGTTCGAGACGAGATACAGACCGCCGAACAGCACACCGTCGAGGTGCCGGTCGTGGACGCCTCGGAACCGGCCGCGGACGCGATCGAAGCGTTCGCCGACCTCGCGGACGCCGACCCCGTCGACACGGACGTCGCGGTCGACCCCGCGGAGGCGCGCGCGGACGTCGGCGAACTGAACCAGCTGGAGCAGATGGCGACCGCCGACGGGGCCGAAGCCGACCTCCAGGACGTCTCGGATACGGGCCGCAAGCTCGTCCGAGACCTCACCGGGATGCAGGAGACTGCCATCGACCTGCTGAACGACCACATCGGGACGGCGGCCGACGCCTTCGGGCTCGTGAGCTACAACTTCTACTGTCCGGACTGTCAGACCGACGACGTCGAGTCCACCGTCGCGCTGACGGATCCCGAGGCCGGCCGCTGGCACTGCGACACCTGCCGGACGACCCACGACACGGCGGCGGTCATCCCGCGCCACCGCATCAAGGACGACCTCGTGAATCCCGTCTGGGACCAGTTGTGGATCGAGAAGGACGACCAGCGGCGGGAGCTCTACGAGAACATCGAGGACCAGAAGGCGGAGCTGGAGGAGCGCGAGTTCGAGCAGCGCCGCGAGGAGATTCGGACGGCGACCGATCGGATTCGAGACCTCCGGTCGCGGATCCGCGACCTGAAGACCGAGGCGAAGGCCGCCGAAGGGAAGGTCTCCGAGATCGGTGACCTGATGGTGAAGTACGAGCGCTTGCACGAGGAACGCAAGCGGTCGTTCGAGCGGGAGGTCGAGTCGTCGTTCGCCGAGATCGACGAGGAGACGGACCGCATCCTCGAAGCGACCCGGAACGAGGAGCAGGAACGGATCGAGCAGGCGGAGCAGGCCGCACAGGAGAAAGCTCAGCTGATGCGTGAAGAGGAGCGCCGGCGCGAGGTCGAGAAGTTCGTCGCAGAACAGGAGCGAGAGGACGCGCGCGTCCAGGCACGGATGCAGCAGGCACAGGAGCTCCACGGCGAAGAGATGGACCTGGAGAAGCGCCACCACCGCGAGGAGTGGATGCTCGAGACGCGCGGCCGGACCTCCTTCTCGGGGCTCATCGACGAGGGCCGCCTGAAGAAAGACCGGGTGCTCGGCGCGTCCGCCTACGAGGGGGGTGAGAGCTGATGGCGAACGACGACCTCCACAAGCCGCTGAAGGCGATCAATCAGACCATCGCCCGACTGCGAGAGGACGTCCAGAGCCTGACCGGCGAGGTGAAGAAGATCCGTGACGCCGTCGTGGAGGCAGCCGAGAGCATCCAGGACGCCATCCACGAGAACATCCAGGCGCAGGCGGAGCTGAAGCTGATGGAGCACGTGATGGAGGTGAAGTCGGTCAAGCCCCAGATCGAGGCGGAACACGAACAGATCCGGACCGAGCGAGAGGAGCTCGACGAGCGCCTGGAGTCGATCAACGAGCGGTACGCGGAGAAGCACCGCGAACTGGACGAGACCGCGCGCGAGCGCGTCCGGGATCTCGGGTCGCACATCTTCGAGATCGACGAGGCGGAGTTCGAGGACGGTATCGAGCGCCCGTTCACCGAGCAGGTCACCGGTGCCTGGGGGTTCCTGCAGGAGCACAACGAGACGGTGGGCGACGAGCGGACGACGGCGGTTCGCGAGACGACCGGCGAGACGGTCCAGGCGATCAACGACTACATCGACCGCCAGGAGCGACTGCTCGACCGGATCGACGACCATCGCCTCGACGCGGACTCGTACGCGCTGCCGAGCGACGAAGCGACGACGCTGCAAGCGCCCTACTACGTGGTCACGTACGAACAGGACGGCGTCCGGACGCGACAGACGGTCGTCCCCTCGCAGCTCTCCGCGGACGGCACCGACTGGTGTTCCGCGGCGTTGGAGCCGCTGGACGGCGCAGAGGAGCTGATGAGCGGCGTCTCGGGCGTCGACTCGCCCGCTCGAACCACCCGTCTCGATCCGGACGAGCTCACGGCTTCGCTCGGCGAGTACGGCGAGCGGTCGCGGCTCGGCCTCGCGTACACCGACGCGCTCGGCAAAGCGATGCCGGACGATGGCGTGCAGTTCGCCACGGAGGTGGACGACTGATGGCGCACATCGAGCAGACGCGTGCGGTGGTGGAAGCCGAGGAGACGTACGACGGTCGAATCATCCCGGTCGAGCAGGCGGAGATCGATCGCCCGGTTCGCCTCCGAAGCGACGCGACCGTCGCCGGGAGCGTGTACGGTGGGACCGTCGAGGCCGACCCCGGGGCGACGGTCGAGGGATCCGTCATGGCTGGCGACGGCGTCGAACTCGACGGGGCGCACGTAACGGGCGAGCTCGGGACGCCGGCCGCGGTGACCGCGAGCGACGCCCGCGTCGACGGGACCGTCACGGGCAAGCGGGTCCGACTGACGAACTGCGTGGTCCGCGGGAACGTCGTCGGCAGCCAGGTCATCCTGGAGGACTGCGTCGTGCTCGGCATCGCGACGGCGTCACGCGCGCTCACCGTGCGGAACTCGCTGTGTTACACCGTTCGCGCGGAGGGCGAAGCCGTCCTCGAGGATCTGACCCTCGTACTGCCACAGGCGATTCTGAACGGCCCTATCGAACTCGAATCGCCCGTCGCCGTCGCCGGCCTCGGCTCCATGGACGTCGAGCGCGACGACGACGAGCGGTTACCGGAGATGGACGCGGACGACCTGTACGACCAGGACGGGGCCACGTACCTGACGCTCGCGCCACGCGTCCTGAACCTCGAGAAGATCACCGACCGACTCTCGGAACTGGAGGACGCCGTGATGACGGCCGTCGACGACACGAGCGATAGCGACGGGGCCCATATGTCCGTCGACGACGTGCTAGCGCTCCTGGACGTCGATTCGGATCGGATTCCCAGCTAGCTTCGCTGCGGAGACGCTCTCGGGGACGCCGTTCCCCTTCTGGTCATCGCGGTAGATTCGCGAGAGCGGGGTACGGTGGGACGCTGGGGCGTTCAGCAGAACCCGCCTATTCGCGACCCCCGACGCTG
>JBDGUG010000068.1:9761-17935 GCA_042216135.1 Halarchaeum sp. | reverse complement strand
GTCAGCCTGAACGCGACCGTGACGCGCCGGCTGGCGAACAACAACCCGATGAGCTCCTTCGCGAACTGGCCGGGTGAGAACCTGAAGCGCTACGAGGGCGCGCTGATGGACCTCGAGAAGGACGTCTGGGAGGCCAACGGCCTGAAGGACAAGATATTCGGCCCGGCGGTCGAGAAATCCAAGTTCAACGGGAAGATGCCGACGGTCCCCATCGGCTCCCACCGGCTGAACAACCTCTTCTACAACGTCCACGTCTTCGAGGAGGCGGGCGTGAACGCCGAGGACCTCACCGACGTCTCGTCGCTCATGGACGCACTCGAGAAGATCAAGAAGAACACCGACGCCGCGCCGATGGCGCAGGCGATGAAAGCGCCGTTCACGAACCTCCAGCTGTTCACGGAGATCCTCATGAGCCAGTCCGGCGTGAGCACGTACATGGACTTCATCAACGGGAACCCGGACCGGAGCGCCGTCGTCGACGCGCTCGAGACCGAGAAGACCATCCTCACGAACTACATCAACAGCGACGCCTCCTCGATCAGCTTCACCACGGCGAACTCGAAGGTCATGTCGGGGAAGGCGGGCTGTATCCACGAGGGGAACTGGGTGTACGGGATGTACCGCTCCGACGAGAGCTTCAAGTACAAGGAGGACTGGGACTGGATTCCCTTCCCCGGAACCGAGGACCTGTACGTCTTTCACCTGGACTCCTTCGTCGCCCCCGCGAACAACCCGACGCCGGAGGCGACGAAGAGCTGGGAGGCGTTCGTCGGATCGAAGGACGCCCAGATCACCTTCAACAACCCGAAGGGCTCGGTGCCGCCGCGCAAAGACGTCGACCCGGAGAAGCTCACGCCCTTCCTGAAGATGACCTACAAGGACTTGCTCTCGGCGGACAAGCTCCCGCCGACGACGGCCCACGGCCTCGCCGTCCCGCCGAAGACGCTCGGCCAGCTCAAGAGCGCGTTCGGCAACGACTTCATGGACCCGTATCACGTCGAGAAGACGGCGGACGCGCTCGTCTCCGCGGTGAGCAGCTGAGACCTCCCTCCCCACGAATATAAATGGCCACACAGAACACGACCGACCACGCGGGCCGGGCGGACGAGACGCCGCTCTCGGAGCGGCTCCGGCGCTTCCTCAACGGGACGTTCGTCCGCTCGCTCCCGTTCTGGGGAATCCCCTTCCTCCTCATGGGGAGCGCCGTCTACGGTGGAATCGGCTGGAACGTCGTCATCTCCCTGACCGACTACGAGGGGTTGGCGTCCGCGAACTACGGCAACCTCGACTTCAGCATGTACGCGCGGGCGTTCGGGAGTTCGACCTTCTGGACGGCCGCGCAGAACACGTTCGTGCTGCTCGTCGCGTTCACCGTCGTCTGCCTCGTCCTCGGGTTGGCGCTGGCCGTGCTCCTCGACCGGAACATCCGGTACTCCGAGTCCGTCCAGACGATATACATCCTGCCGATGGCGCTCTCGTTCGTCATCACCGCACAGCTCTGGCTGTGGATGTACAACCCGGAGAGCGGCCTCGTGAACCTCGTCATCAAGGCGCTCGGCCTCTCGTCCATCGACTTCCTCGGTGACCCGAGGCTCGCGCTCGCCGCGGTGATATTCGCGCTCGTCTGGCAGTTCAGCGGCTACGCGATGGTCGTCTACCTCGCCGGCCTCCGGTCGATTCCCACCTCGCAGTTCGAGGCCGGGAAGATAGACGGCGCGAGCACCGCGCGCATCTACCTCCGGGTCATCATCCCGCAGCTCCGCGCGTCCTCCGTCAGCGCCGCGGTGGTGCTGATGGTGTTCGCGCTGAAGGCGTTCACGTTCCTCTACTCGCTCACGGGCGTGTTCCGGCCGCCCACGGGGACCGACATCCTCGCGACGCTGATGGTGCGTCGCGCGTTCAAGTACACGGAGTGGGCGTACGGCGCGGCCATCGCCACGATGTTGCTGCTGTTGGCGCTCGGCGTCATCGCACCGTACCTCTACTACCAGCACAAGCACGGGAGCCTCTGAGATGTCCGTTTCGACACCAACCACCGACGACGTCGCCGAATGGTACCGAGACCTGTCGTGGACGCGCGCGGCGCTCTACGCGCTCGTCCTGCTCGGCGTCGTGTTCTACCTCGTCCCGCTCGAGACGGGGCTGATGACGGCGTTCAAGTCGAACGCCGCGGTCATCCGCACGCTCCCGTTCCTGCCGCCGTTCGGCGACGGGCTCGCGCTCGACAACGCCCGGTTCGCGTGGAACCATCTCAGCGGCCCGCTCGTGAACTCCATCGTGATGTCCATCCCGGCAACGGTCTTCACGGTGCTGTTCGCGAGCATGGCGGCGTACGGGCTGACGATGGTGGACTGGCGCGGCCAACTCGCCGTGCTCACCCTGTTCATCATCGGCGTCTTCATCCCCTACCAGGCCGTGCTCGTCCCGCTCGCGCGGTTCTGGAACAACATCTTCCCGCTCGGACGGATGGTCGCGCCGTACGTCGCGTCGCTCCCGTACTTCACGCGGAACCACGCCGTTCTCGTGCCGCTGATCATCACGCACGTCGCGTACGGCATCCCGATCATCACGGTGCTGTTCCGGTCGTACATGCAGACGCTCCCGACGTCGCTCGTCGAGTCCGCGATGATAGACGGCGCGAGCGTGACGAAGATCTACTACCGCATCATCGTCCCGCTCTGCAAGCCGATGTTCGGCGTCGTCTTCATCTACCAGTTCACCCAGATCTACAACGAGTTCCTGTTCTCGCTGACGCTCATCGGGAACGCGTCGAGCAAGGCCGCGACGGTGACGCTCGTCCTGCCGAGTCTCGGCGCATCCGTCAGCGGAATCGACTACGGGATCCGGATGGCGGCGTCCCTCCTCGCCGCGATACCGACGCTCATCATCTACGTCGCGTTCGCCGAACAGTTCGCGAAAGGACTCGAAACGGAGGCCTGAGACCATGGGAGAGATACACCTATCCAACCTGACGAAACGATTCGGCGACGTCGTCGCCGTGAACGACCTCACCCTGGAGATCGAGGACGGGGAGTTCCTCGTCCTCGTCGGCCCGTCCGGCTGCGGGAAGTCCACGACGCTCCGCTGCGTCGCGGGACTGGAGACGCCGTCCGGGGGCGAGATACGATTCGACGAGACGGACGTCACCTACCGCGTCCCGCAGAACCGGGACGTGGCGATGGTGTTCCAGGACTACGCGCTCTACCCGCACATGACCGTGCGGGAGAACATGAAGTTCGGCCTGGAGGAGGAGCCCGATTACACGGACGAGGAGCGCGAGGAGCGCGTCGAGTCCGTCGCGGACTTGCTCGACATCCCCGACCTGCTCGACCGGAAACCCGGCGAGCTGTCGGGCGGCCAGCAGCAGCGGGTGGCGCTCGGGCGCGCCATCGTCCGTGATCCCGCGGTCTTCCTGATGGACGAACCGCTGTCGAATCTGGACGCGAAGCTCCGCGCGACAATGCGCACGGAGCTCCAGCACCTCCAGGAGGATCTCGACACCACCACCGTCTACGTCACCCACGACCAGACCGAGGCGATGACGATGAGCGATCGGATGGCCGTGATGAACGACGGCGAACTCCAGCAGGTCGGCGAACCGCTGGAGCTCTATCACGCCCCCGCGAACCTGTTCGTCGCGGAGTTCCTCGGCGAACCGAACATGAACCACCTCGACGGCGAGTTCGACGGGGAGCGCTTCGTCGCGGCCGACTTCACGTACGCGCTCGACGACGCTATCGTCGACGATATCGGGGACGCGGACGACGTCGTGCTCGGCGTCCGCCCCGAGTCGGTCGAAATCCTCGAGGACGACCCGGCGGCGGTGTCGCTCGGTGACCGCGAGTTCGAGATGACCGTGGACGTCGTCGAACCGATGGGGAACGAGCACGTCGTCCACCTCGACTTCGCCGCCGGCGACTCGACGTCCCTCACCGCCGTCGCCGACGGGATGCGGCGCATCGAGGAGGGCGAGTCCGTCGCCGTCCACCTCCCCGTCGACGCCGCGCACGTCTTCGACGCGGAGACCGGTGTGGCCCTCCACAACCGCCGGGTCTCGTTCGAGGACGCGAGCGAGCAACTCGGCGAACCGCACGTCTGAGCGCCGGCCCGCGCGACCCGACGCGCACCGGGCCCCGGTTTTAACTTCTCGCGGTCGGTACGGCGCGTATGCGACGACGTGAGCGACTGGACGCCTATCTCGACGAGCGCGGCCTCGCGGCCGTCTGGTTCGCTCGTCCGAACGGGTTCGCGTGGCTGACCGGCGGCGACAACGTCGTCGACGCGTCGGACGACGCGGGCATCGCCGCGGCCGGCTACGACGGGGACGACCTGCGCGTCCTCACCACCAACATCGAGGCCGACCGACTCGCCGCGGAGGAACTCCCCGCGGACGCCGTCGTCGAGAGCTATCCGTGGCACGAGACGGACCTCGTGGACGCGCTCGCCGCGCGGAGTCCGACGCCGGCGGCGGCGGACGTCGACGTGCCGGGGTTCGAGCGCGCGGACGCGACGGCGCTCCGCCAGCCGCTCGCGGACGCGGACGTCGGGGCGTATCGCGCGCTCGGCGCGGACGCCGCGGCGGCGGTGGAGTCCGTCTGCCGAGACCTCTCGGCGGAGACGAGCGAGCGCGCGGCCGCGGCCGAACTCACGGGTCGGCTGGCCGACGCGGACGTTCGCGCGCCCGTGGTCCTCGTCGGCGGCGCAGAGCGCGTTCGACGGTATCGCCACTTCACGCCGACGGACGCCGAACTCGGCGCGTACGCGCTGGTGTCGGTGACGGCGTCCCGAGGTGGTCTCTTCGCGAGTCTCACGCGCACCGTCCGCTTCGACGCGCCCGACTGGTACGACGACCGCTGGCGGGCGTCTGCGCGGGTCGCGTCGACGGCGCTCGCGGCGACCCGGCGCGTCGGGCGCGCGGGCGGCACCGCGGCCGACGTCTTCGCGCGGATCCGCGACGCGTACGCGGAGACGGGCTTCCGCGGGGAGTGGCGCCACCACCATCAGGGCGGCGCGGCGGGGTTCGACGGCCGAGAGTGGGTGGCGACCCCGCAGAGCGGCGAGCGCGTCCACCTCCCGATGGGGTACGCGTGGAACCCGACGGTCCGCGGGACGAAGACGGAGGACACGTGGCTCGTCACCGACGACGGATTCAAGTGTCTGACCGCGGGCGACGTCGAGCGCGAACGCGTTCCGGCCGTCGACGCCGACGCGTCGCTCGCGCACGCGCTCGCGATCCGCCCCAGATAGTAATACAAATAAAGAACAATATTGTTGAGGGAGAGGGTGGAGAAGACGCTCGGCATATAACAGTCTAATGGCGCTCATAGGCCAGTATACCGGTTTTTCTCGGAGACGGTATCGACATATCTACGAGGATCGGGTAATTTTATCTGAATAGCATCAAGATTGTGTATTTATATGGGAATATTGGGGAATAATGGAGTAAAATACGACATATACGCCCACCACATCGAAATATATGGATCCTCCCCCCACCAAACAATATATCTATATTTACACAATACTAACGCGTGTCGCCCGTCGCAGTCGAGGGGTGGGATTTTTCCGCGCCGTGCGCGAACGGAGGCGGTATGACGTCGAACGCGAGCGGAGGCCTGTGGCGGGCGGCGCGCGGTGGCGTCGCGCTCTTCGCGCTGGGGATGGTCGGCGTGCTCGCGGCCGCGGCGGGCGCCGTGCCGGCGGTCCGCGCGCTCCCCGGATTCGAGGGGGCGTCCTATCCGCTGTTGCTCGCGGTGGCCGCGGCGAACTCCGTGCTGTTGCTCGCCGTGGCGGTGGCGCTCGGGGCGGCGGCCGCGCCGCGGATCGGCCTGCGCTCGCACGTCTACGCGTGGGCGGCGGGCGACGGCGCGGACTGGCGCGCGCTCCGCGAGTCGCTCGGGCGTGCGGTGGTCGTGGGTGTCGGCGCGTTCGCGCTCGTCTCGCTCCTCGATGCGGCGTTCGCGCCGTTCGTCTCCCTGCCCGCGCCCACGAGCACTGACGCGGAGTCGCTCGGCGTGCTCGCGGCGTCGCTCCCGCTCCGCCTCCTCTACGGCGGCATCACCGAGGAACTCCTCCTGCGGTGGGGCGTGATGGCGCCGCTGGCGTGGCTGTTCTGGCGGCTCGGACGCGCGTTCGGGGGCGAGCGTCCGTCGCCGCCGGCGCTCGCGATGTGGGGCGCTATCGTCGTCAGCGCCGTCGCGTTCGGCGCCGGCCACCTCCCGGCGCTCGCCGCGGCGTATCCGCTGACGCCGGCGCTGGTCGCGCGGACCGTCCTCCTGAACGCGCTCGTCGGCGTCGCGCTCGGATGGCTCTTCTGGCGCGACTCCGTGGAGACGGCGATGGTCGCGCACGCGTCCTTCCACGTGGCGCTCGTCGCCGTCTCCGCGCTGCTCGTCGTCGCAACGTGACCGGCTACTGTTTCGGGAAGCGCGCGACGAACCGACCGGGTTCGGCCTCCTCGACGTCGTAACCGTCTTCGTCGAAGGACTCGACCTCCGCCTGGAACTCGTAGAAGAGCGGTTTCGGCTCGTGGTCGTTGACGATGGTGAGGACGTCGCCCGCGTCCAACTCGGCGAAGCGGTCGTGGATGCGTTCGTGGCGCTGCTGTGGCGGAATCTCGCGGACGTCGAGGCGGTGTTCGCTCATGCAGTCGTTCGGAGGCGCGGGTCAACGGTGGGCGTTCCCCCGAACGTGTTCGCACCGCCCACCGCCGCGCACTCCCGAACGTGTTCGGGCACGTCGCTATCGGCCCCGACTCCCTAGGCCAGCGTGATGCCCGAACGAGTGACGCTGTCGACGCTCGACGACTCGACGCACGAGGAGGTGTTCGCCGCGCGTCCGCGGACGGTCCGCCTCCGCCTGGACGCGGGGGAGCGCGTCCCGCCGCACGACCACCCGGGGACGGCCGTCCTCCTCGTCGTCCTCTCGGGCGGCCTCGACGTCCGACTGGACGACGAGGAGTACGCGCTCGACGAGGGGGACGTGCTGCGATTCGACGGCGAGCGAACGATCGAACCGCGCGCGCGGACGGCGACGCGCGCGCTGGTCGTGTTCGCGCCGGCGGCGGAATGAGTCTAGTGCGTCACCGGGTCCCCGGCGGCGGGGCCGAGGAACGTGTAGAGCGCGGCGGTGACGATGCAGACGTTCACGACGGCGAGCGCGACGATTTCCGCCCCGGTCGCGAACAGGTAGGCGAGCACGGGGAGGAGTGCCAGCAGCGCGAACAGTCCGAACCGTCTCGTCGGCGTCTCGACCATACGCGTCCGTTCGGCTGCGGCGAGCAAATCCGCAGCGGCCGTTCCCACGCGATGGGAGTGAACGCCTCGGATAAGTGGGCCCTGGACCGACCGCTCCGTATGGTGGATACAACGACACGAACGGGCGTCGCCGCCCGGGGTCGCCGTGCGTAGGGGGCCGACCCGCCGCGGGTTCCTCCGCGCGGGCGCGACGGCGGCGACGGCGCTCGCGGCCGGAACGGGCGTCGCGGCGGGCCAGTCGACCGACTACGGCGGCTGGTTCACGTCGAGCGCGAAGGGCGGCGAGGTGAAGAACTACGACGGCACCACCGTCGACAAGACCGGACAGGACACCGTCACGGTCGAGGTGGGCGCGCAGGGCAACGGCGGGACGTACGCGTACGCCCCGCCGGCCGTGCGCGTCTCGCCCGGGACGGAAGTCGTCTTCGAGTGGACGTCGAACACGCACAACATCGTCGTGGAGGACCAGCCATCCGGTGCGAACTGGGAGGGGGTCTCCGAGATAAAGAACTCGGGCTACTCCTACTCGCACACGTTCGAGACCGCGGGCGTCTACAAGTACTACTGCGACCCGCACCTCGGCCTCGGGATGAAGGGCGCCGTCGTCGTCGGCGGCAGTGGCGGTGGCGGCGGGTCGCCCGAGTGGGGCGACTGGTTCACGTCGTCCGCGAAGGGAGGCGAGGTGAAGAACTACGACGGCACCACCGTCGATAAGACCGGCCAGAGCGACGTGACGGTCGAGGTCGGCGCGGACGGGAACGGCGGGACGTACGCGTACGCCCCGCCGGCGTTGAAGATCGATCCCGGAACCACGGTCCACTTCGAGTGGACGTCGGACACGCACAACATCGTCGTCGAGGAGCAGCCATCCGGCGCGGACTGGAGCGGCGTCTCGGCGATCGAGAACTCGGGCTACAC
>JBDGUG010000068.1:0-9661 GCA_042216135.1 Halarchaeum sp. | reverse complement strand
AACGACGCATCGAACACGACGACTACGACCCGTGGGGAACGGCGTCGCTCATCGCGGTCTACACGGCGATTCTCGTCGTCGCGTGGATCCTGCTCTACTTCGTCGAGTTCCTCGGGCGCGGCCCGCACATCCTGGGGTGATCACGGTATGGACATACATCGATACGAGAAGATCTGGATCGGCGTCTCGCTCGTCTTCATCGTCGGCCTCATGGCCTCCATCGTCTACGGCGTCGTCGCCGTCGGCGCGACCACGGTCGGCGACAGCGGCGAGACGGTCGCGGCGAACGACCTCTCGAACACCACCTTCGGCGACCCCGGCGGCCACTGGGCGAGCGACGACCACTACGTCGTGAACGTCGTCGCCCAGCAGTTCCAGTTCCGCCCGGGGACGCGCGAACCGGTCGTCGTCCCGGCGAACACGACGGTGACGTTCCGGCTCACGAGTCCCGACGTCGTCCACGGCTTCGAGGTGGTCGGGACGAGCGTGAACGCCATGGTCATCCCCGGACAGGTGACGGTGGCGACGACGCGCTTCGACCGCCCGACGACGTACGGCGTCGTCTGCAACGAGTACTGCGGCGCCGGCCACCAGAACATGGAGGGCCAGATAGTCGTCGTGCCGCGCGAGACGCTCCGGAACGCGTCCGCGAACGGGACGGCCGCGTCGCTCGCGGCGCCGAGCGCTGACGCGCCTGCCGGGGGTGTCGCCTGATGGCGTTCGTCGACGACCACCCGCTCGAAGCGAAGGTGGCGCGCTCCAGCATCGCCGTCGCCATCATCGCCGTCGCCGTCGGCGGCCTACTCGGCCTGCTGCAGGCGTGGTTCCGCACGGGCTTCCTGCGGCCGTTCTCCGCGGTGGACTACTACGCCATACTCACCGCGCACGGCGTGCTGATGGCGCTCGTGTTCACGACGTTCTTCACCGTCGGCCTGTTCACGTGGGGCGTCACGCGAAGCCTCGACAGGGGCTTCCACGACCGCAGGTTCACGTGGGCGTGGTTCGCGCTGATGGTGCTCGGGACCGCCCTCGCGTTCGTCTCCGTGCTCGGGAACCTCGTCGGCTGGATCCCCCTGCACGGCGCCGTCCTCTACACGTTCTACGCGCCGCTGGAGGCGTCCCCGACGTTCTACCTCGGCCTCGCCGGCCTCGTCGTCGGGTCGTGGGGCGCGGGGGTCGACTACCTCTGGTCGCTCTACGCGTGGCGAGAGGAGAATCCGGGCGAACGCATCCCCCTCCAGACGTTCATGTCGGTGTCGACGATGCTGCTCTGGTTCCTCTGCTCCGCGGGCGTCGCCGTCGAAGTCGTCGTCTTCCTCGTGCCGTGGTCGCTCGGGTGGATCCCGCGCGTCAACCCGCTGCTCACGCGCACGCTCTTCTGGTACTTCGGGCACGCCGTCGTCTACTTCTGGCTCCTCCCGGCGTACTTCATCTGGTACACGCTCCTCCCGAAGTTCTCCGGCGGCCGCCTCATCTCGGACTCCATCGCGCGCGTCGTCTTCCTCCTCTTCCTCCTGCTCTCGACGCCGGTCGGCGTCCACCACCAGTACGGCGACCCCGGAATCTCGCAGGGGCTGAAGTTCGTGCAGATGACGAGCACGTTCTTCATCGTCCTGCCCAGCCTCCTCACCGCGTTCACGACGGTGGCGAGCATGGAGCACGGCGCCCGCCAGCGCGGCGGCACGGGTCGGTTCGGCTGGCTCCGCGCGCTCCCGTGGGAGAACCCCGCGTTCTCCGGGTGCGCGCTCGCCGGCATCATGTTCGCCGCCGCCGGCTTCGGCGGGATGGTGAACGCCGGCCTGAACGTGAACGCGATGGTGCACAACACCCTCTGGGTGCCCGGCCACTTCCACCTCACCGTCGGCACCGCCGTCGCGCTCTCCTTCATGGCCGTCTCCTACTGGCTACTCCCGCAGTTGACCGGGAAGCGCCTGCGCTTCCGCACGCTCGCCGCCGTCCAGCCCTACCTCTGGTTCGTCGGCATGGTCTTCATGTCGAACGCGATGCACCGCGAGGGGCTCGCGGGCGTCCCGCGCCGCACGAGCGTCCCGCAGTACTCGCAGGTCACGTTCAACCTCCCGATCACCGGGTTCGACGCGGTCCACCTCCAGATAGTCGCGGGCGCGGCGATGCTCTTCGTCGCGCTCTGCTGCTTCCTCGCCGTCGTCACCGCGACGTGGTTCGGCCGGCGCGGCGAGGCGCCGCTCGCGGTCAACGGCCACGTCCCGGAACCGCTCTCCGGGCCGGACGCCGGGCCGCGGGTCCTCGACAACTTCAAGCTCTGGGTCGCCGTCGCCGTCGTCCTCATAATCATCGCGTACGGCATCCCGCTCGCATCGATCGTCCAGCACGGCCTCTTCGCGCCCGGTAGCGCCCCCATCTCAGTCTGACAATGACCGACACCACCACCGACCCCGACCGCACCGCCGGAGAAGAGGACGTCTGGAGCAGGCGCTCGTTCGTCCGCTACCTCGCGCCCGTCAGCGTCGCCGTCCCCGTCGTCGTCGAGGGCCGCACGCTCGTCGGCCTCGTCGAGGAGGACTTCGCCGGCGACGAGAGCGCCTGGAACAAACCGACGGGCGTCAGCGTCGGCGTCGGCGGCGAACTCCGCCCCGAGACGCCGACGCGCGAGAAACTCTCGAACGCCGCGCTCCGCGACACCGGCGACGGCCGACGGCTCACCCTCGCCGTCGCGGCGAAGAACACGGCCGACACGCCCTATCGGTTCGCGCTCGGCGCCGTCACCACCGGCGGCGGCGAGACGATAGACGGCGGCGCGACGACGGACGAACTCGCACCCGGGGAGAGCGCGACGCTGCAGGCGACCTACGACCTCCCCGCGGACGCGACGCCGGCGAGCGTCGAGACTACCGTGACGCTCGACGGCGCGGACGACGCGAAGACCGTCGAACTCGCGGTCGTCTAGGGATGGCGTGCGCGCTCTGCGGCCTCCCGGCGGACCCGCCCGTCACGGCCGACGACGGCACCGTCTACTGCTGTCGGGGCTGTCGAGAGGTCGCGGCCGCGCTCCCCGACGACGCCGCGGACGTGGACCCCGCGGACGCTCGCGCGGCCGTTCGCGACGACGCCGCGGACGCCGACCTGGAGGGCTGTGAGACGGCGTACTTCGCCGTCGACGGGATGCACTGCGCGACCTGCGAGGCGTTCCTCGAATCGCGCGCCGCGGACGTCACGGGCGTCCGGGCCGCCGACGCGAGCTACGCCGGGGACGCCGTCCGCGTCGCCTACGACCCCGGCGAACTCGACGGCTCGCTCACCGAGGCGCTCTCCGGCTACGGCTATCGCGTCCGCGAACGCGACGCCGACCCGGACGAGGGGTCGCTCACGACGGGCGCGCGCCTCCTGCTCGGCGGCGTGTTCGGGATGATGGTGATGACGTGGTACGTCGTCTTCCTCTACCCCGTCTACCTCGGGTGGGGCGCGCTCGTCCCGTTCTTCGACGTGGGCGGGACGGCGGGACGCTACCTCCTCTGGAACGTCGCCGTGCTCGCCGGCGTCGCCACCGCCCTCGCCGGCTATCCCGTCTTTCGGGGGGCGTACGTCAGCCTGCGCGCGAGACGCCCGAACATGGACTTGCTCGTCTCGCTCGCGGCGCTCGTCGCGTACGCCTACAGCGTCCTCGTGCTCCTCCGGGGCGGCCACGAGGTCTACTTCGACGTCGCCGTCGTCGTCGTGCTCGCGGTGACGCTCGGGGAGCACTGGGAGGCTCGCGTGAAGTCGCGGGCGGCGAGCGGCCTCGCGGCGCTCGCCGACGACCGACCCGAGCGCGTCCGCGTGCGGACCGACGACGGCATCACCGAGCGCCCGATAGGAGCGCTCGAATCGGGCGACGACGCCGTGGTCGCGGCCGGCGACCGGATCCCGCGCGACGGCACCGTCGTGGACGGCGACGGCGCCGCGGACGAGTCACTGCTCACCGGCGAGTCCGCGCCGCGCGACGTCGGCGTCGGCGACGACGTGGTCGGCGGGAGCGTCCTCGCCGCGGGCGGCGTCACCGTCCGCGTCGACGCGGAGAGCACGTTCGACCGCGTGGTGGACGCGCTCTGGGACGTCCAGAGCACGCACGGCGGCGCCCAGCGTCTCGCGGACCGCCTCGCCGCCGCGTTCGTCCCGCTCGTCTTCGGCGTCGCCGTCCTCGCGTTCGCCGTCGCGCTCGTTCGCGGCGCGCCCCTCGACGCCGCGATGCTCACCGCGCTCTCAGTGCTCGTCGTCTCCTGTCCGTGCGCGCTCGGCCTCGCGACGCCGCTCGCCGTCTCCGCGGGCGTCCGCGCCGCCCTTGAGTGCGGCACGGTCGTCACCGACGCCGGCGTCTTCGAACGCGCCGCGGACGTCGACGTCGTCGCGTTCGACAAGACCGGGACGCTCACGACGGGCGACATGCGCGTCACCGACGTCGCTGGCGACCCGGACGCGCTCTCGCTCGCCGCCGCCCTCGAAGCCTACGCCGACCATCCGGTCGCGCGCGCCGTCTGCGCGCACGCCGACGCGCCCGACGCCGACGTGCGGGACGTCGAACGACACGCGCGCGGCGTCTCCGGGACCGTCGACGGGCGTCGCGTCCGCGTCGGGCGCCCCGACTTCGTCGCCGGCGACGACTGGCTCCTTCCGGACGAACTCGATCGACGCGCCCGCGCGGGCGACGACGACGGCCTCGTGCCCGTGGTCGTCGGCGTCGACGGGTCCGCGCGCACCGTCGCGCTCGCGGGCGACGATCCGCGCGAGGGCTGGCGCGAGGCGATAGAGGCGCTCGCGGTCGACCACCGCATCGTCGTGCTCACGGGCGACGAGGGCGCGAGCGCCGAGCGCTACCGGGACGTCGACGCCGTGGACGCCGTCCACGCGGGCGTTCCGCCGGAGGGGAAGTCCGCGGTGATAGACCGCCTCCGCGGCGAGGGGACGGTGGCGATGGTGGGGGACGGGACGAACGACGCGCCCGCCCTCGCCGCCGCCGACCTCGGAATCGCGATGGGGTCCGGGACGGCGCTGGCGACGGACGCCGCCGACGCCGTCGTGACGGGCGACGACGTGCGCGCCGTCCCTGCCGTCCTCGGGGTCGCGCGCCGCACCCGTCGGCGCGTCCGCGAGAACCTCGCGTGGGCCTTCTGCTACAACGCCGTCGCCGTCCCGCTCGCGTTCGCCGGCGTGCTGAACCCGCTGCTCGCCGCGGGCGCGATGGCGGCGAGCAGCCTCCTCGTCGTCGCGAACTCCGCGCGCTCGCTCGGCGTCCCCGACGCGGCCGAGCGCGCCGCCGACGCCGAAATCGAGGGCGCGCGGGCCGACGCCGAGTTCGCGCCCGCGGACGGGACGCGCGCCTGACGAGGCGAAGCCAACGGTTATGCCGTTCCAGTCACTTCGTCTACGTATGACGGGGGGAGTGCGAGCGGAAGTCGCTGTCGACCGGCCCGACGCGTGCACCATCTCGGACGTCTGCGGGGACGGCCGGGGCGCGCTCCTCGGGCGGAGCGCGAACGACGGCGTCGTCCACGAGGAGTTCGTCGCCGAGGGCGACGTCGACACGCCGCTCGACGAGGTGTACACCGACGGCGACGAACACGTCTATCGGTTCACGCGTGACGCCGGGCGGGCGTGTCCGTGCGAGCGCATCGAGGAGTGGGACTGTCCGGTCGTCGACGCGCGCGTCGAGAGCGGGTCGCTCTTCGTGACGTTCCACGCGCCAGACCGGGAGACGCTCGGGGACGTCGTCGACACCCTCGACGAGTCGCACGAGGACGTCCGCGTCGTCCGCATCCTCGGCGCGGGCGGGGAGACGACCACCCCGGACCTCGTGGAGGGGGACGTGCTCACCGAGCGCCAGCGTCGACTCGTGTCGCTCGCCGCGGAACGCGGCTACTACGACACGCCCCGCGAGTGCACGCTCACGGACCTCGCGGACGCCGCCGGCGTCTCGAAGTCCACCGCGAGCACCACGCTCCACCGCGCCGAAGAACAGATCGTGAAGCGCTTCCTCGGCGCCTGAAACCCGAACTCGTTCGGGAGTAGACGGACGGCGCGCGCGCCACACGACCCGGGTATGGCCGCCGTTCCCGACGCCGTCGACACGACCGTTCAGCCGCCGCTCCGCGTCCCACTCAGACACTTCCTCGTCGCGCTCGCGCTCCTCGTCCCGGCGAGCGCGTGCTGGATCGGGGCCGCGCTCGGCGCGCCGCTCGCGGGCCTCGCGGGCGTCCACCTCCTCCTCGCCGGCTGGATCTGTCTCACCATCGCGGGCGCGATGACGCAGTTCGTCCCCGTCTGGGCGGGCGTCCCGATTCACTCGATACGGCTCGCGCGCGCCCACCTCGTCCTGCTCGCCGTCGGCGTCCTCGGCGTCGCCGCCGGCGTCCTCGTCGCGCGCTTCGATATCGTCGCGCTCGCCGGCGTCGCCCTCCTCGCGGGCCTCTGGGCGCTCGCCTACAACGTCGGGCGCACCCTCCTCCGCGCCCGCCCGCTCGACGTCACCGAGGGGCACTTCGCGTTCGCGCTCGCGTGCTTCGCCGTCCTCCCGCTCCTCGGCCTCCTCCTCGCGGGCGACTACGCCGGCGTCGTCGCCGTCCCGCACGCGGCCGTGCTCGGCGCGCACGCCACCCTCGCGGTGTTCGGCGCCGTCGGCGCGACGGTGTTCGGCGCGCTCTACCAGCTCGCCACCATCTTCGCGCAGGTCGACCTCGACCGGTTCGACCGCGCCGCCCAGCGCGTCGAATCCACCGCGTACCCGCTCGGCGTCGTCCTGCTCGCCGCGGGACGCCTCCTCGCCGTCGACGTCGCCGCCCGCATCGGCGGCGTCCTCGTCGCCGCTTCAGTGCTCCTCGTCGCCGTCGTGCTGGCGCGCTGTCTCGCCCGCTCGCGGGTCGCGTGGACGCCGATGCTGCGCCGGTACGCGTTCGCCGCCGTCGCGTTCGCCGCGTGGGCGGTCCTCTCGCTCCCCGCGTGGGCCGCCGACGCCCGCGGGCCCGCGACCCGATTCGGCGCGCCGCACGCGTTCGCGCTCCTCGTCGTCGGCGCCGTCGGCTTCGTCGTCCTCGGCACGCTCTACCACGTCGTCCCGTTCCTCGTCTGGACCGACCGTTACGCCGACCGTCTCGGCCTCGAAACCGTCCCCACGCTCGACGACCTCTACGACGACCGGAGCGCACGCGTCGACTTCGCGCTCACCGGCGGCGGCGCGGCCCTCTGGGCGGGCGGCGCGCTCGCGGGCGTCGCGCTCGCGGTCAGCGTCGGCACCGTCGCGTTCGCCTTCGGCGGCGCGCTCGCCGCCGCGAACCTCGCGCGCGTCGTCTGGCGGCACAGTCCGGGCGCGCTCGCCGAACGGTTCGCGCGCGAGCGTGACGCCGCGTGAACATCTTCGGGGGAATCGCTTCGCGCGCGCGGCACCGACGGGACGATATGGCAGTCGAAACGACCGCGCTCGCCGCGACGGACGCCCCGACGGACGCGCCCACCGACCTCCTCGACGCGCGCGACCTCCCGCCGCCGAAGCCGCTGCGCGAGACGCTCGAACGCCTCGCCGCCCTCGACGACGGAGTCGTGCTCGTGCAGGTGAACGACCGGGCTCCCCAACACCTCTACCCGCGACTCGACGAGCGCGGGTACGCATACGAGACCGTCGACGGCGACGGCGACGTCGTCACCGTCGTCTGGTCTCCGTAGCCGTCCGGCCGCCAGCGCTCCCGCGTGCGCGCTAGTCGGCGTGCCGGATGCGGACGCGCCACTCGTCCTCGCCCGCCTGCTCGGCCTCGTGCGTGAACCCGCGCCGTTCGAGCACCTGGTAGAGCGGCGCCGGTTCGAAGCTGTTGATCAGGAGGAGCGTCTCGCCCGCGTCGAGGTCGTCGAGCGCGTCCATGATGTCGCCGAACGGTTCGCCGTCTATCTCGCGCGCGTCCAGTCGCGTGTCCGCCATACCGGGTCGTTCGGGCCGCCCCCCGATGGGGGTTTCGACGAACCTGTTCGGGACGCCGCCCCCGCCGGATCGAACATGTTCGTGCGCAGGGTCGTGTGTGTTCGCGCCCTCCACTCGACGTAGATGCCCGAGGCGAAACTCACGATCCGAATCCCCGACCAGACGTGGATCGGCGACGTCTCGCGCGCGTTCCCGGACGCCCGCTTCCGAATCCTCGCGGGCATCCCCGGCGACGGCACCGGGGTCGCCCTCGTCGAACTGGAAGCCGCGCGCGTCGACGACGTCCTTGACGCGATGCGCGCCGCCGACACGCTCGTCGAACTCGACGTCCTGCAGCACCGCGACGGCCACGCGCTCCTGCAGGCGGAGACGACGCTCCCGCTCCTCCTGCTCGCGTCCTCCGAGTCCGGCCTCCCGCCCGAGATGCCGTTCGACATCCGCGACGGCGAGGCGACGTGGACGCTCACCGCGCCCCGCGAACGACTCTCCGAACTCGGCGAGCAGTTCGAACGCCTCGGCGTCTCCTACGACCTCGACTACCTCCGCGACGGCGACGCCCCCTCGCGCCTCCTGACCGACCGGCAGGCCGAAGTCGTCGCCGCCGCCCTCGAAGCGGGCTACTACGACACGCCCCGCGGCTGTACGCTCACCGACCTCGCCGACCGCGAGGGGATGGCGAAGTCCACGCTGAGCGAAGTCGTCCACCGCGCCGAGGAACGCATCGTCAAACACTACGCCGCCGACGAGCGCGAACGGGGGACGTGACCGTGCAGCGGAACGTCACCCGCGACGACGACCCGGACCGCGCGCGGGACCCGGACGAACTCTTCGGCGTGCTCGACGACCGGGACTGCCGGGCGTTCCTCGCCGCGCTCGACGAACCCCGAACCGCCACGGAGCTCTCCGAGCGCTGCGACGTCCCCTCCTCGACGACCTACCGGAAGCTCCACCGCCTCTCCGCGCTCGGCCTCGTGGACGCCCGCCGCGAAGTCTGCGGCGCGCACAACCACCAGGCGCGCTATCACCGCACCGCCGAATCCGTCTCCTTCGAGTTCAGCGACTGCACCCTCGACGTCGACTAGTCGCGGGGCGCGTGCTCGCTCAGCGTCGCCGCTGCCGGTTCGTCGTCCGGCTCAGGTACGTCTCCCGTCTCGGCGGCGGCCGCTTCCAAGTCGGCGAGTTCGGCGTTCACGCGCTCGGCCTCCTGGTGGCTCGGGTGGAGACGGACGCGCACCAGGTCGTACTCGTGGCGCGCCGCCGGCGCGTTCCACGCGCGCAGGGACGCGACCGTGAGGGCGTCGCTCTGCGGGCAGAACTCCGTCGTCGGCGTGAACTCCGCGCGGAGGACGCCCGGGTCGTCCGCGTCCACGGCGTACCGGTAGCCGGCGTCCGGATGGTGCGCGTCGAGGTTCAACCGCGCGAGGTTGTACCCGAACGTCACGTCGTAGACGCCGCGCGCCTCGAAGCGCTCGCACGTCAGCCGGTGGAACGCGGCGTGCGACGCGCCCGCGAGGACGTCGTGGCCGTCGAGGAACGGTCCCGGATCGGGGAGGTGCTCGGGGACGAACGAGTCGTACGCGTCGAACTGGTCGCCGCCTCGCCGGAGCGGGTTCGGGAAGCCGGGCATACGCGCGAATACGGCCGGCACCCCCCTCGGTGCTCCGCCGAACGCGTTCGGGACGCTATCGGCGGCGGCCGAGCAGGGCTACGCCCGCGAACGCGAGGAGCGCGAGCGCGACGCCG
>JBDGUG010000046.1:7071-17960 GCA_042216135.1 Halarchaeum sp. | reverse complement strand
AGCTCGTCTATCTCGTCTCGGTACTCGCTGAGAAGCTGAACCTTCTCTCGTTGGATCTGCTCGTAGTCGTCCTCTTCCATGTTGGTCACCGTGCGTATCGTGGACAGAAGCTCGTTCAGTTGGCTGACGCTCCGTTCGGGATACTTCCCGTGGGAGCGGTTGAGCGTCTCCTGAAAGGCTTCGACGACGTGTCGCCAGTAGATGTCCGCGAACTCCTCAGCAGTTACGTCGGGTGCGTACTCTTTCGAGAGAAACAGGTAGTGGTGGCCGTCTTCCGGGTACTCGCTTTTCGCTTCGGTCCCGATGTGTGGGTCTTCGACGTAGCGGTCTGGTTTCCCCGTCCCTTGGGGGGCATCGACCTTCGACTCGATGCAGACGAACCACTCGCCGGGGACGCGAATCAGAACGTCGAGCCGATTGTTCTGTGGCGACGCCACTTCGGTTTCGACTGTCACCCGCTCGATGTCCCGGTGGTAGTATTCGATCTCGTCGTCTGCCACGTGCCGTGCCGTGTCGAGGAACGCTTTGAGAAGTGCGGCACCGAACCCGTGTGGCTGGGAGGGGTTCAGAAAGTAGGCGAGCAGCGTGTTCCACGTCCGTTCGGACCGTGACGCGCCGAGGATCTGGAGCATCGGCTTCGGCGGCTCCGACACCGCCGGCAAGGCGTCGAGTGCGGCGCGGAGGTCGCGAAACCGGTCGGTCAACTCCCCGGTCGCCATGCGCGTAATACGCGCGGTATCGTGATAAAATGTCGCTCCAAGAGGGTGTGCGACGTCGGCCGGGCGAACGGCACGCCGACGGTATGGTCCGCTCGACTGAAACGCCGGTGGCGCTCTGCGCCCCCGCCTCACGCCGCGTACGTCTGTAACTCCACGCAGAACACGGCGCCTCGCGGGTCCCCCTCCTCGTACCAGATGCGGCCGCCGTAAGAGTCGACGATTCGCTTGCAGATGTAGAGGCCGAAGCCGGTGCCGTCGCTGTCGGGGCCTTTCTCGCCCATGCGGAAGAGCGCGGGTCGTCGTTTCGGGGGGACGCCGGGGCCGTCGTCGGCGACGCGGACGGTGACGGTGTCGTCGCTCTCGGTGACGGTAACGGTGACGTGGGGGGTGTCGCGGTCGGTGTGCTGGACGGCGTTCCGGAGGATGTTGCGGAGGACGGTGGAGAGGAGGGCGTTCGCGGTGACCGGGGCGGCGGGGACGTCGCTGTCGAGTGCGAATCGGGCGTGCTCGTAGAGGTCGGTGACTTCGGCGAGGACGACGTCGAGGACGGTGCGGAGGTCGACCGGTTCGAGTTCGGGGTCGTCGTCCCCGGAGGCGACGGCGACGGCGTCCTTGGTGTCGTCGACGAGTTCGAGCATCTGCGCGCTCGCGGTCTTGACGCGGTGGACGACGTCGTGCGTGTCCTCCGTCTGGTCGTCGGTCTGGTCGTCGAGGACGTCGAGCCATCCGGTGACGACGGCGAGGCCGTTCCGGATGTCGTGGCGGAGGATTCGGTGGAGGAGGACGAGTTCGGCTTCGCGGCGTTTCTGCTCGGTGATGTCGGTGACGACGCCACCGATGGCGACGGGGCTGTCGTCGGCGCGGAGGGGGACGAGGTGGACGCGAATCCAGCGTTCCCGGTCGTCGTCGGTGGCGAGTCGGTGTTCGTACTCGAATTCGCGGGGGTCGTCGGTGAGGTCGGCGACGATGTCGCCGACGCGGTCCCGGTCATCGGGGTGGACGCGTTCGAGGAGGGCGGCGACGTCGGTGGCGTCCGCTGGGTCGAGGCCGACGATGGACTCGAAGGCGGGGCTGACGTAGTCGACGTGCGTGGCGTCGGAGACGATGAAGACGGCGAGGTCGTCGACGCGGTCGAGGACGCCGTCGGGGGTCGCGCGGTCGCTGCGGCCCCGTGCTGTCTCGCGTCGCATAATACATGTGATGTGATGGCGGAATAAGTACGCATTGGGTGCGACGATACTACGGCTCGGAGACGGCCGTCAGTCCGCGCTATCGGCGGGTGGCGTCGCCGTGCCGTTCGCGCCGCCGTCGGGCGAGTCGGCCGTCGTCGCGTTCGCGAGCGGGCGCGTCGATCCGGTGGCGTTCGCGCGAGCGGCCGTCTCGCGGACGCGCCAGCCGTCCTCGGTGCGCTCTATCGTGCCGTTCGCGAGGCCGCGGTGGAGTTCGCCGAGCGTCATGAAGCGGACGCCGGGCTTGGACTGCATGTGCGCGATGAGGCCGCGGAGTGCGGCGCGGTGGGAGTCGGTGGTGAACGACCAGTAGTGCAGCATCTGGACGTACAGCGAGCGGTTCCGGTAGGCGGCGTCGAAGCGCGCTTCGAGTTCGCGGTCGGTGTAGAACGCGCCGCTCGTCCAGTTCTTCACGAACGCCCCGCGTTCGGGGATGTGCGTGACGCCGCCGGTGGTGAAGACGCCCGTTCGGCCCCGATAGGAGCGCTCGAACCAGTCGGCGCTCGAGACGGTCGTGTAGTTCGACGCGCGGAGCGCGCGAACGGTCGCGTCGTCGTAGGTGTTCATCGGCGGGACGAACGTCCGCGGGCGTTCGCCGGTGCAGGCGGTGAGTTCGCGCGTGCCGTTCCGAATCAACGCGCGCTGGGTGTCGTACGGCACGTCGCCGAACTCGCTCCCGCCGTGGAAGCCGGTGCGCGCGTCGTGGGTGTAGCCGTGCAGCGCGTACTCGAACTGTCCGGGGTGGTCGCGTCGCAGACCGGTGAGGTACGCGCACAGCGAGCGGCTTTCGGTGATGGAGCCGTCGCCGATGTGGGGGATGACCGCGTCGGTGAGCGGGACATCGGTCCGGAGGAACACGTCGTGGACGGCGCGGAGCGTGTCGGGCCGCCAGCCCCGCTGGACGTCGTCGTCGCGGAAGACGACGATGGTCCGGTAGCGGTGCCACGCGGGCGGGCCGGCGCTGGTCGACTGATTGGCCGCCGACTGCTCGCCCGCTGACTGACCGGTCGTCGCCCGCTGTTCGGTTCCGTTCGGCGCGCTCGCGTTCGGCGTCCCCGCGGGAGTCGTCGCGGCCGCGCCGGCCGGCGAGCCACCGCCGCCGGGGACGGCCGGGAACGTCACGCCCTGGACGACGAGCGCGACGACGAGGAGCGTCCCGAGGACGACGGCGAGCGTCGCGCCGAAGCCGGCGAGCCACCGCGCCGCGTCGTGCGGGTCGCTACTCATCGTTGGCCTCCGTCCCGGCGTTCAACTGCAGGTCCTCGAGCCCGCGCGGGTCGGTGGGGTCGCGGCGGACGTGCCCCCACTCGCCGGGCGTGCGCCGGAGGAGCGCGACGAGTCCGCGGACGACCGTGTAGTCGAGCAGTTGTCGGTAGCCGACGACGAAGAACGGGAAGTACGCCATGAGCCGGAGGTCCTCGCGTTCGAGGGCGACGGCGAGCGCGGCGACGAGGGCCATGACGGCGGCGAAGAACGCGACCAGCATGGCGACGCGCCGGTACGGGCCGAGCGCGACCGCGAGGAGGATGGCGGGCAGGACGAGGGGGACGGAGAGCAGGGAGACGGCCTTGAGCGGGTACATGAACCGCTGGAGCGGGCCGACGTCGGGGTCGACGAGGACGTCGGCGTGTCTCGCGAGCGTCTGCAGGCCGCCGTGCGCCCAGCGCTTTCGCTGCCCGTAGAAGTCCCGCCACGTGAACGGGGCCTGCGTCCAGACGACGGCTTCGGTCGTGCGGACGGTCCAGCCGGCTTTCAGCAACTGCATGGTGAGGTCGAAGTCTTCCGTGAGCGTGTCCGGATCGTAGCCGTCGACGTCGTCAAGGGCGTCGCGGCGGAAGACGCCGAGACACCCGGGGACGACGGGGACGACGCCGAACAGGTCGAACGCGCGACGGAACGTGTTGATGCCGACGACGTATTCGAGCGCCTGGAGTTTCGTGAGGAGGCGGTCGCGGTTCTCGACTTTGACGTTGCTCGCGATGGCCGCCGCGTCGGGGTCCGCGCGGAGGCGCGCGACGGAGCGCCGGAGCGCGTCCGGGGCGAGGAAGCTGTCCGCGTCGACGGTCGCGACCAGGTTCGCGTCGGAGCAGAGGAGGCCGTAGTTGAGCGCGGAGTGCTTCCCGCCGTTCTCCTTTCGCAGGACGGTGACGTGTTCGTCGGGGTACTCGCCCGCGATGGCGGCGGTGTCGTCGGTGCTCCCGTCGTCGACGACGTAGACGTGGAGTCGGTCGGCGGGGTAGTCGGCGGCGAGGGCGCTCTCGACGCTTCGCGCGACGGTCGCCGCCTCGTTGTACGCGGGGACGAGCACGTCGACGCGGGGCGCGGGGTCGGGGAGCGGGGGCGCGTCCGCGTCCGTTCGGCGACCGATGATGCCCAGCGGTAGGACGACCCAGACGTAGAATGAGAAGAGCGACGTCGCGACGAGGAACGCGACGGTGAGGAAGTCGAATCGGCCGACTGCGACGAGGTACGCGCAGATGGAGGCCGCGACGGCGAGCGGCGGGTGGAGCCGAACGGGCACGGGCGCGGAGAGCCAGCCGGGTCCGACGCCCGCGACGTCGGTGGCCGTTGAGAGGAGCCAGCCGCCGGTGACGGCGACGAGCGCGACGGCCACGAGGGCGGCGGACGCGGTGCCGAGGACGTACCGGTAGACGGCGAGCGCGGCGACGCCGGGGACGACGGCGGCAGTCCAGAGCGGTAGGCGCCGCGAGCCGACGCGCGCGAACAGTCTCGGCCAGCAGGCCCCGGCGACGAGCACGAGCGCGCACGACCCCGTGAGGGCGAGCGCGGCCGTGAAAAGCCAGCTATCGAGGAGTTCGTAGCCGACCGCGTAGGTCCCGACGAGGAGCGCGAGCGTCACGACCACGGCCGGCCAGGACGCGCGTTCCGTTCCCGTCGGCGAGTCGGCGCTCATCGCTCGCTCGTCGCGCCGGCGCGACCGGTCGCGTCCTCGGTGTATCCGCAGTCGGGACAGACGCGGACCGTCCCCCGGTGGGCGACGTCGGACGCCGCGGGCGGGTCGCCGCACTTCGGGCACGGCGTGCGCTCTTCGTCGTCCGCGAAGTGCACGCGTCCGCACGGGAGGTGTTCGAGGACGTCTCGCGTGTCGAGCGCGCCGCCGCAGCCGGGACACGCGTCCGGCGGGCGCGCCGCTCGGTCCGTCCGCTCGGTGCGTTTCGCGCGCTCGGTAAGCCGACCCTGAGCCATGTACGGGCCGACTTACGCTGCCCGCATTGTTATGGCGTATCTGACACGTGGAGTAGGGGCGCGACTAACTGGGATACGCGCCGAATAACGAGGGGGAGAGAGGGAGGCGGCGTCGGGCCCGGGGCCCGACGGTCCGCCTCAGTAGCCGGTCTGTTCGCCGAGGTCGAACGTCTCGTCGCCGTCGAGGGCGACGACGTCGGCGGTGCTGCCGGTGGCGTCGACTTCGCGCTCGAAGTCGGCGGGGTCCTGTTCGATGGGCGGGAAGGTGTCGTAGTGCATCGGGATGGCGTAGTCGACGTCCAGCCAGTCGACGGCGACGGCGGCCTGCCAGGGACCCATGGTGAAGTGGTCGCCGATGGGGACGGCGGCGACGTCGGGTTCGAGGTAGGGCGCGACGACGTCGCGCATCTCCGTCTGGAGGCTGGTGTCGCCGGCGTGGTAGAACGTCTGGCTCTCCGCGTCCGCGACCTGCGTGGGCTTGGTGTCGCTGACGACGTAGCCCGCGGGCATCCCACCGGTGGCGCCGTAGTCGGTGTCGAGGCCGTTCGAGTGGTCGGCGCGCACCATCGTGACGTACGTCTCCGCCGTCTCGAAGGTGCCGCCGAGGTTCATCCCGGTGCCGTCCTCGATGCCGTACTCGTCGGTGAGATAGCTGATGACTTCGGGGGTGGCGACGAAGTGCGCGCCGCGGAACCGGTCGCAGTCGCCGATGTGGTCGGCGTGGCCGTGCGTGATGAGGACGTAGTCGGGGTCGAGTTCCTCCGGGTCGGTGTCGGTCTTCGGGTTGCCGAAGAACGGGTCGATGAGGAGGAGTTCGTCGTCTACCTCGACGCCGAACGTGGAGTGTCCGTACCAGGTGATTTCCATGACAGTCCGAGAATACTCGCGCGCGTCACATAAACCCTGTCGGCGGGGCCGGTGTCGCCGGGTCCGGCCGCGACCCGAACGGTTACGGGGCGGGGGCGACCACGGCGGGTATGGACGAACGACCGCTCGGGTCGACCGGCCTCGGCGTGACGCCGGTCGGACTCGGCACGTGGGAGATCGGCGGCGAGTGGGGCGACGTGAGCGAGGCGGAAGCGCGCGACGCGGTGCACGCCGCGCTCGACGAGGGGATCACGTTCCTCGACACGGCGGACGTCTACGGGGACGGGCGCTCCGAGCGATTCATCGCGGACGTGCTCGCGGAGCGAGACGAGGACCCGGTGGTGGCGACGAAGGCGGGCCGACGCCTCGACCCGCACACGCCCGAGGGCTACGACGAGGCGAACCTCCGCCGGTTCGCGGAGCGCTCGCGCGAGAACCTCGACGTGGACTCGCTCGACCTCCTCCAGTTGCACTGTCCGCCGACGGACGTCTACTATCGTCCGGAGACGTTCGCCGCGCTCGACGAACTCGTCGACGACGGCCTCGTCGACCACTACGGCGTCTCCGTCGAACGCGTCGAGGAGGCGCTGAAGGCCGTCGAGTACGACGGCGTGGAGTCCGTGCAGATAATCTTCAACCCCTTCCGTCAGCGGCCCGCGGAGACGTTCTTCGAGCGCGCGAAGGCCGAGGACGTCGGGATCATCGTGCGCGTCCCGCTCGCGTCGGGGCTGCTGACGGGTGCGGTGGACGCGGAGACGGAGTTCCCGGAGAACGACCACCGGAACTTCAACGTCGAGGGCGACGCGTTCGACGTCGGGGAGACGTTCGCGGGCGTCCCGCAGGACATCGGTGCGCACGCGGCGGACGAACTCGCGGCGTACGCGCCCGCGGACGTCTCGCTCGCGCAGTTCGCGCTCCGCTGGATCCTCGACCACGACGCGGTGACGACGGTCATTCCGGGGAGTTCCTCGCCGGAGCACATCGCGGCGAACGCCGCCGCGGCGGACCTCGCGCCGCTCAGCCACCGCCAGCACGGTGCAGCCCGCGACGTCTACGAGGCGTACGTGAAGGAGTACGTCCACCACCGCTGGTGACGCGGTCGACCCGCGCGGGCCGAGAATCGAATCGGACTATCAGGCTCCGAGGACGCCGATGCCGGTCGCGTGGACGCCGAGCGCGTTCAGGATCACGACGACGATGGCGGTCGCGATCCAGGCGACGAGCGCGATGAGGATGGCGTTCACCCAACCACCCTTGTAGCGCCACTTGATGACCCAGACGTACGCGACGAGCGCGAGCAGGCCGCCGATCACGGGCACCCACGCGAGCACCGCCCAGGCGACGGCGCCGACGAGCGCGGTGATGACGGCGTGCGAGTAGTCCTCGGTGCCGGTGACGACGCGCGCGCCGACGTAGATGCCGAACCCGCCGACGAGCAGGCTGACGACGAACAGTATCAGTGAACCGGTCGGTGTTGCCATACCCGACGCTGTCGCGCGCAGAGGGCAAAAGCGCGGTGGGCGTTCGCGAGAGCCTAGATGGCGGCGAGCGCGCCCGCGTCGAGCAGGAGGAGGACGGCGACGACGCTCGCGGCGTAGAGGTAGCTAGCGGCGTTCGCGGCGGGTTCGCGGACCTTGTCGACGTCGAGGCCGTCGCGGAGGCGCGAGCCGGCCATCTCGGTGAGCGCGGCGAGCAGCAGCCAGAGCACGACCATCGCGACGACGAGGTAGCCGTCGGTGGTGCTCCAGTAGCCCGCGGCGCCGACGCCCATCGGACTCGCCATGTAGCCGCCGGTGAGCAACTGGAGGACGGCGCTCGCGCGCGAGACGGTGGTGAGCTTCCCCGTCGCCGCTTCGAGCGTGCCGACGCCGATATCGCCGGTGCGTCCGAGCGGCAGGAGGCTGTACGTGAAGAACAGGACGCTGCCCGCCCAGACCGCTCCGACGAGGAGGTGGACGGCCGTGACGGCCGTGTACGCTGTCGCCATGGCGTGGCGTGCGGACGCCGCCGTCTAATGCGTAGCGGTCGCGGCCGGGCGCGCCGCGGCCGCCGACGGGGGGCGCGCGGCGGACCGCGGGGGCGCGTGCGAGTCCCGCATCGGCCCGTTTAAGTCGAATCGGGGGCTTTCGTCGCGTATGCGACCACGGGACCTCTCGGACCACGTCGAGTACCGCGCGGGCCGCGGCATCGAGGAAGTCGCGCGCGAACTCGGCCGCGACCCCGAGGAGTTCGTCAAGCTCGCGTCGAACGAGAACATGTTCGGACCGAGCCCGGCCGGCGCAGCGGCCGTCGAGGCGAGCGCCGAGGAGGTCCACCACTATCCGACCGCGGACCACCAGGACCTCACCGCCGCTCTCGCCGACGAGTGGGGCGTCGACGACGAGCAGGTGTGGCTGGCGAACGGCGGCGACGGCGCGCTCGACTACCTCCACCGCGCCACCCTCGAGCCCGGCGACGACGTGCTCGTGCCGAGTCCGGGGTTCACCTACTACGGGATGAGCGCGCGCTTCCACCACGGCGACGTGAACGAGTACGCGGTGTCGGAGGCGGACGGGTTCGCGCTCACCGCGGACGTCGTCCTCGACGCCTACGACGGGGAGCGCGTCGTCTACCTCACCAGCCCGCACAACCCGTCCGGCGGGCGGTTCGCGCTCGACGACGTCGAGCGCATCGCCGAGGAGACGGCCGAGGAGACGCTCGTCGTCGTGGACGAGGCGTACGCGGAGTTCACCGAAGCGCCGAGCGCCGTCGAACTCCTCGACGGCCGGGACGACGTGGCGGTCCTGCGGACGTTCTCGAAGGCGTACGGGCTCGCCGGCCTCCGCCTCGGATACGCGCTCGTCCCCGACGCTTGGGCGGACGCGTACGCGCGCGTGAACACGCCGTTCGCGGCGAGCATCGTCGCGTGTCGCGCCGGCCTCGCCGCACTGGAGGACGACGAGCACGTCGAGCGCACCGTCGAGACGGCGCGGTGGAGCCGCGACTACATGGCCGAGCACGTCGACGCGCCGACGTACGAGAGCCACGGGAACTTCCTGCTCGTCGAAGTCGGGGACGCGACGGCCGTCGCGGAGGCGCTCCGCGAGCGCGGCGTCATCGTCCGGGACTGTTCGAGTTTCGGCCTCCCCGAGTGCGTGCGCATCACCTGTGGCACCGAGTCGGAGACGGAGCGCGCGGTCAGCGAACTGAACGAGGTGCTCGCATGAGGGTCCTCGTCACCGGCACCCCCGGAACGGGCAAGACCACCGCGACGGACGCGCTCGACACCGAACTCGACGTCGTCCACCTGAACGACGTGATCCGCGACGAGGAACTGTACACCGAACGGGACGCCGAACGGGACAGCCTCGTCGCGGACGTCGACGCGCTCGTGGAGAAGTACGCGGACCGCGAGGACGTCCTCGTGGAGAGCCACCTCGCGCACTACCTCCCCGACGCGGACGCCGTCGTCGTTCTGCGCTGTCGTCCCGACGTCCTCGAAGAGCGCCTCCGCCAGCGCGGGACCGACGAGGGCGCCGACCTCACCGCCGTCGACCGGGAGGCCGAAGAAAATTCGGAGGCCGAAGCCCTCGACGTCGTCCTCGCGGAAGCCGTCGAGCGCCACGGTGAGGAGCGCGTCTACGAGATAGGCACGACCGACCGGACGCCCGACGAGGTGGCCGCCGAAATCGCGGCCGTCCTCGCCGGCGAACGCGACCCGAGCGCGGGCGACGTGGACTTCACGGAGTACCTGCTGTGACGCTCGACCAGTTCCGCCCGCTCGCGTCGAAGTTCCTGCGTCCGTTCGTCGTCGCGGCCGTTCGCGTCGGCCTCACCCCGGACGCCATCAGCGTTCTCGCGTTCGTCCTCGCCGTCGCCGCGGCGGGCGCGTTCTACCTCGCGACCCCCGTCGGGTACGTCGCGGGCGCGATACTCGTCTTCCTGAACGGCTGGCTCGACTTGCTCGACGGCGCCGTCGCGCGCGAGACGGGCGTCGAATCGGAGGGCGGCGACCTGCTCGACCACGTCCTCGACCGGTACGCGGACGTCGCCGTCATCGCCGGCCTCGCCGCCGGCATCGACGCGTGGCTCCTCGGGTTCGCCGCCGTCACCGGCGTCCTCCTGACGTCCTACCTCGGCACGCAGATACAGGCCGTCGGCCTCGGCCGCCAGTACGGCGGCCTGCTCGGCCGCGCCGACAGACTCGCGCTCGTCGGCGTCGTCGGCGTCCTCTCCGCCGTCGTTCCGAGCGTCGGCGGATACACCCTCGTCGCGTGGCTCCTCGGCCTCTTCGCCGTCGTCGGCCACTTCACCGCGCTCCAGCGGTTCTGGGGCGCGTGGGGGGACCTCCGAGGGGCCGCGTGAGCGTTAGCGAACGAGGGCCCTCGAAAAGTGGGAGCGGGAGCGTCGGAGACGCGACACGCGAGCGGCGTAGTTCCGAGTAGCGTCGGACCTGCGGGCCGACTGACTCGCACTCACTCCGTTCGCGCGAGCGATAGCGAGGAACCACGTTGCCGCGAACGGGGCGCAACGCGACCCGTGAGAGGCGGCGCGTAGCGCCGTCTCGTAAAGCGCGAACGCTGAGCGAAGCGAGGCGTGAGCGGCGCGCTCGACGGACGGCGGCGCGAGACGCCTGCGGCGTGTGCTTTATACACGCGGCCCGGCAAGGTTCCGTATGGTTCAGTGCGAGATGTGCGGGGCCGAGACGGCGAACCCCAAGACCATCAAAGTCGAGGGGGCCGAACTCGAGGTCTGCGATAACTGCACGCAGTTCGGCACCGAGGTGAAGACGCAGGAGTCGTCTTCGACTACCTCGACGAAGTACTCGACGTCGTCCTCCGGCGGGTCGTCTTCTGGGGGGTCCTCCGGTGGGTCCTCCGGCGGGTCG
>JBDGUG010000046.1:4331-6971 GCA_042216135.1 Halarchaeum sp. | reverse complement strand
GTCCTCCGGCGGGTCGTCTTCTGGGGGGTCCTCCGGTGGGTCCTCCGGCGGGTCGAAGCGCCGGCGCCGCGATATGTTCGACGAGATGCAGGAGCTCGCGGGCGACTACGACGAGCGCATTCGGAACGCGCGCGAGCAGGCGGGCTACAGCCAGGAGGAGCTCGCGGGCGAGCTGAACGAGAAGGCGAGTCTCGTGCGGAAGCTCGAACGCGGCGACATCCTCCCGAGCGACGACGTGCGGAAGAAGCTCGAGAAGAAGCTCGGTATCAGCCTCCTCGAAGCCGCGGACGGCGACGAGGAGTGGGAGGGCGGGTCCGCGGGCGGCGGACTCACCCTCGGCGACATGGTGAAGCGGAAGGACTAGGCGGACGCCATCGCTTCGGCGATGTGGCCGAAGTGCGCTTCTAACCCCATCGCGAGCGCCGCGAGCGCGACGAGCGCGGCGACGAGTGTGGCGGCGTAGAGGACGTATCGACGGCTGTCGCTGTTCTGCGGCGTGTAGGTGGCGACGAGGACGAGGACGGCGGTGACGCCGGCGCCCGTCCAGATGGCGGCCGAGACGAGCGGCTGGAGCGTCAGTCCGAACGCGAGGACGGCGCGCCCTCGAAGAGCACGAGGCCGGAGACGGCGGTGAGCCAGCCGAACGGCCGCGGGTCGGTGTCGTGGTAGAGGGTGACGGCGGCGGCGAGCATCACGACGGCGTAAAGCGTCTGGGCGACGCCGAACAGTTCGGTGTACTGGTGAGCGGGGAAGCCGGCCCAGTTCGCCCAGAATATCTCGCCGGAGACGAGGAGGCCGACGACGCCGACGAGGCCGAAGAGCCACGCGAACGACTCGCGCCCTCCGGGGGTGTGTGCGTCGCGCGCCTCCCGGAGGAGGAAGAGTGCGGTCAGCGCCGCGCCGGCGGCGAGGAGTACGAGCGCGACGACGAGCGGGTTGTACGGGCTGATCGCGTCCGCTTGGAGCGGGAGAGCGAGCGGGAGGTCTAGTGGCATGCGTTTCACCGTAAGCGGACGCGGGAGATAAACGCCTGTATCGGGTTTCGTATCGAAACGAACCGGCCGACTGCGGGCTGATAGGCGGCGTTCGTCGCCGCCGAGCGGTCGGTCGGTGCTCCCGTACCGTGGCGTGTCAGGATTCCGTAAACGGTAATCCGGACGCGACCACAGAGGGGAGTATGTTCGTACTCGTCAATCTGAAGGCGTACCCGTGTGATCCCGTCGACGTCGCGTCCGCCGCCGCGGACGTCGCCGACGACGCCGGCGTGCGCATCGCAGTCGCCCCGCAGGCCGCGGACCTCCGACCGGTCGCGGAGACCGGTGTCGAAACGTGGGCGCAGCACGTCAGCCCGAACGGCTACGGCAGCCACACGGGCAGCACGCTCGCGGAGCGCGCCGCGGACGCTGGCGCCACGGGGACGCTCCTGAACCACTCCGAGAACCGCCTGAAGCTCGCGGACGTCGACGCCGCCGTCGGGGCGGCCGAGCGCGCCGGCCTCGAGACGTGCGTCTGCGCGAACAATCCCGCGCAGATCGGTGCCGCGGCCGCGCTCGGCCCCGATTCCGTCGCGGTCGAACCCCCGGAACTCATCGGCGGCGACGTCTCCGTCGCGACGGCCGACCCGGACATCGTCACGGACGCCGTGGCGGCCGCCGCGGCGGTCGACGACGACGTGGACGTCTACTGCGGCGCGGGAATCTCCACCGGCGACGACCTCAGCGCGGCCGACGAACTCGGCGCGAGCGGCGTGCTCCTCGCGAGCGGCGTCGCGAAGGCGGACGACCCGCGGGCCGCGCTCGAGGACCTCGTGGCGCCGCTCGTCTGAACTCGATCCGGGAGGGAGCCGAAAAAACAATCACGTTCGACCCGAGAGGCGTACTATGGCTGACACGCCGGTCGCGTTCGACGCCGCGACGGTAGTGGGGTCCCTCCAGGACCCGGTGTTCGCTATCACCACCGACGGGGACGTCGCCTTCGCGAACCGGCGATTCCTCGAGATCACGAGATTCGACCGCGAGGCGCTCGTCGGCGCCGACTATCGGATCGTCGCCGACGTCATCGAGGAGGGGTTCGAGAACGTCGAGCACGCGTTCGCACTGGTGGCGACGGGACGGAGCGACGAGGAACGCGCGCAGATGCGGATGCACCACCCCGACGACGCTCCCGTCCCGCAGCGGATGCCCGCCGAGGGCCGGTTCACGCCCATCCGGGAGGGCGGTGACATCGTCGGCGTCACGGTGAGCTTTCGGAACATCACCGAGCGCGTCGAGCGCGAACGCGAACTCGCACGGCAGAACGAGCGTCTCGACCGGTTCGCGAGCGTCGTCTCGCACGACCTGCGGAACCCGCTGAACGTCGCGTCCGGCCACCTCGAACTCGCGCGCGAGACCGGCGAGGACGGCCACCTCGACGCGGTCGCGAACGCGCACGAGCGGATGCAGTCGCTCGTCGACGGACTGCTCACGCTCGCCCGCGGCGGCGAGCGCGACCCGGACTGCGAGCCGGTATCGATCGACGCGGCGGCGCGGCGCGCGTGGGCGAGCGTCGAGACGGCGGACGCCACGCTCGTCTGTCGGGCGGAGGGACGCGTCCTCGCGGACCCGAGCCGGCTCGGACAGCTGTTCGAGAACCTGTTCCGGA
>JBDGUG010000046.1:2404-4231 GCA_042216135.1 Halarchaeum sp. | reverse complement strand
CGCGTCCTCGCGGACCCGAGCCGGCTCGGACAGCTGTTCGAGAACCTGTTCCGGAACGCCGTCGAACACGGCGGCGACGACGTCACCGTCACTGTCGGCGACCTCGACGACGGGTTCTACGTCGAGGACGACGGCCCCGGCATCCCCGCGGACGAACGCGAGGTCGTCTTCGAACCGGGCTACTCGAACGAGGCCGACGGTACCGGCCTCGGCCTCGCTATCGTCGAGCAGACCGCCGCCGGCCACGACTGGACGCTCACCGTCTCGGAGAGTTCGGCCGGGGGCGCGCGATTCGAGATAACGGGCGTCGAGTCGCCCTAGAAGTCGCCGAGGGACGCCTGTCCGTCCCGTCCGCGCCGGCCGCCGTCGGCCGCGTCGTCGCCCGCAGACCGCCCTCCCTGCGCGTCGTCACGTGGGTCGTCTCGCTCGCGGGCCTCCGCGCCCTCGTCCGAAGGGGCGTGCGGTTCGTCGGCGGGCTCGCGTGTCGCGTCCGCGCCCGCTCGCTCGGTCGGTGACTCCCTGCGGTCGTCACCGGCGTCGAACCCGCCGAGTTTCGCCTGCTCGTCCGCGGTGAAGGAGAGGTTGGAGACGCGGACGCCGACCTTTCGCACGTCCTCGCCCTCGAACTCGGCGAGTAAGTCCGCGGCGACGTCCCGGACGAGAGCGGGTTCGTCGACGGGGCCGGGGAGCGAGCGCGCTCGTGTGTGGACGTCGTAGGGGGGCGTGACGACTTTCACGCCGATGGTGCGGTAGAGCGCGTTCCGACGCGTCGCGCGTTCGGCGACGGCGTCAGCGAGCGCGAGCGCCTGCTCGCGGACGCGCGCGTGGTCGGAGACGGCGCCGTCGAACGCGGACTCGCGGCTGAGGCTCTTCGGGTCGCCGCGCGGTTCGACGGGGCGTTCGTCGCGCCCGCGCGCCCGGTCGTGGAGTTCGCGGCCGCGCTCGCCGAACCGGTCGGCGAGTTCGTAGGGGTCGGCGGCGGCGAGGTCGCCCGCCGTCTCGACGCCCATCTCGCGGAGTTCGCGCGCGCGGACTGGCCCGATGCCGTGGACGTCCGCGACGTCGACGGGCGCGAGGAAGTCGCCGACATCGTCGGGCGGGACGACGACGAGGCCGTCCGGCTTGTCGTGGTCGCTCGCTATCTTCGCGGTGCTCATGTTCGGCGCGACGCCGACGCTCGCGGGGACGCCGACCTCGCGTTCGATGCGCTGCTTGACGTGGCGCGCGAACCCCTCGGCGACCGGCCAGTCGGTGCGGTCGGTGACGTCGAGGTACGCCTCGTCGATGCTGACCTCGCGGACGGTGTCGGCGAGGTCGTAGAGGATCGCTTTCACGTCGGCGGCGACGTCCTCGTAGTAGTCGAGATCGACCGACCGATAGTGCGCGGTGTCCGGGTCGTCCGGGTTCTCGCTCCGGCGCGGCAGTCGCTCTAAGGCGGTGGAGATGGCTTGGGCGCTCTCGACGCCGTACGCGCGCGCCTCGTAGCTCGCGGTGGCGACGGCGCCGACCGTCTCGCCGGCCTCGTATCCCATGCCGACGACGACGGGTTCGCCGCGGAGCGCGGGCTCTCGCTTGCGCTCGCAGCTGGCGTAGAAGCAGTCCATGTCCACGTGGAGGACGACGCGCTCGGCGGGCGTCGGGGCACCGGGCAGTCGTTCGCCCTCCGGCATGGACGGTGGTACGGCGGGCGCGCGAAAGAGTCTGTCCCTAGAAGTCGGTGTCGCGTCGCTGGTCGTAGACGAGGTTCCAGAGTTCGTTCTCGAGTTCCTCGTCGGACGGTTCTCCGAGCGCCGCGTACAGGTTGTCGGGCACGTCAACGGACATACC
>JBDGUG010000046.1:0-2304 GCA_042216135.1 Halarchaeum sp. | reverse complement strand
CAGATTTCGAGGGCGTGCTTGGCGGCCATGCCGGCGTCGGTGGCGGTGGCGCCGCTGCCGACGCCGACCTTGAGCGACATGTCCGCCTCGTCGCGGACGCGTCCGATGACGTCCCGGTAGTCGCGCTCCGCGAGGCCGGGGGTGAGCGCGATGACGTTGTCGCCGCCGACGAAGAACGCGAGGCCGCCGTGGTCGTCGTGCAGGGCGCGCATCAGCGACGCGTACCCCTGCTCTATGCGGACGAACGTGGAGAACGCGTCGAGTTCGTCCGTGTACTTCCCGGTGGCGTCGTTCACGTCGAAGTGCGCGATGCGGACGTCCTCGTCGGTGCGTTCGGCGTCGTCGAGGGGTTGGCCCGCGAGCACTTCGCGCCGGTCCGCGTCCTGCGCGCTCCCGGCGGCCTGGAGGTGGGCGGTGGCGTCGACGAGGGCGTCCGTCGGATTCGCGCCCGTGCCGACGCCGAGACTCACGGTGACGGGGTAGCGGTTCCGGATCGACTCCTGGAGGCGCGCGTGGTCCTCGCGGTCCATGCCGTTCGTCACCGCGATCATGTTGTCGAATCGGGTGAAGAAGACGTAGCCCTCGCGCGTGCCGACGAACTGGGAGAGGTCGGCGAAGAGGCGCGACTGCATCGTCTGCAGGTCGGCCTCCCGGCGGGGTTCGGGCGTCACCGTCCACGGGCCGTAGTTGTCCAACTGGACGAGAGTGACCTGGGCGTTCGTCACGATGGTCGTCACTCGGCGCCCCCGTAGCATATCAGTTTTGGCTTGCGTCTCAGAAGTGAGAAGGCACGCGGACGCGCGAAGTGCGTCCGCGAACAGCGCGAGCGGGGAGGAACCGACCCGCGCGCGGGCCGCGCCGAAGCGCGTCGCGCGCCGTCAGTGGTCCGCGGCGTCCTCGTAGACCCAGGCCGCTTCGTCGGCGTCCCAGTCCACGAGTTCGTCCTCGTCGAAGAAGAGGGCGATCTCGCGCTCGTTCGCGCCCTCGTCCTCGTGGTCGCTGCCGTGGATGACGTTGTGCCCGAGGTCGTTCCCGAGGTCACCGCGGATGGTGCCGGGAGCGGCCTCGCGCGCGTCCGTCGCGCCCATCATTCGGCGGACCTGCCGCGTCGCGTCCGCGCCCTCCCAGACCATCGCGAAGACCGGTCCGGAGGTGATGAACTCGACGAGCCCCTCGAAGAAGGGCTTGCCCTCGTGCTCGCCGTAGTGCTCGTGGGCGAGCTCCTCGTCGATCTGCATGAACTTCCCGCCGACCATCTTCAGGCCCTTGTCTTCGAGGCGGGAGACGACCTCGCCGATGAGGCCGCGCTGGACGCCGTCGGGCTTGACCATCACGAACGTCCGCTCGTCGTGGTGGCTCATCTACTCGCCCTCGGCCTGGCCTTCCGCGGTCCACTCGAGCTCGCGGGGCTCGCGGCCGAGGTCGGCGTTCTTCTCGCACTTCGACGAGCAGAAGTGCACGGTGCGTCCGTCGTTGTAGACGAACATCGTACCCGTCCCGGGCTCGATGTCCGCGCCACAGTAGTCACACTCTCGAGTCTGGGGCATTACTGGCCTCCGATGGAGTCGGCCTCACGGGCCGTCTCACGCAGCTGAAGGACGTCGCCGACCCGCGTCGGGCCGAGGACGTTCCGCGTGATGATGCGGCCCTGGTTGGAGCCTTCCTGGATGCGGCACTTGACCTGCATCGCCTCGCCGTGCATCCCGGTCTTGCCGACGACCTCGATGACTTCGGCGGACGTGGAATCCTCGGTCTCCGATTCCTCGGCGCTCATGGGTTTACTTCAGCTCCTCGACCTTCGCGCCGATGTCTTCGACGTCCTCGTCGGCGTCGCCCGCGTCCACGACGGCCGCGGCGGCGGAGCCGACTTCGAGACCGGCGGCGACGCCGAGTTCGTCCTGCGTCTCGACGAAGACGTACGCGATACCCTTCTCGTCCGCGAGCTCGGGCAGGTGGAGGACGATTTCCTCCGGGGAGACGTCCTCGGCGATGAGGACGAGGTCCGCGTTGCCGCGCTCGACGGCCTTGGTCGTCTCGTTCGTTCCCTTCTTGACGCTACCGGTGTCGCGGGCGACCTCGAGCGCTTCGAGCGCTCGCTCCTGAAGGTCGGCCGGGACGTCGTAGTCTACGTACACTGGCATTTTTACGTTCACCTACTCCCTCGGGCGGGCTTGCACTCCGCCGCCGACCGTAGTCCCGTGGCGGCTGGGAGTATCATGACCCCCCGAAGGCTGTACAGCGTAGTCCGGCCCCCTCGGTTAAAAACGCTTTCAAAGCACGGTGGCGTGCGAGAGGGAGCCATGC
>JBDGUG010000090.1:8539-18096 GCA_042216135.1 Halarchaeum sp. | reverse complement strand
GACGGACACACGCTCGCTCAACCGATGACACCCCCACCCGACCCCCACGACGACCACGACCCGCACCCGCCCCACCACGACCGTCCGCACGACCACGGTGACGGGCCGAACGGTGACGACGCCGACCGCTACCTCTACGTCGTCGACTACGACGACGACGCCGAGCGGAAACGCGCCGAGTACCTCTTCGACACGTGGGACGAGGGCACCGTCGAACGCCCGGACGGCGTCGTCCGCATCGCCGAGGGCGTCGACGGCGACGCCCTCCACCGCGACCTCCTCGTGAAGTTCCGCAGCGAACAGGTCGACGTCTACGAACTCGCCGCCCGCGACGACCCCGCCACCCCCGAGGCCCGAACCGTCGAACGCACCCTCGACGCGCCCCCCGACGCCGCCGAGTCCTTCCTCCAGTACCTCGTCTCTCGGAAGAAGGGCGAGCGACGCGCCGACGGGGAGTACGAAGTCTACACCAACAAGGGCCGCGCCGACGTCTCCCTCGACGTCCGAGCGGCCGACGACGGCACCGCAGTCACCGTCCGCATCAGCGGCCACCCGCCCGTCCTCGACTACCTCACCTCCTACGTCGAGACCGAACTGTCCGAGTTCGCCGCGTCCCGATGAGCGCCACCGGAGTCCTCACCCTCGGCGTCGCCGGCGGCACGTTCACCCTCCTCGCCCGCCCCCGAATCGGAACCGTCCCCCTCAGCCGCGCCGTCACCAGCGCCACCGGCGCCGTCCTCGTCGTCGCCCTCGGCGTCCTCACCCCCGCCGGTGCGCTCCACGCGCTCGACGCCACGACCCTCCTCCTCCTCTTCGGAATGCTCTGCCACGTCGAGGCCCTCCGCCGCAGCGGCGGCTACGAGTGGCTCGCCGCCATCCTCGTCCGGCGCGCCCCCACCGCCCGCGGGCTCACCCTCGGCGCGCTCGGCCTCGCCGCCGCCCTCAGCGCCCTCGCACTCAACGACGCCACCGTCCTCCTCCTCACCCCCGTCGTCGTCGACGCCACCCGCCGCGCGGACGTCGACCCCGTCCTCCCGCTCATCGCCGTCATCGTCGGCGCGAACGTCGGCAGTCTCGCCACCCCGCTCGGCAACCCCCAAAACGCCTTCGTCCTCGCGCAGAGCGGACTCACCACCCGCGCGTTCGTCGCCACCCTCCTCCCCGTCGCCCTCGCCGTCCTCGCCGTCACCGCCCTCGTCCTTGCCCGCCTCGCCGCCCCCGCTCCCATCACCGTCGACGTCGACGTCCCCGACGTCGACGCCCGCTGGGCGCTCGCCAGCGCCGGCTTCGTCCTCGCTACCCTCCTCGCGCTCCTCGCCCTCCCCGGCGCCAACCCCGGCGCGCTCGCCGCCGCGTTCGGCATCGCCCACGTCGCCTTCCTCCAGTGGTTCCGCCGCGTCCCCGGCGCCGACGTCCTCCACGACGTCGACTGGGGCGTCCTCGTCATGTTCGCCGGAATCTTCGTCGTCGTCGGCGCCCTCGAACGCGTCGGCGCCGCCGGCGTCCTCGCCGCCGCCACCCGGACCGCCGGCCTCCCCCTCACCGCCTTCGCCCTCTCCAACCTCGTCAGCAACGTCCCCGCCGTCGTCCTCCTCGCCACCACCGTCGGCTCCGCCCACGACTGGGTCGTCCTCGCCGCCACCAGCACCCTCGCCGGCGTCGCCACCCCCATCGGGAGCGCCGCCACCCTCATCGTCCTCGACCAGGCCGCCCGCGACGGCGTCGACGTCTCCCTCCCCCGCCTCCTCCGCGTCGGCGCGCCCGTCGCCGTCCTCGGCACCCTCGTCGCCCTCGCCGTCCTCCGCCTCGTCTAACCCCACTCGTCAGCAACGCGCGTCCACCCCGGCGGGTCGTCCACGCGCTCCCGCACCGCCGCCGCGACCACCGCGAACGCCGCGCGCTCCCGCGGCCCCCCGCAGCGCTCGCAGACCCCGTGGAAGAACGTCAGGCGCGCTCGAAGCCGCGACTCGTCGAACCCCGACACGCCGAGCCGCGACGCCGCCACCGTCCCCTCGACCACCGCACCGTACCCGCGATTCGTCGTCGGCACCGACTCCCGCACGACCCCGACCTCGCGCGGTTCGAGCGTCCACGTCCGCACCGTCGTCCCATCCCGCTCCTCGCGCCCCACGCACTCCGTCCGCACGCGCGCCCACCCCGCCGCCGACTCCGGAATCGGCTCCTCGCGCTCCACCACCGACAGCGCCGCCTCCGCGAACACCACCGGATCGTCCACGAACGACACGTACCCCTCCCCGCGCGCCGCGAAGTTCCGCCGCGTCCGCGTCCCCCCGAACGTCCGAGCCGTCGCCCGCGCGTCCGCGTCGCTCACGGCTCCCCCCGGTCGCCGCTCGCGCGTTCCGCGGTCCCCCCGGGACCGCGTGCCGCTCGCTCGTTCCGCGCCGGCGCCTCGCGCCGGCGCGTGCACCCCCAGCGCCGCGAGGTTCCACCGCCCGTTCGGGCCCTTCGTCGACACCACCGTCTCGGTGACGCCGCGGAGTTCGACCGGCCACTCGGTCACGCGTCCACCCCGCGTTCGAGCGCGACGAAGACCCCGGCTGCGAGCGCGTCCGCCGTCGTTCCCGGGTTCCAGCCGCGCGCGACGAGGTCGTCCGCGAACGATTCGACGGCGTCCCGGTCGGCCCCGTCGTCGCGCAGGGCCCGCGCGCGTTCGCGGACCTCGCGGGCGGCGTCGAGGCCGTGGCGTTTCGCGAGGAGCGTATCGAGACCGCTCGCGAGCAGGGCGAGGAAGGCGTCCGCGGCGCGGTCCGCGAGCGGGCCGTCCCCCGTCTCGATGCGCTCGGCCGTCGCGAACGTCCGCGCGAACCCGCTCGCCCACTCCGCGGCGTTCCCGTCGCCGAGTTCGTCGAGCGAGGCCGGATCCCCGCGCAGGGTCTCGACGCCGTCCGCCGGCGCGCCGCGCGCGAGCACGTCGGCGAGCGTGAGGCCGCGGCGTTCGAGCGCGGGAATCGCGTCCGCGCCCCGCCGGACGTCGAGTTCGGACAGTCCCTCCGGCGGATCGGAGACGGCGACGTCCGCGTGCTCGAACGCTCGATAGAAGCCCGCGGCGTCCGCGACGGTGGTGTCCGCGACGGCCGCGCGCGCCCCGTCGGCGGTGATGTCGTCGGCGGCCGCGGCGCGGACGAGCGGGACGAGCAGGAGGAGCGCGCCGAACTGGGTGTTCGTGCCCGCGGCGTCGGCCATCCCCGCGACCGCCGTCTCGAACGCGTCGCCGACGGGCGCGTCCCCAGCGGCGGCGTCGAGGCCGGCGCGCGCCCCTGCCGCGCCCGCGAGGAACTGCTCGAATCGCAGGTCCGGCAGGTCGCGGTGCCGGTCGACGTTCCCCGGCGTCGGCGTCGCCGCCACCTCGACGCAGAGCGCGCGCGCGGCGCGCGCTCCCGGCGTCCGATCAACCGTCATCGAACCACTCCGCGACGGCGTCGCGCACCCGCCGTCGAACCCGCGGGTCGTCGCTCGGCCGGCCGAGCGAGACGGCGTCCGCGCCGCACGCGAGATACTCGCGCACCGTCCTGCGGTCCCGAACGCCGTTGTTCGCGACGAGCACGCCGTCGAACGCGGCCCGAACGTTCGCGACGACGCCCTCGGAGTCCATCGCGTCCACGTGCAGGACGTCCGCGCCCGCCACGTCGAGTCGCGCGGCGAGCGCGGGGAGGTCTACGCCCGACACTTCCGCGCGCACCTTCACGCCCGTCGTCGCGCCCGTCCCGGCCGCGGCGGCGACGAGTTCGCAGAGCCGTTCGGTGTCGCCCAGGAGCGTCTCGCCCGCGCCCGCCGCGCACATCTCCGACTGGCGGCAGTGCGCGTTCACCTCCACCAGCGCCCCGCGCTCGGCGCACGCCTCGGCGACGGCGCGGAGCGGTCCGGTCGTCGTCGAGCGGACGTTCACGCCCGCGTCGACGGGCGCGTCCGCGAGCGCGTCCAGTTCCGACTCGACGAACCTCACGGGGTCGTCGGGGAGGAACTCGTTCCGGTTCCGCGACGCCGCCATCTCGCTCGCCGCGCGTCTGGTCGCCTCGTCCACGGCGATGCCGCCGAGGACGGCGAGGTCCGCGTCGTCGCTCGCGGCGCGCGCCCACGCCGCGTCCGCCTCCCCGGAGAGGCTGGCGAGCACGAGACGCGGCGTCTCGGTCATCGCGTCGCCTCCAGCGCGCGCTCGCAGGCCCGCGCGACCCGCTCCGCGTCCGAATCGTCGTCCATGCGCGTGTCGGTGCGGACGACCGGCCGGTCGAGGTCGGTCGCGTCCTCGGAATCGAGCACGAACGCGTCCGCGAAGTCGTAGGCGTCGGCGACGCCCGCGGTGCTCGCGTCGCGGCCCGTCGCGCGCATCAGCACGTCCGCCGGCCCGCTGAACACCTCGTCCTCGACGAACGGTGAGACCGCCACGACAGTCGCCTCTGCGAGCGCGTCCCGGACGCCGTCGAGCGCCAGCAGGGGGCCGAGGCTCGTCACCGGATTCGACGGCCCGACGACGACGTCGTCGCGCAGGGCGTCGAGCACCGCGTCGGTCGGTTCCGCCGTCGCGGCGCCGCGGAACTCCACGCCCTCTATTTCGACGTCCGCGCGCCGCGCCACCCAGAACTCCTGGAAGTGCATCGGGCCCTCGGGCGTGTGGCTCGCGTGTCGCTCCCGTCGGTCGCTCCCGCTCGCTCGTCCCACGTCGTCACTGCGTTCCGACGTGTGTATCAGGGTGGCGACCGGGTCGTCGCTCATCGGCAGGAGCGTGACGTCGAGGTCGTAGGCGTCCGCGAGCGTGCGCGTGACGTCAGTGAGCGACTCGCCCTCGTCGAGGAGGCTCGTCCGGAAGGCGTGGACGGCGCGGTCCCTGTCGCCGATGGTCATGAACTCGCGCGCCGCGGAGAAGCGCCGCCAGCGCGCGATGTCGCGGCCCGCGGTCTGCTCGCCGTCGGGGAGGTAGCGCGGCCCCTCGGGGAGGCCCGCCGCGTCCGCGAGGTCGGCGAGCGCGTCGTGCGTCTCGTGCGTGTCTCCCTCGATACCCCACCAGAACTCCCGGTCGAGGACGCCCCCGCGGTCGAAGAGGACGGTGTCGAGGTCCGGGCAGACGAGCAGGCCGCCGAGTTCGACGTCGTCGCCCGTGTTCGCGACCACCGTCGTCTCGGACGGCGCGAAGACGTCGCGCGCGCCCGCGAGCAGTTTCGGCGTCCCGGTTCCCCCGGAGAGGAACGTCGGCATGGCTACTCGGTGGTCTGCGAGCGGGTAAACGCTTGCCGTCCCGGTCGTCGTTACCAGTCGTCCCGGTCGCCGGCACGTCTCGCCTCAGTCGGCGTCACGCCCCCGCGACGGCGTCACGCGCTCGTGTTCGCGCGCGCGGCGTCCAGCCAGTCCGGCCGCGGGTCCGTCTCGCCGACGTCCGTGTACGTCACCGTCGCGTCCAGCGCGTTCCCGTCGGTGCGGACCGCGTAGTCCACGCGCACCACGAGGCCGTCCGAGCGCACGAACGCCGTCGTCGTCGTGTTCCCCTGCGTCCCGCTCGTCGTCGCCTCGTAGCGGTAGACGCGCTCGCCGTTCACCGTCGTCGTCCCGTTCGCGGCGAACTCGCCGCTCGCGAGCCGTCGGAGCACGGAGCCCTCCAGGACCGTCTCCGCGGTCTGGTTCGCGGGGACGTCGCGTTTCGCGTAGACCGTGCGGTCGCCGTCGCTCGTTCGAACGTACGCCGCGCCGTCGCTGACGTACGCCGACTGGGTGACGCCGTTCGCCGACCGAGTGAGGCGGTACGCGCCCGTGTCGAGGTCCGCGCGCACCGTCTGCGACTGGACGGTTCGTCCGTTACCCGAGGTTCCCGCGAGCGTCACGTTCACCGTGAAACTCCCGGCGTCGTGGAGGACGGCCTCGTGGTCGGCGACCACTTGCGTGCCGTTCACCGGCGAGTCGTGCGGCTGACTCACCGGGGCGCTACAGCCCGCGAGCGCGACGAGCGCGCACGCGGCGACGAGGAGAGCGATGCGTCGGTTCACGACCGCTCGTTTCCCGCGCCGACGGGAGTAGCTGTCGGATGCCCGCCCGACGTTTTTCTACGGTGGCGCGCCAATCCGGGGTGTGACGACGATCAAGGACAGCGTTCACGACCACATCGAAGTCTCGGGCGTCGCGGACGCCCTCCTCGACACGCGCGCCGTCCAGCGCCTCCGGCGCGTCAACCAACTCGGCACCGCGAGCCTCGTCTACCCGTCCGCGAACCACACGCGCTTCGAGCACAGCCTCGGCGTCTACCACCTCGCCGTCGCGGCGCTCGACGGCCTCGGCATCGACGGCCGGCCCGCGCGCCGCACGGAAGCCGCCGCCATCCTCCACGACGTCGGCCACGGCCCGTTCAGCCACACCATCGAGGGCCTCATCCAGCGCCGCACCGGCAAGTACCACGACGACGTCGCGGACCTCCTCACGAGCGGCGAACTCGCCGAGACGCTCGAATCCCACGGCCTCGACCCGGCGACGGTCGCCGGGATGGTGCGCGGCGAGGGCGAACTCGGCCAGATAGTCGCGGGCGAACTCGACGTCGACCGCATGGACTACCTCGTGCGGGACGCCCACCACACCGGCGTCCCGTACGGCACCATCGACCACGGCCGCCTCGTCCGCGAACTCGCCATCCACGACGGCGAACTCGTCCTCGACGAGGGGAACGTCCAGACCGCCGAGTCCCTCCTGCTCGCGCGCGCCCTGATGAACCCCACCGTCTACAACCACCACGTCGCGCGAATCTCGAAGGCGATGCTCCGGCGCGCCGTCGAACGCCTCCTCGACGCGAGCGACGTCACCCCGGCCGAACTCCGCCGCATGGACGACCTCGGACTCCGCGTCGCCCTCCGCGACTGCGACGCGAGCGCCGACTTCGCCGACCGCCTCGACCGCCGCGCGCTCTACAAGCGCGCCGTCTGGGCCGAACTCGCGGACGTCACCGGCGGCGGGTTCGCGGAGGACTCGGTCGTGAGCGCCGACCACGAGACGCGCCGCGAACTCGAACGCGACGTCGCGGCGCGGGCGGGCGTCGAACGCGACCACGTCCTCCTCGACGTGCAGGCGCGCCCGCGGATGCGCGAGTCAGACACGCGCGTCCTCGTGAACGGCGACGCCCGGCGCCTCGACGAGCAGTCCACGCTCGTGCGCGCCCTCCAGATGGCCCAGCGCGAACAGTGGCGTCTCGGCGTCTACGCCCCGCGCGAGCACACCGACGCCGTCGGGCGCGCCGCCGTGGACGTCCTCGGCCTCGACATCGACGGCGCCCTCGTCTCCGAGACGACGCGCGGCCAGTACAGCCTCGACCAGTTCGAGGAGAACTAAGCCGTCGGAGCACCGAGCGCCCGTATGGAAATCGAGGGCACCATCCTCGCCGGCCGCGACTTCGAGGCCGTCAGGGGCCGACTCGTCGTCGAAGACGGACGAATCGCCGCGATAGAGGAGGCGAGCGTGGAGAGCGACGACGTCGTGCTGCCGGCGTTCGTGAACGCGCACACGCACATCGGGGACTCCATCGCGAAGGACGCCGGGCGCGGCCTCAGCCTCGAAGAACTCGTCGCGCCCCCGGACGGACTCAAACATCGCCTCCTCCGCGAAGCCGACCGCGCGGACCTCGTCCGCGGGATGCACCGCTCCCTCCAGTACATGGCGGAGACGGGCACCGCCGCGACCCTGGAGTTCCGCGAGGGCGGCGTCGAGGGCGTCACGGCGCTCCGCGAGGCCGCCGCCGGCGTCGACGTCGACCCGTTCGTGCTCGGCCGCGACGACCCGGACGTCCTCGACGTCGCCGACGGCTACGGCGCGAGCGGCGCGAACGACGCGGACTTCGCGCGCGAACGGCGGGCGGCGCGCGACGCCGGGAAGTTCTTCGCCATCCACGCCGGCGAAGTCGACGACAGCGACATCCACCCCGCCCTCGACCTCGACCCGGACCTCCTCGTGCACATGGTCCACGCGGACGACGTCCACCTCGACCGCGTCGAGGACTCCGAGACACCGATCGCGGTCTGTCCGCGCTCGAACCTCGTCACGGACGTCGGCCTCCCCGACGTCCCCGAACTCCTCGAACGCACCACCGTCGCCCTCGGTACGGACAACGTGATGTTGAACTCCCCGTCGATGTTCCGCGAGATGGCGTACGCGGCGAAGACCTACGACCTCACCGCCGTCGAAGTCCTGCGGATGGCGACCACCGCCGGCGCCGAAATCGTCGGCCGGAACGACGGCCTCATAGAGCGCGGCCGGGACGCGAACGTCCTCGTCCTCGACGGCGACTCGCACAACCTCGCCGGCTATCGGGACCCCGCCCGCGCGGCCGTCCGCCGCGCTAGCGCGAGCGACGTGAAGCGCGTCGTCCACGCGACCTGAGGCTACGCGGGCCGGAGGTGCTCGCAGTCGCCCGCGTGCACCGTGCGGCGCTCCTCGCCGGTGTCGACGACGAGCGCGCCCGCCTCGGTCACGTCCACGGCCTCCCCGACGAGCGTCTCGTCCGCGAGCGTCACGCGCACGCGCGCGCCGAGCGTCGCGGCGTTCTCCCGCCACGCCTCCCGCGTCGCCGCCGCACCCCCCCGGAGGTCGTCGAATCGTTCGAGGATCCGCTGCACGAGCACGCGCCGCTCCACGGCCTCGCCGCGCTCTTCGAGCAGACTCGTGGCGTCCGCCGGCAGGGCGTCCGCGGGGACGTTCGCGTTCAGGCCGAGCCCCGGAATCACCCACGAGACCCGGCCCGACTCTCCCTCCATCTCCGTGAGGACGCCCGCGAGCTTCCGGCCGCCGCGCTCGTAGCCGTCGTCCGGAACGAGCAGGTCGTTCGGCCACTTGATCTCCGCGGGAACGCCCGCCTCCCTGACCGCGCCCGCGGCCGCGGCGCTCAGCGCCATCGTCACCGCGTTCGCGCGCGCCGGCGCGACGTCCGGCCGACACACCACGCTCATCCACACCCCGCCCGACGGCGACGACCACTCGCGGTCCAGGCGCCCGCGCCCCCCCGTCTGCTCGTCCGCGAGCACGACCACGTCCGTTGCGCCCTCGGCCGCGAGCTCGCGCGCGCGGTCGTTCGTGCTCGGCACGCGCTCGTGATACTCCACCTCGAACGGCGCCTCACAGCCGTACTCGACCGCGAGACCGCCGAACTCCGGGATCGACTCGACGACGTACCCGTCCGGCGCGCTCGCCACCTCGAACCCCGCGTCCCGCAACGCCTGCACGTGCTTCCACACCGCGGCGCGCGAGACGCCGAGCGAGTCCGCGAGCGCCGGCCCCGACACCGGGCCGGCGGTCAGCGCGTCCAGCACCGCGCGGCGCGTCTCGTTCATAGCGTCGCTTAGGCGGCCCGGAAGTAAGAACGCCCCCCTTCGCGTGCGCGTGTGCTCGCGGGTCGCCGTGCTCCCCGGCGTGTTCGGCGAACCCTCCCGTTGGTCGGCTTCGCCTGCTCGCGTGTCGCGCCCACGGGTCGCTCCCGCTCGCATTGGTCGCGGTCTCGCTTCGCTCGACCGCGTGTGCTCGCGGTTTCACCGCTCGCGTGTTCGGCGAACCCTCCCGTTGGTCGGCTTCGCCTACTC
>JBDGUG010000090.1:0-8439 GCA_042216135.1 Halarchaeum sp. | reverse complement strand
GGTTTCACCGCTCGCGTGTTCGGCGAACCCTCCCGTTGGTCGGCTTCGCCTACTCCACCACGACCAGGACGTCCCCCATGTCGACGCTGTCGCCCTCGGAGACGGCGACGTCGGAGACGGTGCCGCCGTGGGTGGCGACGACGTCGTTCTCCATCTTCATCGCCTCCAAGACGACCAGGACGTCGCCGGGTTCGACGGTGTCGCCCGCGTCGACGTCGACGGAGAGGATGGTGCCCTGCATCTCCGCGGTCACCGTCTCCCCGCCGCCCTCGACGACCGTCTCGCTCTCCTCGTCGCCGCTCCCGAACTCGGGGCGCGTCGCGTCAGAATCGGCCGCCTCCACGTCGAACTCGGGGGCGTCGTGGCTCTCGACGTTCACCTCGAAGCGCTTCCCGTTCACCTCGACGGTGAACTCCCGTTCGTCCGTCTCGTCAGCGCTCGGATCGCTCGACTCGCTCCCCCAGCGCTCCTGGGCGTCGTAGAGGCGGGTCTCGTCGAACTCCTCGTCGAGGTAGGTGGTGGTGTGCTCGCCGTCGACGAACCGGTCGTCTTCGAGCATCAGGCGGTGGAACGGGACGACCGTGACGATTCCCTCGACATCGTACTCGGCGAGCGCGCGCTTCGCGCGCGAGACGCACTCCTCGCGGTCGCTCCCGTGCACGACGAGTTTCGCGATCATCGAGTCGTAGTCGGTGACGAGGTCGTCGCCCTGCCGGAGCGCGTCGTCCACGCGCACGCCGATGCCGCCCGGCGGGTCGTAGACGTCGAGGTGGCCGCCGGTCGCGGGCGCGAAGTCCTCCGCGGCGTTCTCGGCGTTGATGCGGAACTCCATCGCGTGCCCGTCGACGGTGACGTCGTCCTGGTCGAAACTGACCTCCTCGCCGGCGGCGACCCGGAGTTGCCACTTCACGATGTCGACGCCCGTTATCTCCTCGGTGACGGTGTGTTCGACCTGGATGCGCGTGTTCACTTCGAGGAAGAAGAACTCGCCCTCGGAGACGAGGAACTCGACGGTGCCGGCGTTCGTGTAGTCGGCGGCGGCGACGCCGCGACGGGCGGCCTCCCGGATCTCGTCGCGCATATCGTCGTCGAGGCTGGGGCTCGGCCCCTCCTCGATGACCTTCTGGTGGCGCCGCTGCAGGGAGCAGTCGCGCTCGCCGAGGTGCCGGACGTTCCCGTGCTGGTCGGCGAGCACCTGCACCTCGATGTGCTTCGGGTCCGCGAGATAGCGTTCGAGGTAGACGGCGTCGTTGTCGAAGTACGCCTCGCCCTCGCGCTTCGCGGCCTCTAGCTGTGATTCGATCTCGCGCTCGTGCTCGACGACCTTCATGCCGCGGCCGCCGCCGCCGCCCTCGGCCTTGATCGCGAGCGGATAGCCGTGTTCGTCGCCGAACGCGCGCACCTCGTCGGCGTCGGTGACGGGGTCGGTGGTGCCGGGGACGATGGGGACGTCGGCGGCGTCCATCACGGTGCGCGCGCCCGTCTTCTCGCCGAGTTGCGCCATCGCCGCCGAGGACGGCCCGACCCACGTCACGCCGTCGGTGGCTTCGACGCGCGCCGCGAAGTCGGCGTTCTCCGCGAGGAAGCCGTAGCCGGGGTGGATGGCGTCCGCGCCCGCGTCCTCGGCGGCGGCGACGATGGCTTCGCCGTCGAGGTAGGACTCCGCCGCGCGCGCCGGCCCGACCCGGTAGGCCTCGTCCGCGTACCGGACGTGGCCGGCGTGCTTGTCCGCCTCCGAGTAGACGGCGACCGTCTCGATACCGAGGTCCTCGCACGCCCGCATCACGCGAACGGCGATCTCGCCCCGGTTCGCGACGAGAACCTTCTCGAACATACCGTGGGGTTCCGCGAGCGCGCACCTTATACTGTCGATTCTTCCCATCGACGAACGACGAAAGCCGGGTTAGAAGCGGTCCGCGCGGCCCGCCGCCGTCCAGTCGTCACTCGGCGCGCCGTCCGGCACGCGCCCGCCCGCGGCCCCGACGGCGTCGAGGCGGCCCGCGAAGCGCCACTTCTCGCCCGCCCACGACGGCGACTCGTCGCCCGTCGCGGCCGCCGCGGCCGCGCGTTCCGCGTCGAGGTGCGCGCCCACCGCGGCGACGATGGCCGCGGCCTCCTCGTCGCTCGCCGACGCCGGCACGTCGACGTTCATAGCGGGATGTTCCCGTGCTTCTTGTCCGGGCCGGACTCGCGCTTCGTCGAGTGGAGTTCCAGGTCGCTGATGAGGCGCTTTCGGGTGTCCGCGGGTTCGATGACGTCGTCGAGGAACCCCCGGTCGGCGGCCGTATAGGGGTTCGCGAACTCCTCGCGGTACTCCTCGACGAGGGCGTCCCGGAGTTCGTCCGGGTCGTCCGCGTTCGCGAGCTCTTTCCGGTAGAGGACGTTCACGGCGCCGCGCGGCCCCATCACGGCGATTTCCGCGGTCGGCCACGCGTAGTTCACGTCCGCGCCGAGGTGCTTCGAGGCCATCACGTCGTACGCGCCGCCGTACGCCTTCCGCGTGATGACGGTGAGCAGGGGGACGGACGCCTCGGAGTACGCGTAGAGGAGTTTCGCGCCGTGGCGGATGATGCCGTCGTGCTCCTGGTCCGTGCCGGGGAGGAAGCCCGGGACGTCGACGAAGCTGACGATGGGGACGTTGAACGAGTCACAGCAGCGCACGAACCGGGAGGCCTTCTCGGAGGCGTCGATGTCGAGGGTGCCCGCGTTCACGCGCGGCTGGTTCGCGACGACGCCGACGGAGCGGCCGTCGAGGCGTCCGAACCCCGTGACGAGGTTCTTCGCGTAGTCCGGTTGCACCTCGAAGAACGAGCCCTCGTCCACGACTTCCGCGACGACGTCCGTCGCGTCGTAGGGCTTGCGGGGTTCGTCCGGGACGATGTCTTCGAGCGCTTCGGGGCGCCGGTCCGGGTCGTCCCACGGTTCGACCCGCGGGGGGTCCTCGACGTTGTTCTGCGGGAGGTAGGAGAGGAGGCGCCGGATGTCGTCGAGCGCCTGCTCTTCGGACTCCTCGGCGAAGTGCGCGACGCCCGACTGGGTCGTGTGCGCCGTCGCGCCGCCGAGTTCGTCGAATCCGACCTCCTCCCCGGTGACCGTCTCGATGACGTCCGGGCCGGTGATGAACATGTGGCTCGTCTCCTTCACCATGAAGACGAAGTCGGTGAGCGCGGGCGAGTAGACGGAGCCGCCCGCACACGGCCCCATGATCGCGGAAATCTGGGGGACGACGCCGCTCGCCTGCTGGTTCTTGTGGAAGATGGACCCGACGCCGGCGAGCGACTCGACGCCCTCCTGGATGCGCGCGCCCGCGGAGTCGTTCAGGCCGACGATGGGCGCGCCCACCTCCATCGCCTTGTCCATGAGCTTCGTGATCTTCTGACAGAACACCTCGCCGAGGCTCCCGCCGAAGACGGTGAAGTCGTGCGCGAAGACGAACGTCTTCCGTTCGTTCACCTCACCGTAGCCCGTGACGACGCCGTCCCCGGGGAGTCGGTTCTCCTCCATCCCGAAGTTCTGCGAGCGGTGCGTGCGGAGTTGGTCGAACTCCACGAACGTGTCGTCGTCGAGGAAGTAGTCGATGCGCTCGCGGGCCGTCATCTTCCCTTTCTCGTGCTGGGACTGGATGCGGTCCTCGCCGCCGCCCTTCGCGGCGCGCCGCTTGCGCTCGCGCAACTCCTCGAGGCGCTCTTCCATCGTCATCTGTTGAACGCCGTTTCACCGTTCGTCGTGAAAAGGACACCGGAAGTTCCGATTCAGACGAGCGACCCGGGCCGCCGGAGGCCGAGCGCCGCCGCCACCGTCAGCACGACGGCGGCGGCGAGCACGACCGTAGAGGGCGCGACGGTCAGGCCGAACATCGAGAGCGCGCCGAGCGACACCCCGAGCGCCGGGAGCAGGCGCGTGATGACCGTGAACAGCAGGAAGACCGGAATGAGCGCGCCCACGAGGACGAGCCACGGCGTCCCGACGGCGCGCGCGAGCGAACCGGCGCCCGCCTCGTACTCCGCGAGCGCGTCCGCGCCGAGTACCCACCCGCAGAACAGCAGGAAGCCCGCGAGACCGATGGGCATCAGGATGTTCACGAGCGTGCCCGCGAAGAGGTTGAAGACGTCCGCGTCGAGCGAGCAGAGGCCCGCGCCCACGACGACCACGCCCGTCATCGCCGCCGTCGCGCGCCCCCGCGAGAACCCGCGCTCGTCGACGAGGTAGGCGACCGGAATCTCCAGCATGCTGATGGCGGAGGAGAGCGCGGCGAGCAGGACGACGCCGAAGAAGAGCACGCCGAGCGCGCGCCCGAAGACGCCGAGCGTCGCGAACGCCGACGCCACCGAGACGAAGATGGCGCCCGCGCCGCCGCTCCCCTGAATCGCGTCCGTCAGGTCGAAGCCGAACAGGAGCGGGAAGACGAGCAGGCCCGCGAGCACGCCGACCGCCGTGTTCAACACCGCGATGGTCGTCGCGTCCGCGGGCAGCGAGCGCTCCTCGCCGAGGTAGGACGCGTACGTCACCATCGTCCCCGTGCCGACGGAGAGCGTGAACAGCGCCTGTCCGACCGCCGCCGGGAGGATGTCGAGGAAGTGCGCGCCGAGGTAGTCCAGGTCGGGCGAGAGGAAGAAGGAGACGCCCGCCATCGCGCCGGGCCGCGTGAACGCCCACGCGATGAGCGCGACGAGCAGGACGACGATTGCCGGCATCATCACCTTCGTCGCGCGCTCGATGCCCCGCTCGACGCCCCCGTAGACGATGGCCGCCGTCGCCGCGAGGAAGACGAGCGCGAACCCGAACGCCGGGAGTCCGTAGCTCACCTGCGTGAAGTATCCGCCGGGGGACGCGAAGTAGCCGCCCGTGACGGAGACGACCGTGTAGCGCACGAACCAGCCGCCGACGACCGTGTAGAACGAGACGAGCAGGACGGTCGTTCCGACCGCGAGCAGGCCGAAGAAGCCCCACCAGCGAGAGCCACCGGAGAGCGAGCGGAGCGCCCCCACGGGGTTGCGTTTCGAGCGACGCCCGATGACGAACGCGCCGAGCAGGCCCGGTACGCCCACGACGAGGATGATACCGAGATAGAGCAGGAGGAACGCGCTACCGCCGTTGTTCGCGGTCATCCACGGGAAGCGCCAGATGTTCCCGAGGCCGACCGCGGAGCCGACCGCGGCGAGGATGAACCCCGCGCGCGTCGCCCACGTCTCACGTGTCATGGGAGGCCGTATCACGAGACGGCGTATGAGGGTTACGACACGTGGCGCCGAGCGTAGCGAGGCCCCACGGAACGACGAGCGGCGACGGAGGAGCCGCGAGCACGCAGGCGGGGCCGAGCGCAACGGGGCGCCACGGAACGAGCGAACGCTGCGGCTAGTCGGTGAGAGAACGCGAGAAGACGGAGACGGCGTTTAGAAGTAGGCGCCGGAGACGAGGCCGGAGTAGAAGCCGGTGACGCCGAGGTAGAGGGTGACGAGGACGGCGATGGGGACGACGATGCGCACCCACCAGAGCCAGAGCGTGGTGGCGCCGCTGCTGAGGCGGGTGCCCTGGACGAGTTCGTCGACGGATTCGGCGTCGGCGACCCAGCCGACGAACAGCGAGATGAACAGCACGGCGAGGGGGAGGAGGACGTCGAAGACGAGGTCGTTGAACAGGCCGACGTAGCCGTAGGCGGGGATGATACCGAGGACGAACGCGACGGCGCCGACGCCGACGGCGACCGTGGCGCGGTTCGTGCCGTAGGTGTCGACGACGTAGGACGTCGGGGCTTCGAGGAGGCTGATGGAGGAGGAGAGCGCGGCGAAGAGGAGGACGACGAAGAAGACGAGGCCGATGAGCCAGCCGACGGGGAGTTGGCCGAACGCGCCGGCGAGCGCGATGAACGCGGTGCCGGCGCCGCCGGACGCGTTCCCGACGCCGCTGGTCGCGGCGAGGATGGGGAAGACGGCGAAGCCCGCGAGGAGCGCGACGATGGTGTTGATGACGACGATGATGGCGCTGTCGGCGGGGAGGCTGTCGTCGCGTCCCATGTAGGACGCATAGGCTATCATCACGCCGAACCCGAGGGAGAGCGTGAAGAACGCCTGCCCCATCGCGGACGGGACGATGTCGCCGAAGTTCGCGGCGAGCACGCCGAAGTCGGGCGAGAGGTAGTACGCGTAGCCCGCGCCGGCGCCGGGGAGCGTCGCCGCCCACGCGGCGAGGCCGACGAGGAGGACGATGATGGCGGGGATCATGAACTTGGTCGCGCGTTCGATGCCGTCCGCGACGCCGAACGCGACGATGCCGACGGTGACCAGCATGAAGACGGCGTGCGCGCCGACGGCGACGGTGCCGGAGGAGACGGCGCCGAAGAAGGTGCCGGGGTCACCGAGGTAGCCGCCGGTGAGGCTGCCGACGATGTAGCTGATGACCCAGCCGCCGACGACGCTGTAGAAGGAGAGCGTGATGAACGCGGACGCGACGCCGAGTGCGCCCGCGAACGTCCAGTTCCCGTAGCCGAGTTCGCCGAACGCCGAGATGGCGTTCTGTTTCGAGCGTCGTCCGATGACGAACTCGATGAGCATCGTCGGGAAGCCGATGAGGAAGACGGCGAGCAGGTAGACGACGAGGAACGCGGCCCCGCCGTTGGACGCCGTCTGGAAGGGGAACGACCAGATGTTACCAAGTCCCACCGCGCTACCGACCGCGGCGAAGATGAATCCGACTCGTGATGTCCAGGTCTCTCGTTGTGCCATGACCAGTCGGCAACTGAACGCCCGGCGTCTTAAGAGTAGTCGGTTTTCGGCGCGCGTGGGCCGTCTCGGGGCCGGCGAGGCGGGCCGGCGGTCAGGGTTCGACGACGAGTTTGCCGAACACGGAGTCCTCGAGGACGGCGCGCTGGGCGTCCGCGGCCTCGTCGAGGCCGTAAGTGCGCGCGACGTTCGGGGCGAGGCGGCCGTCGGCGAGGAGCGCGGAGAGGCGGTCGAGGATGGCGCCGAGGTCGGGCGCGTTGTACATGCTGATGAGCGAGACGGTGAGCTCTTTCGCGCGCGCGGCGGGGACGTCCGGGAGGGTCGCGGCCTGCTCGGTGTTGCCGATGGCGACGATTCGCGCGCCGGTCGCGGCCACCTCGGCGTCGAACCCGAAGTAGTCGTCGACGCGGTGGTCGAGCACGACGTTCGGCGCGCCGGCGTCCACGACGGCGTCCGAGAGGTCGTCGCGGCGGTAGTCGAGGACGACGTCGGCGCCGAGGCCGCGGAGGCGGTCGTGGTAGCGTTCGCTCGCGGTGGTGACGACGCGCGCGCCGGCGGCGTTCGCGAGTTGGACGGCGACGTGGCCGACGCCGCCGGAGCCGCCGTGGACGAGACAGGTCTCGGCGGGTTCGAGGCCGGCGTGGTCGACGAGCGCGCGCCACGAGGTGGCGCCGGCGACGCCGACGGCGGCGCCCTCCGCGAACGAGACGCCGTCCGGGAGGCGAGCGAGCACGTCCGCGTCCGCGACGGCCATCTCGGCGTACGAGCCCTGGTTCCAGTTCCCGAGGCCGGTGCCGAAGACGCGGTCGCCGACGGCCCACTCGGTGACGTCGCCGCCGACGGCGTCGACGACGCCGGCGACGTCGGTGCCGGGGATCATCGGGAGCGTCGGCGGTTCGTAGTCGCCCTCGCGGAAGTAGGTGTCCACGGGGTTGACGCTCGCGGCTTCGACGGCGACGCGTACCTCGCCGGGGCCGGGGTCGGGCGTCGGGACGTCCTCGACTCGCAGTACGTCGGGGCCGCCGGTCTCGTGGTATCTGACTGCGCGCATACGAGTCGGGTCGCGTCGCGAGAAGATAAGTGTGGGGCGACTCGGCGGCGAGCGGTGGCGCGCCCTACGCGGGCGTCTCGTCCCAGGCTTCGAGGGTCATCACGGCCATCGCGGCGAGGAGGCAGATGCCCCAGACGAACTCGAGCATTCCGATCTGGTGCATTCCGGTGATGCCCTGCGCGACGAGCGTGCCGGGGAGGAGCCACTGCCCGAGGATGAAACCGTAGACGGCGACGCTCCGGCGCGTCCCGCTCGTTCCGTAGTGGTCGACGGCGAGGCCGGTGACGACGGCGAGGATGCCGAGCACGCCGAAGTGCGCGTGCGCGCCGACCCACTCGCTCATGAACGCGGGCGGCCCGCCGACGAGGAACGCGACGTTGCTCATCCCCCACAGCATCTGCACGGTCAACCCCAGAAATCCGGACACTTTCAGTGCGCGTGACATACCGAACGGGAATCGAGTGCGACTTTACATAACGATTGTGGATGGGGAATGCGGCGTCGGTTCGTCCACCGCGACTCGGGAACGGCGACGGTTACCCGGCGTTCCCGGGCCGGTTCCGGAAACACTAACTCACCCACTCGGGAACCTACGGACGAGTCACAAATGAGGCTGCACGAGTACCAGGCGAAGGAAGTCTTCGCCGATGCGGGTATCCCGACGCCCCC
>JBDGUG010000062.1:8895-18616 GCA_042216135.1 Halarchaeum sp. | reverse complement strand
GGCCGTCCGGGACGCGGTGACGCTCCACCGATACTGACCGTTCGGTTAGATTCGATCAGAACGGAAAACATCCAAACAACTATATTCAACCTCGTTCATAATCATGATGGACTATGGCAGACCCGACAGACACGTACAGCGCGTACCTGACGTCCATCAAGGACGATCTGATGACCGGCGTATCGCACATGATCCCGTTCGTCACCATCGGCGGCATCCTGCTGGCGCTCGGCTACGCGTCAGCCTCCGTCTTCGGTGACGTCGAGACAGTATTCGAGGCGACGGGGACGCTCGGCTGGTTCCTCGCACAGGTCGGGGTCATCGGCCTCACCCTCATGGTGCCCGTCCTCGGCGCGTACATCGCGTACGCCATCGCGGACCGGCCCGGCCTCGCCCCCGGTTTCGTGCTCTCCTACCTCGTCCAGCAGGGAGACGTACTGAAGGCCGCGGGCGACATCATCGGCCTGCAGGGCGGCGCGGCGGGCGCCGGCTACCTCGGCGCCCTCGTCGTCGGCCTCGTCACGGGTTACGTCGCGCGCTGGTTCAAGCAGCGCAACGTCCCGAGTTTCATCGAACCGATGATGCCCGTTCTCATCATCCCCGTGCTCACTACCCTCGTCCTCCTCCCGGTGATGCTGTTCGTCGTCGGCGTTCCCGTCTCCATCGCGAACGCCGCGCTCACGAACTGGCTCCAGGGAATGCAGGGCAGTCAGGCCGTCCTCGTCGGCGCCATCCTCGGCGGCATGATGGCCTTCGACATGGGCGGCCCCGTCAACAAGGTCGCGTACGTCTTCTCGGTCGGCCTCATCAGCGAACAGATCTACGCGCCGATGGCGGCCGTGATGATCGCCGGCATGACGCCGCCGCTCGGCATGGCCATCGCGAACTTCGTCGCGCCCGAGAAGTACCCCGCGGAGATGTACGAGAACGCGAAGAACGCGCTCCCGCTCGGCCTCTCATTCATCACCGAGGGCGCGATTCCCTACGGCGCCTCGGACCCCGGCCGCGTCATCCCCGGCATCATGCTCGGCTCTGCGGTCGCCGGCGCCGCGTCGATGGGGATGAACGTCACGATGCCCGCGCCCCACGGCGGCATCTTCGTCGTCCCGCTCTCGAACCAGCCGTTCATGTTCCTCGGCTGTATCGTCCTCGGCGCCGTCGTCACCGGCGTCGTCGAACTCCTGATCACGCCGGCCTACGAGGACCGCGTCTCCTCCGCCAGCACGAGCGATTAGATCACTCCGGCCTTCGGAACGTTTACCGGCACTCAAACTCAATCACCGACTATGAACGAAACTGAGCTGAAGGAGTTGATCGACGTCGACCTCATCTCGCTCGACGAACCGCCCGCGGAGAAGCGCGCGGTCATCGAGCACCTCCTCGACCTCGCCGTCGAGGCGGGTCGCGTCTCCGACCGCGAGCAGGCCCTCGAAGACCTGCTCGCGCGCGAGGAGGAGTCCACGACGGGCGTCGGCATGGGCATCGGCATCCCGCACGCGAAGACGACGGGCGTCGAGGAACCGACGCTCGCGTTCACGCGCTCGGGCGAGGGCGTCGACTTCGGCGCGATGGACGACGAACCCGCGACGCTGTTCTTCATGATCCTCGTCCCGGAGGCGTCCAGTCAGGACCACCTGAAGATCCTGAGCAGTCTCTCGCGCTCGCTCGTCCACGACGAAGTCCGCCAGCGCCTCCACGACGCGGAGACGGCCGCGGACGTCCAGCGCATCATCATCGAGGAGGTGGCCTGAGATGCCCGAGCGGACCGTCGAAGTCGTTCCGGAGGAGGGCCTGCACGCCCGTCCCGCGAGCCTCTTCGTCGAGATGGTGAACGAGCACGACGCCACCGTCATGATCGGCCCCGAAGGCGCGGCCGACGACGACCTGGTGAACGCCTCCTCGATGCTGGCCGTCACCGGCCTCGGCGTCGCGGGCGGCGAAAAGCTCCGCATCGTCGCGGACGGCGCGGACGCCGAGGACGTCCTCGACGCGCTCGAAGACCTCCTCTCGACGCCGGAGGACGAACTGTAGGGATGTCCGAACGCCGCCTCTCCGGGGTCGACGTGACGCCGCTCGCCGGCGTCGGCACCGTCGTCTGGTATCGCCCCGACGCCGACCTCCCCGATCCGCCCGCGCCGAGCGAGGTGGACGCGGACGCCGAACGCGAGGCGTTCGAGGCGGCCGTCGCGGAGGCGAAGTCCGAACTGCAGGCCGAGCGCGAGCGCACCGCGGAGCGCGTCGGCGAGGACGAGGCCGCGGTGTTCGACGCGCACGTCCAGTTCCTCGAAGACCCGCAGATAGCGGACGGCGTCGAGGAGCGCATCGCGGACGGCAGCCCGGCCCCGCACGCCGTCTCGGCGACGTTCGACGGGTTCGTCGAGCAGTTCGCCGCGATGGAGGGCCGGATGGCGGAGCGCGCGGACGACCTGCGGGACGTCCGCGACCGCCTCCTGCGCGTCCTCACGGACGGCGAGCGCGTCGACCTCTCGGCGCTCCCGGAGGGGAGCGTCGTGTTCGCCGAGCGCCTGACGCCCTCCGATACGGCCCAGCTCGACCCCGAGCGCGTCGCCGGGTTCGCGACCGTGACGGGCGGCCGGACCTCCCACGCCGCTATCTTCGCGCGCTCGCTCGCCATCCCCGCCGTCGTCGGCGTCGGCGACGACCTCGAATCCGTCGCGGACGGCGAGACGGTCGTCGTGGACGGCGACGCGGGCGAAGTCGTCGTGGACCCGAGCGAGGAGACGGTCGCGGCCGCCCGCGAGCGCGCGGACGCCGAGATACGCGAGGAGCGCGTCGAGACGCGCGACGGCCGCGACGTCGAGGTGGCGGCGAACGTCGGGACGCCCGCGGAACTCGCGCCCGCGGCGGAGCGCGGCGCGGACGGCGTCGGCCTCTTCCGCACCGAGTTCCTCTTCCTCGACCGCGATTCGGCGCCGGACGAGGACGAGCAGTACGAGGCCTACCGGGAGGCCTTGGAGACGTTCCCGGACGGCCGCGTGGTCGTGCGAACGCTCGACGTCGGCGGCGACAAGCCCGTCCCCTACCTCGACCTGCCGGACGAGGAGAACCCGTTCCTCGGCGCGCGCGGCATCCGGCTCTCGCTCGGCCCCGACAGCGACCTCTTCGAGACGCAGTTGCGCGCGCTCGTGCGCGCCGACGCGGACGCGGACGTCGGGAGTCTCGCGGTGATGCTCCCGCTCGTCACGACCGTCGAGGAGGTGGAGGCGGCCGAGGCGGTCCTCGACGACGTCGTCGAGGACCTCGAATCCGAGGGCGTGGCCGCCGAGCGCCCGGAGTTCGGCGTGATGATCGAGACGCCCGCCGCGGCGTTCATGGCGGACGCGCTCGTCGAGCACGTCGAGTTCTTCAGCATCGGGACGAACGACCTCGCGCAGTACGTCATGGCGGCGGAGCGCGGGAACGACGCCGTCGCGGACCTCGGCGACTTCCGTCAGCCGGCGGTGTTGCGCGCCATCGACGCGACGACGCGCGCGGCCGAGGGGACGGACGTCTGGGTGGGGATGTGCGGGGAGATGGCGGGCGATCCGGCGCTCACCGAACTCCTCCTCGGTCTCGGGCTGACGGAGCTATCGATGAGCGCCGTGACGGTGCCCGCGGTGAAGGAGCGCGTGCGCGAGACGGACGCGGCGGCGGCGCGCGCGCTCGCCGAATCGGCGCTCGAAGCCACCAGTAAAGACGAAGTCATCGAACTCCTATAATAAACCATGAAGCTAGTCGCAGTCACCAGTTGTCCGACGGGAATCGCGCACAGTCAGATGGCCGCGGAGAACCTCCAGACGACGGCGGAGGACCTCGGTCACGAGATCAAAGTGGAGGTGCAGGGCGCGATGGGCGCGGAGAACGAACTCAGCGCCGACGACATCGCGAACGCGGACGCCGTCATCATCACCGCCGACACGGCCGTGAAGACGGACCGCTTCGAGGGGAAACCCATCGTGAAGGGGCCGGTGAAGGCCGGCGTGAACCGCGCGGGCGAGATGATAGAGCGCGCCGTCGAGGCCGCGAACGCCGGGAAGGAGGGCGTCGTCGAGGCCGCCGAGGGCGGCGACGAGGGCGACGGCGGTGACGAGACGGCCGAGTCGGACGAGGAGACGACCACCGAGACGGCCGACGACGAACCCGCGGAGGCCGAACAGGTCGGCGGCGACCCGGAGAAGGGCGTCTTCCGTCGCCTGCGTCGCTGGCTCGCCTCCTGATCTGCGCGCGCCGTTCGCTCGCGGACCGATTCACTACAGTTATCGTACTCGTTCGTTCCTGCACGGTCCTGCGTGCTTCCACATTAGTTAAGAGCGTGCGGGCGGACGCTCCGAACGAGGGATATACGATGACGTTCTACGGCGGCGACGAACTCGCGGCGGTGTACGAGGACGCGCTCGACGAGGGATTCGGCCTCGTCGCGAGCAACATCGCGGAACCGAACACGATGATGGGGCTGATGGAGGGCGCGTCGCGCGTCGACTCCGACCTCCTCCTCCAGATGAGCGCGGGCGCGTGCCGGTTCGCCGGGGACGGCGACGCCGTCTCCGGCCTGAAGGCCATGGGGAACTACATCGAGGTGATGGCGGAGCGCCACGACGTCGGCGTCTTCCTCAACATGGACCACCAGACCGACCTCGACCTCATCGAGGCCCAGATGGACCTCGACATCCCCTCCTCCATCATGATCGACGCGAGCCACGAACCGTTCGAGGAGAACGTCGCCACCTCCCGCGAGGTCGTGGAGATGGCGGAGGAGAAGGGCTCCGACGTCCTCATCGAGGCCGAACTCGGCCAGATCAAGGGCGTCGAGGACGAAATCGAGTCCGAGGAGGCGTTCTACACGGACCCCGAGCAGGCCGTCGAGTTCGTCGAGAAGACGGGCTGTGACCTGCTCGCCATCTCCGTCGGCACCCAGCACGGCGTCGCGAAGGGGAAGGACCTCGAACTCCGCCCGGACATCGCGCGCGACGTCCGCGACGCCCTCGACGACCACGGCCTCTCGACGCCGCTCGTCCTCCACGGCTCCTCCGGCCTGCAGGACGAACAGGTGGAGGAGCTGATGCAGTACGGCATCTGCAAGATGAACAAGGACACTCGCTACCAGTACGAGTACACGCGGACGGCGTACGACCTCTACCGCGAGCACGGCGACGAAATCGTGCCGCCGGAGGGCGTCGCGGACGACCGGGACACCTTCTTCGAGGACACCGACTGGGCGCCGAACAAGGACGTCTTCGACCCGCGCGTCGCCGGCCGACAGATCCGCGAGCGCATCGCGGACGTCCACGCGGACCTCGCCGAACTCGCCGGGAGCGCCGGGAAGAGCAAGTACGCGTAGACGCAGGGGCCGCGCGCCGCCTCGCGTCAGCGCGGTCGATCCGCGAACGGACGCGCTTTTACTGACTGACCGTTTAGCCAGCCGCATGCAGGGACGTCCCGCGGGTGGCGCGTAGTGCTCGACGAACTCGGCGAACACAGGGGCGCGTTCGTCGGGCTGTTCGTCGCCACGGGCGTCGCGATGCTCGGCCTGAGCATCCTCCTCCCCATCCTCCCGACGTACGCGAACACGCTCGGCGCGACGGGCCTCGTCCTCGGCGCCATCATGTCCTCGTTCGCCGTCTCCCGCGGCGTCTTCGCGCCCTACGTCGGCCGAGTCTCCGACCGCTACGGCCGCCGGAACCTCCTCGTCTTCGGCCTCGCCTTCTACGCCTGCCTCGCCCTCGCGTACACGCTCGCCGGCACCCCGCTCTCGCTCGGCGTCGTCCGCTTCACGCAGGGGTTCGCGTCCGTCCTCGTCACGCCCCTCGCGCAGTCCTACGTCGGCGACATCACCCCGGAGGGGAGCGAGGGCTCCATCACGAACCTCTTCTACGTCTCGCTCTTCGGCGGCATCGCCGTCGGCCCCACTCTCGGGGGCTACCTGAACGACCACTACGGCATCGCCGCGCCGTTCTACGCGATGGCACTTCTCGCCGTCGTCGCCGCCGTCCTCGTCTACGTCCTCGTCCCCGAACTCGACCCGGACGTCAGGGACGTCCAGGACGTCCCGGACTTCCGCGACGCCGCGCGCGCCGCGTGGGCGGACTACGAACTCCGCGGCATCCTCGCGTACATCGCCGCGCGCGGCTTCTACCGCTGGGGGTTCAACTCCTTCTTCCCCGTGCTCATGACGAGCGCCGCGTTCGGCTTCGACGGCACCACCATCGGCCTCCTCCTCTCGCTCTACATGGCCATCGGCGGCGTCCTCCAGATACCCTTCGGCCGCGTCAGCGACGACTACTCGGAGTACCGCATCCACTTCATCGTCGGCGGCAGCCTCGTCTCCGCGCTCGCGATGATGGCCGTCCCGCTCGCGACGACGCTCCCCCTGCTCGTCGCCGTCATCGTCGCGATGGGCGTCTTCAGTTCCGTCTCCCGGACGTCCGCCATCGCCATCCGAACCGAACGCGGCCGGATCCACGGCATGGGCCTCGTGACGGGCGCGTTCACCGCGTCGGTCTCCGCCGGCCAGGTGTTCGGCCCGCTCGGGTTCGGCGCGATGCAGGACACCATCGGCCTCGCCGACGCGTTCTACGTCGGCGGCGTCGTCGGCCTGTTCGGCACCGCCGGCGCGCTCTACTATCTCCTCCGCGGCCGCCGGCAGGCCCGCGAGCGCGTCCGGGACGCCGCCGCGGACTAGCCGCCGACGCCCCTTCTCGCGCTTAGCACGACGATAACAAAGCCGCTCGCGGCCCGCTCGTTCGGGCATGGACGACGACGCGGTCCGAGCGGAGTGCGACGCGGTGATGGACGAAGTCACGGGCGCCGTCGTGGTGGACCGCGACGTCGTGGAGACGGTGCTCGCGGGGTTCCTCGCCGGCGGGAACGTCCTTCTGGAGGACGTCCCGGGGACGGGGAAGACGCTCCTCGCGCGCTCGCTCGCCACGGCGCTCGGCCTCTCCTTCTCGCGCGTGCAGTTCACGCCCGACCTCCTCCCCGCGGACGTCACCGGGTCGACGGTGTTCGACGAGCGCTCCGGCGACCTGGAGTTCCGACCGGGCGCGCTGTTCGCGAACGTCGTGCTCGCGGACGAGATAAACCGCGCGCCGCCGAAGACGCAGTCCGCGCTCTTAGAGGCGATGGCGGAGGGGCAGGTGACGGTGGACGGCGACACCCACACGCTCCCCGACCCCTTCTTCGTCGTCGCGACGCAGAACCCCATCGAGCAGGACGGCACCTTCGAACTCCCGGAGGCGCAGAACGACCGCTTCGTCGTGAAGACCAGCCTCGGCTATCCGGACGAGGACGGCGAACTCACCATCGTCGACCGGCGCGCGGCGCGCGACGCCCGCACCCCGACGGTCGAGACGGTGTGTTCGCCCGCGCGCGTCGACGACTTGCGCGCCGCCCCGGAGGGCGTCCGCGTCGAGGACGACGTCCGGCGATATCTCGTCCGGGTCGCACGCGCCACCCGCGAAGACGACCGGGTCGATACCGGCGTCTCCCCGCGCGGCACCCAGCGCCTCTTCGAGACGGCGCGCGCGAGCGCGCTCCTCAACGGTCGCGACTACGTCACGCCCGACGACGTCCGCGGCGTCGCCGAACCCGTGCTCGCGCACCGACTCGTCCTCACGCCGGACGCGCGCATCGACGGCGTCGACGCGCGAGCGGTCGTTCGGGACGTCCTCGACGCCGTCCCGGTCCCGACGGTCAGTGAGACAGCGCGAACGCCGTGAGGAGGCCGCCCGCGAGCAGCGCGAGCAACACCGGGAGCGAGAGGCCGGAGACGCCGAGGGAGGCGACGCCGCGCGCGAGCGCAACCGCGACGAGGCCGACGCCGAGCGTCGCCGCCGGGTGAACGAACGCCGCGCGGCGCGCCGACGCCTCGTTCCCCACCTGCTCGCCGAGGTTCACGGCCTGCTCGCCGACGTCCCACGCGAGCACGCACGCCACGCCCCCGAGCAGGAGCGTCGTCCGCCCCGCGTCGTGGAGCACGCCGCTCAGCACGACGGTCAATAGAACGAGGCCGGCCCCCGCCGCGAGGAACTCGCGCTCCCACCCGCGGCGCGCCGGCCCGACGCCGAGCGCGAGGCACGCGACGCCGGCGGCGCCGAGGACGACTTCCGCGGCCCGGCCGGGGACGGCGATGTGGGCGAGCGGGAACGCGAGGCCGCCCGCGAGCGCGAGCGCCCCGACGAGCGCCGCGAGACCACCAATGGTCCGTTGGTCGCGGTGCCACCGGCCGAGGCCGAACGCGAGCGCGAGGCCGCCGAGCGTCGCCAGTCCGAGCGGGACGGTCCGCCACGGCGCACCCGCGACGAGGTGGACGGCGAGCGCGCCCGCGAGTATCGACGCCGCTGCGAGGCCTCGGCGCGGGACGCGCGGGCGCGTCATCGCGCCCACCGCCCGCTGGCCCGCGCGACGGCGCGCTCGACCGGTTCGTCCGGATTCCAGTCCACGACAGGGACGTCGCCCTCGCGGAGCGTCCGGACGTGCTCGTCGCGCCGCGCGGCCGCGAGGCGCGCGCCCCGACTCCCCGACGCGGTCACGTCCGGGCTGACGACGGTGACGGCGTGCCCGTCGCGACGTAGCGCGAGCGCCGCTTCGACGGCGTCCCGGTCGGCGAGCGGCGTCAGCCACACCACGTGCGTCTCCCCGTTCAGGCCGGCGCGGAGCCGTCGCACGCGCGCTTCGAGGTCCACCGAGGACGCCGCGGGCGGGTACGCGGAGAACGCGCTGTCCGTCGCGAGGCGGCGGCGCACGCGCGTCGCGTGCGCCCGACCGCGACCCGGTTCGATTCGGGCCGTCTCCGCGCCGAGCGCGGCCGCGCCCACCGCGGCCGGCGTCCCCGCGAGCGACGTGAGCAGGCGGTCCGCGGCCGCGACGGCGTGTGCGACGGCGTGCTGTTCGCCCGGTTCTCGCGCGCGGTACGCGCACGGCCGAGCGTCCACGCAGAACACGACCGACGACGCGCGCTCCGGGCGGTACTCGACGGTCGAGAGCGTGCGCGAACGCGCGTAGCGCCGCCAGTCCACCCGGGAGAGCGGGTCGTCCGGCCGATAGTCGCGGACGCTGTGGAACTCGACGCCGTCGCCGCCGCGGTCGGCGAGCGAGCGCCCGACGCGTTCGTCCGTCGGCGACCACGACGGCGACTCCGCGGCGTCCGCGACGACGGAGAGCGTCGTCTCCGCGCTCGCCTCCCCCTCGACTTCGCGGGCGCCGCTGACGTCGCGCGCGACCACGGTCACCGGCTCGAAGCCGTACGTGCCGCGTTCGGCCGTCACCGCATAGGAGAACGTCGCGGACTCGCCGGGGCGGAGCGCGCTCGCGTGCCGCGGCGACCCCGACGACACCGAGAGCATCGGCGGCACGCCGTCGACGAAGCGCACGTCCGGGTGGTGGTCGCCGCTCGCGTTCGTGACCGTGACCGTGACCTCGACCGTCCCGCCGGGCGCGGGGTCGGCGGGCGAGAGCGTTCGCTCGACGTCGAACGCGGGAGTGGGCGCCGGCCAGAGATGCGGGTAGGCGGCGTACGCGGCGCCGACGACGCCCACGAGCAGTACGTCCGGGCGCGCCGCGAGCACGCCCGCGGCGACGGCGACGAGGGTGACGGCGACCACGCCCCGCCAACGGTGCGTGTGGCGCGCGCTCATCGCCGCCCCTCGCGCGTCCGGGCGTCGAGTTCGCGCGCCGCGCACCGCGCGCCGTACCGAGTCGCGGACTGCGCGCGGAGCGCCGCGCG
>JBDGUG010000062.1:0-8795 GCA_042216135.1 Halarchaeum sp. | reverse complement strand
GCGCGCGCGCACTCGGCGGGAGTCGCGGATTCGAGGTCGTCGATTCCCGCGCGCCGCGCCATCTCGATCCACGACCGATAGACCGCGTTCGACGGCCCGACGCCGTAGGACGCGTCGAAACCGCCGTCTGAGGCCGCCGTCGGCGCGTTCGGCGGGTCGTCGCGGCTCTCCCGGAACGCCGTGCGGTGGCGCCACGCGAGGACGGCGGCGAGCACCGCGCCGAGCAGGAGCGTGGCGATCATCGCGACGCGGCCGAGGAGCGCGAGGAGGCGGTCCAGCAGCGACGGCCGAGCGGGGCCGGTCCCGCCGCTCGTCTCCGTCGACCGGGCGGCCCGCGCGTCCGTCCGGGACGAGTCGGCGTTCGTCGACCGGTCGTTCGACGAGTCGGCCGCCGGGCGCGGCGGGGCGTCGCCGTTCAGTTGGCGCTTCAGCGAGTCGGCTTGCGCGTGACCGATCGGGAGGTCGGCGTAGTCGACGTCGACGACGTCGTCGGGACTGGTCGAGACCGACGACGAGAGCGTGCTGGCGGAGACCCCGAGCGCACCGATGCAGCCGAGCGCGACGAGGAGAGCGAGGAGCGCGTCCGTGTTCATGTGGGTCGCGTGTGAGCGGACCAGACGCTCGTCGCCTACATTATTATGCTACGCCTATCGGAGCACAGCGCGGGCTAACCGCGGGTTCGAGGGCGCCTATATCGGGTCGCCCGCGAGGGCGTCCACGGCCGCGTCCGCGAGCGCGAACACGCGCCGCGTGGCCGCCCGCGGGACGCAGTTGTCGTCCGCGTCAGCCGCCTCCGCCGCGTAGAGGTCGGTGACGCCCGCGGTCACCGCGTCGAGCAGCGAGGCGGAGACGCCGTCGTCGGGTTCGACGAGCGCTTCGAACGCGAGCGAGTGGAGGTAGTCCCCGACGAGGACGGCGGCGGTGCTGTCGGGGGCGCGCGCGGGCAGGCCGCGCCAGCGCACGAGCGTGCGGGCGTGCAGGAGGTCGACGGCCGTCGCCGCGGCGACGACGCTCCGCGGGCGGGGGCGCGCGGGCGAGCGCGCCGCCAGTTCGAGCACGACGCGGGTCGGGCGGCGGTCGGGTCGGGCGTCGAAGACGGCGTCGAGCGCGCGCGAGAGCGGCGTGCGCTCGCTCCGGTGTGCGGCCAGCCACGCGTCGACGGCCGCCAGCGTCGCGTCCTCGCTCGCCCCGTTCGGCTCCGCCGGCTGATCTCGTGCGCGCCCCATCTCGGATGCTGACTGGTCGTTTGGTCAGGCACGCACAAGTCGGTTTCGCCCGCCCTACTCGGCCAGTCCGCCCCGGACCGCGTCCAGGAACGCGCTCGGGCGCTCCGCGTGCGGGACGAGCGCCGTGCGCGCTATCTCCGTGAAGTCCGCGCCGACGTCCTCGGCGAGTTCGCGCCCGACCTCGGGCGGCGTCGTCTCCGCGCTCGCGCCCCAGACCACCGTGATCGGGCCGTCGAAGTCCGCGAGCGCGTCCGCGAGGTCGAGGTCAGCGTTCAGATAGCCGCCGACGAACGCCGCGACGGCGTGCTTCGCGCCGCGCTGATGGGCGCTCCGCCACTGGTAGTCGAGCCACTCGGGTTCGGCGTTCGCGACGTCGTGATAGCCGTGGTCGGCGTTCGAGCGGCGGATGGACACCCGAGAGGTCGCGAGGTCCACGAGCAGGTCGCCGACGAGCGGGGCGCGCACGAGCGCGCGCGCCCACCGGTTCGGGCCCGGCATCGCGCCCGTCGACGGACAGACGAGCGCCAGCGCGCGCACCGAGACGTCCGCCTCGTCGGACTCGACGCCTCCGGCGTCGAGCGCGCCCGCGACGTACGCGCCCGCGAGCGAGGACGCGACGACCGCCGGATCGTCGTACGCCGCGAGGAACGCCGCGACGAAGTCCGTGTAGCGGTCGGCGTCGTACGTGATCGCGGGCCGATCCGAGCGCCCGAACCCCGGGAGGTCGGGCGCGACGACGTGATAGTCCGCCGCGAGCGCGTCCCACACCTCCCGATACTCGCCGCTCGACCCGGCCGCGTTCACGCCGTGCAGGAGGACGACCGTCGGATCGTCCGGATCGCCCGCCTCCGTGTACGCGACGTCCATCCCGCGCCAGCGGAACGTCCCGTTACGGCCGTCGAGCGCCGGTTCGAGGTCGCCAGCGTACGCCCGGAGCGCGCGGTGCGAGACGGCCGCGAGGCCGACGGTGCCCGCTGCCGCGCCGAAGAGTCGTCGGAGTCGCATACGCGGACGTACGAGCGCGCGATCCAAATACCCACTCGCCGAGGGAGCGCTCGCCCGACACGAATTTGTCCCCGGTAGGCGACTCCTAGCGCGTGCACCACGACCGGTGGCTCGTCTCCCTCTCGCTCTCCGCCGTCGCGTCCAGCGTCGCCGGCCTGCTCGTCCCGCTCTACCTCGTCAAACTCGGCGGCGGCGCGGAAGCCCTCGGCGTCTCCGCCGCGCTCGCGTCCCTCGTCGGCGCGCCCGGCGCCGTCCTCGCCGGCCGCTACGCCGACCGGACTGGGAACCGCCGCGGCGTCGTCGTCGCCGCTCTCGCCGTCGGCGCCCTCGCGCTCGTCACCCTCCCGCTCCTCCACAGCGTCCCCGCCGTCGTCGCCGTGAACGCCGTGCTCGCGTTCGCCCTCGCCGCCATCTCCCCCGTCGTCACGATGCTCGTCGTCGCCGACGCCCCGGAGACGGCGTGGAGCGAGCGCATCGCCCGCCTGAACACGTTCCAGGGGTACGGATCCACCGCCGGGTTCGTCGTCGGTACCGTCTGGACCGTCGTCGTCGCCGCCGCCGTCACCGGCGACGTCGTCCAGGAGTCGCTGTTCGCGCTCGCCGCCGCGTTCGGCGTCGCCGCCGCTCTGCTCGGCGCGCGCACCCTCCCGCGCGAGGACCGCCTCGACGTCGGCCCGCGCCGCTCCGGACGCGTCGCCACCATCCTCTCGCGCACCGCGCGCAACACGCAGGACGCGACGTTCGCCTACGGCACCAACCGGCTGTTCTGGGCGTCGCGCGTCCTCTCCCTCTCACGTCTCCGCCGCCTCCGCGCCGACCTGCCGACCGCCCTCTGGGTCTACTTCGGGGCCGCGTTCGTCTTCTTCACCGGCTTCGCCGTCTTCTGGGCTCCCCTCCCGCTCTACCTCCAGACCAACGCGGGGTTCAGCGCCGGCGGCGTCTTCGCGCTCTACCTCGTGAACAACGTCGCCTCCACCGTCCTCTTCGGGCGCGCCGGCGTCCTCACGGCCGAACGCGACGTTCGGTTCGTCCAGGGGAGCGCGCTCGGCGCGCGCGCCGCCGCGTTCGTCGGCGTCGCCGGCCTCGCCGTCCTCGGAATCGACGCGCTCGACGGCCTCGGTCCGCTCGCCGTCGTCACCGCCCTCCTCGCCGTCGTCGGCGTCACGTGGGCGTTCATCGCCGTCACGGGCACCGCCATCGTCTCCCGGTTCGCGCCCCCGGCCGCGCGCGGCGGCGTGCTCGGGATGTACGCCGCGCTCAGCGCCGTCGCCGGCGCCATCGGCGGCCTGCTCGGCGGCTGGATCGCCGCGTACCGCTTCGACCTCGCGTTCGCCGTCGCCGCCGCCCTGGTCGTCCTCGGCGCCGCCGTCGTCTACGGCGTCGAACAGCTCTCGGCCGCGACCCCGAGCCCCTGACGCGACTCCCGGCAGCAACCGGGGCGAAACGACCCTTTAGGCGCGTCGCACCGCTAGCTTCGGCCATGTCTACGGCTCCCGCCTCCTATCAGCCCGGCCGCTGCAACATCGGCGGGCGCGAACGGAAGCGGCGGTACGCGTACGCGGCCGTCGCGCTCGCCGCCGCCGCGCTCTTCGCGCTCGGCACGCTCCTCGGCCCCGTCCCGGACGAGGTGATGCCGGCCGTCTTCGTCCCGCTCGCGCTCGGCATCGAGTGGTATCTGCAGGCGTCGCGGAAGTTCTGCGCGGTCCTCGCGATGCTCGGCCGGTACAGCTTCGAGGAGTCCGACGCCGCTGGAACCGTCGACGACCCGTCGAAGCGCCGCGCCGACCGCACGACCGCGTTCCGCATGACAGCGACGTCGGTCGTCGCCGCCGCGCTGATCACGGCCGCGCTCTTCGTCGCGGTCTAGTACTCCTCTGCGGGTCCGTCCCACTCGGCGACGGCGTCACCGCGCTCGCGCGCTCGTTCGAGGAACGACGCCGGCAGGGACTCCACCTCGCCCGCCTGCACCTTCCAGAGGTTCGCGTAGAGGCCGTCCTCGTCCAGCAGTTCCTCGTGCGTGCCCGACTCGACGACGCGGCCGTCGTCGACGACGAGGATGGCGTCGGCGTGCTTCACCGTCGAGAGGCGGTGCGCGATGACGAACGTCGTCCGGTCCGCCTCGAACGCGAGCAGCGAGCGCTGGATGAGCGCCTCCGTCTCAGTGTCCACCGCGGACGTCGCCTCGTCCAGCACGAGCAGCGGCGGGTCCTTCAATATCGCACGCGCGATGGCGAGACGCTGGCGCTGCCCGCCGGAGAGTTTCACGCCGCGCTCGCCCACCATCGTCTCGTAGCCGTTCGGCAGGCGCTCGACGAACTCGTGGGCCTGCGCGCGCCGCGTCGCCTCCTCGACGGCCTCGTCGCTCGCGTCGAAGCTTCCGTAGCGGACGTTCTCCGCGACCGTCCCGTAGAAGAGGAACGGGTCCTGCCCGACGTAGCCGACCGACCGGCGCAGGCTCTCGACGGTGACGTCCCGGACGTCCCGGCCGTCGACGCGCACCGCGCCCGCGTCGACGTCGTAGAGCCGCGGCAGGAGCTTCAGGAGCGTGGACTTCCCCGCGCCCGTCGGCCCGACGACGCCGACCGTCTCCCCGCCCGACGCCTCGAAGGAGACGTCCGAGAGCACGCGCTCCTCGGTGACCGACTCGGGATTCTCGGGGTCGGGGCGCCGATAGGAGAAGTCGACGGCGTCGTAGGTCACGCGGCCCTCGGTGACGTCGAGCGGGGTCGCGTCCGGCGCGTCCTCGATTTCTCGCGTCCGCGTGGAGAGCCCGTAGACGCGCGTGCTCGCCGCTTTCGCGCGCTCGTAGTCGTCGACGATGCTGCCGAACTGGACGATGGGCCAGACGAACTGCTGGGCGTAGATGACGAACGTCACGAACGCCCCGGGCGTGAGCGTCCCGGAGAGGCCGAACGGCGCGCCGAACAGCACCCAGTACGCGCCCACGAGGAAGGTGACCGCGAACCCGACGCCGGAGATGACGTTCAGGCCCGGGAAGAACGTGATTCGCACGCGGATGGCGGCGAGGTTCGAGGCGAGGTAGTCGAGGGAGGACGCGGCGACGCGCGCGGACTCGTAGGCCTCCGCGCTCGCCGTCTTCACAGTCTCGATGCCGCTCACGGTGTTCTCGAGGCGCGCGTTCAGGTCCCCTATCTCCTCGCGGATGCTGGCGTATCGCGGTTCGACGATGCGCGCGAACGCGAGCGTGAACGTCGCGAGCAGCGGGATGGGGAGGAGCGCGACGAGCGTGAGCGGCGCGTTCAGCGACACCATCACCGCGCCGATGCCGGCGACGGTGGCGAGGATCCAGAGCGACGAACTCACCGCGTCCGCGAGGAACGTCTCCAGGGCGTTCACGTCGTTGTTCAGGATGCTCATCAGTTCGCCCGTCCGGCGGTTCGTGAAGAACGCGAGGTCCATCGACTGGAGGCGGTCGTACGCGCTCGTGCGGAGGCCGTGCTGGGTGCGCTGGGCGAAGACGCTCCACGCGTAGTCGTCGACCCAGGAGAGCGCGGCGCCCGCGAGCGTCGCGGCGAGGAGGACACCGACCGCGACTTCGACCTGCCCCCAGTCGTCCGCGGGCAGCCACCCCGCCGGCACGAACGGGAGGGCGAACGGGCGCGTCCCGAGGAAGATGGCGTCCACGGCGAGCCCGACGACGTACGCGGGGACGAGGCCGAACAGGCGGCCCGCGACCGTCGCGAACGCGCCCCCGACCACCCACGCCCAGTTCCCGCGGCCGTGCTCAGCGTAGAGACGCCACATCGGATTCCGCGGTTCGTCCGCGCCGCCGTCGTCCATACGTCAGGGTGGCGCGCGCGCCACATAAGACCGTCTCACGGTCTCGGCGGGCGAACCGGGCGCTCGGACGTCGACGCGCGTCACGCCTCGACGTCGAACCCGCGCTCCGCGAACGCCGCGACGGCCCGCTCGTAGGAGTCCTCGCCCGCCGGCGTCAGGAGCGACGGGAGGTTCACGCGGCGCTTCCGGGTCCCGCCGCCCGCCTCGTAGGTGAGCACGAGTCGCGGGCGCGTCAGCCCCGTCTCGCCGCGCGTCGCCGCGACGTGAGTGACGGCGGCGAGCGGGACCTGATCGGGCGAGCGAAACCCGCGCGCGTAGTTCGCGCCCCACGCGAGCGCGACGATGGCGGCGACGACGAGCGCGCCGCCCGCCGCCCAGACCGGGTCGGTGCCGCCGCGGGCGAGTTCGAGGACGAGGCCGCCGCACCAGCCGACGACGACCACCGGCCAGAGCGCGTACGCGACGAAGACCGCTTTGCGCCACCACGCGTCGCTATGCCAGTAGTCCCGGTAGAGCGCGCGGGCGTAGCCGGCGACGGACTCGTCGAAGACGACGGCGTCCCCGGCGAGGCGCGCGCGGCCGCGTTTCGTTCGGAAGGCGTCGGTGGAGGGCACGCCCGAACCCTCGGACGCCGCCGGGGTAGCCGTTTCGGTGGGCCGGACGGCCCGGGCACCTATGGTGGTTCGTCCCCTCGACTCGGCCGATGGCGACACGGAATCCCCGTCGGGCCGCGCGCCGCCTCTACCGGTGGATGGCGTACACGGCCGACCGGCGCGTCGTGACGACGGCGGTTCTCTGCGTCGGGTTCGTCGTCTTCGGTCCGGTCGCGGGATTCCTCCTGCCGTCGCCGAAGAACCCGCTGGCGGACGCGAGTCCGACCATCCCGCTCGTCTCCGCGCTGCTCTCCGGGACGTTCTTCCTGTTCAGCATCGTCGTGACGGTGAACACGCTGTTCGTCTCCCAGCAGCAGCAACCGCTCGGCCAGCAGTTCGGGCGCGTGCAGTCCGTCGTCGAGTACCGGCGCCGACTGGAGGACGTCGTGGACACCGAGCACGTCCCCGCGGCCCCGGAGGCGCTCCTCCAGTTGCTCTCCGGGAGCATCCTCGAACGCGCGCAGTACCTCGAAGACGAGTTGGGCGCGGCGGACTTCGAACTCCGCGAGGACTTCGAGGGGTACGTCGAGCGCTTGGCGGCGGAGACGGGCGAGATGAACCGGGGGCTGGAGCGCGCAGACGACACGCTCGACGTGGTGCTCGCGACGATGGACTACGACCACGACAAGCAGATACACGACCTGCGCGCGATTCGGGTCGCGCACGGGGACGACGTGGACGCCGCGACGGCCGAACGCATCGACGAGATGCTCCGCCTCCTCCAGTACGCGGCGACGGCGCGCGAGTACTTCAAGACGCTCTACACGCGTCGTGACCTCGCACACCTCTCCCGTGACCTCGTGCTGACGGCGGTGCCGACGGCGGCCGTGGTGGCGGCGTTCATGCACTTCTCGAACGACCTCCCGGACAGCAACCTCCTCGTCGTCGGCGTGGAGGCGGTGGCGTTCGCGCCGTTCGTCCTCGTCGCCGCGTACGTGCTCCGTATCACGCTCGTGAACAGCGCGCAGGCGGCCGCCGGCCAGTTCGTCGTGGAGGACGAGACGGGGGACATCGAGGGCATCCCCGACGACTGACCCCGGGAGAGTCGTGCCCGTTCGAGACACAACTATAAGGGCGGCGAGCCCCTACTTCGCGGCGTGAGCTACACCATCGACGAGACGGTGGACGCACCGTTCGACGACGTCGTCGCCGCCACCGAGGACGCCCTCGCCGACGAGGGGTTCGGCGTGCTCTGCGACATCGACGTGCGCGCCACGCTCAAGGAGAAACTCGACGAGGAGTTCCGCGACTACCGCATCCTCGGCGCCTGCAACCCCCCGCTCGCCCACGAAGCCCTCGAAACCGAACCCGGCATCGGCGCGCTCCTCCCGTGTAACGTCGTCGTCTACGCCGACGGCGACGAGGTGGCCGTCCGCGCCGTCGACCCCCACCGCCTCCTCGGCGTCGTCGGCACGGACGAACTCGACGACGTCGCCGACGACGTCCACGAGCGATTCGAACGCGTCCTCGCCGCCGTCGCCGACGAGTTCGCGTAAGCGCCGCATTCCCGCGCCCCGAACGAGCGCGACCCGACGCGTCGCGTTCGACGCCCCCGTGGACGCCGCGGGCGTGGCTTTTTATCCGTGTCGCGCCTCCGGGAGGACGTGCTCCCGCGCGCGACGCTCCTGCGACTCGCCGCCGTCGGCTGTTGTTGGCTCGCCCTCCTCGCCGCGACGGCCGTACTCGTCCTCGCGTCCGTCCTCGGCGTCCGGATCGGAACGCTCGGCGTCGCCGCCGGCGTCGCGGCCGCGATACTCGCCCTCGCGTCGGGCGCCGCGGCCGCCGCGACCGGCGCACGGACGTCCCTGCGCGTCGACGCCTAGGCGGGCGGGTTGACGAAGAGCGCGTCGCCGATGACGACGAGACAGCCGACACAGCCCACCGCGAGCGTCGGGAGCGCCGCGAGCGGCGACCAGACCGCGGCCGCCGTCGCCGCGGCGAGGACGGCGGCGATGACCGCGAGAATCGCGTCCGCACGGCTGACGGGCGCGGCGAGCGGTCGCTCGGGGAGGCCGGTGTCGGACACGAGAACGGAGTGGGTGAGTGCGTTAGGGGCGCGTTACATGTAGCCGAGGTCGCGGAGGCGCTCCATGAGGTCTTCTTTGTCCTG
>JBDGUG010000032.1:0-18798 GCA_042216135.1 Halarchaeum sp. | reverse complement strand
TACCTGGACGTCTACTACATCCACCGCTGGGACGACGAGACGCCCATCGAAGAGACCCTGCGCACCCTCGACCGCCTCGTCGACGAGGGGAAGGTCAACCACCTCGGCGCGTCCACGATGGCGGCGTGGAAGCTGACGAAGGCGCTCTGGACGAGCGACGTGGAGGGCCTGGAGCGCTTCGAGGTCACCCAGCCGCTCTTCCACGCGGGCTACCGGGACGACGTCGCGGACTACCTCGACGTCGCCGCGGATCAGGACCTCGCGGTCTGCCCGTACTCCCCGCTCGCCGGCGGATTCCTCACCGGGAAGTACGAGCGTGCCGAGGACGGCGGCGTGAAGGCTCCCGAGGGTTCGCGCGGCGAGTTCTACGACGTCTTCGAGGACTACTACGTCTCCGCGCGCGGGTGGAAGGTGTTGGAGGCCGTGGAGGCCGTCGCGGACGAGGAGGACGCGACGCCCGCGCAGGTCGCGCTCCGATGGCTCGTCGAGCAGGACGCGTTCACGTGCGTCCCCATCGTCGGCGCGCGCACCGTCGACCAACTCACCGAGAACCTCGGCGCGCTCGACGTCTCGCTCTCCGGCGACCAGGTCGAGCGCATCGACGCCGCGCGCTACGAGGACCCCGAGGCGCGGCGGCGCTGGGGGAACTGACGGCCGCGGCGCGAACGCCTAACAGGCTCCGGGCCGTCGTCTCCGCGTATGTCCGAGATGGCGCAGACGACGCTCGGGTCGACGGGCGCGCGCGTCTCCGAGTTCGCGCTCGGGACGGCGATGTTCGGCCGCGAGTTCGACGGCGGCGTCGCGACTACGGCGTCCGAGGCGCACGACATTCTCGACGCGTTCGCGGACGCCGGCGGGAACTTCGTCGACACCGCGAACACGTACGCCGATGGGGAGAGCGAGCGCATCGTCGGGGACTGGCTGGCGAAGCGCGACCGCGGCGACTTCGTCGTCGCGTCGAAGCTCTACTGGAATCAGGTCGCGTCGGACGAGAGCCTCTCGCGGCGCGCGATTCGCGCCGAAATCGAGGGGACGCTCGACCGCCTCGGGACGGACTACCTGGACGTCTACTACATCCACCGCTGGGACGACGAGACGCCCATCGCGGAGATCCTCCGTACCCTCGACCGCCTCGTCGACGAGGGGAAAGTCGACTACCTCGGTATCTCGACGGCGGCCGCGTGGAAGCTGACGAAGGCGCTCTGGACGAGCGATATCGAGGGCCTGGAGCGCTTCGAGGTCACCCAGCCGAAGTTCAACGCCGCGTACCGCGACCCCGTCCGGGACTACCTCGACGTCGCGGCCGACCAAGGCCTCGCCGTCTGTCCGTACTCGCCGCTGGAGGGCGGTCTGCTCACCGGGAAGTACGCGCGCGACGCCGACGCGCCCGAGGGCTCGCGCGGCGACGTCTCCGGCTGGGACGTCTCGGAGCGCCAGTGGGACGTGCTGGAGGCCGTCGAAGCCGTCGCGGCCGAGGAGGACGCGACGCCCGCGCAGGTCGCGCTCCGATGGCTCGCGGACCACGAGCGCGTCACCGCGCCCATCCTCGGCGCGCGCACGGTCGAACAGATCGAGGAGAACCTCGGCGTCCTCGACGTCTCCCTCGCGGTCGACCAGCGCGAGCGCATCACCGACGCGTACGCCTGACCCCGAGCGCGCCGCCACGCCGGGCCCCGTGTCGCGGGTCCGCGCGACAAGCGAAGGCGGTAAGGCCGGCTGGCGACTCCCTCCTGGTATGCACGCGCCCTGCGTCCGCGTCCCCGTCACCGAGGGCGAGACGACGCGTCAGCGCCTCGCGGACGCCGACCTCGTCGCGGACGACCTCGACATCACCGTCGCGGACGGCACGCTCTACGTCCCCGTCACCGACCCCGACGCCGTCCCGGACGACCTCACCGTCATCGACCACGACGTCCCGGAGCGGGACACGCAGACGATGCCCGGCGAGATACTCGGCTTCGAGCCGTCCTACGAGCGCCTCGGCGACATCGTCATCGTGGACGAGGACGACCCCGAGCGCGCGCGACGGATCGCCGACGCCGTCCTCGAATCGGACGTGCGCGCGCGAACCGTCGTGAACCGCGCGTCGAAGGTGAAAGGCGAGGAGCGCGTCCGCGACTGGGACGTCCTCGCCGGGGACGGGACGGAGACCGTCCACCGCGAGTACGGCTGCGAGTTCGTCCTCGACATCACGGACGTCTACTTCTCCCCGCGACTCGCCACCGAACGCCACCGCGTCGTCGAACAGGTCGCGGCGGGCGAGCGCGCGTTCGACATGTTCGCGGGCGTCGGCCCGTACGCGATTCCGATGGCGCGAGCGGGCGCGGACGTCGTCGCCGCCGACATCAACGCGGCCGCCATCGACTACCTCCGTGCGAACGCCGAACGCAACGACGTCGCGGACCGCGTCACCGCCCACTGCGGGGACGTCCGCGAACTCGCCGCGGACTACGAGGGGTTGGCCGAGCGCCTCGTGATGAACCTCCCGCACACCGCCGACGAGTTCCTCGACGCCGCCGTCACGCTCGCGAGCGAGGAGTGCGTCCTCCACTACTACGACATCCAGCACGAGGACGACCGCTTCGGGCCCGGCGAGCGCGCCATCCGGGAGGCCGCCGAACCCGAGTACGACGTCTCGGTCGAGACCCGCCACACGGTGCGCTCGTACGCCCCGCACGAGTACAACGTCTGCCTGGACGTGCGGCTCACGATGAACTGACGAAGTCAGTTCATCGACTAGTGCGAACGGCGAACAGAGTGAGCCGTGAGTCACGCGGGCCTGACAGAGTCAGGCTCGCCGAACGAGCGAGCGGCGCGCGGTCCCGCAGGGACCGCGGAACGAGCGAACGCGGAGCGACCCGGGGGAGCGATGCGTGAGTAGCGTCGGATCGCTCCGGTCGCACGACGGCCCGCCCGCGATTCGCAAGTCTTATTTCCGTAATGCGGCTACGAGTGAGTGCGAGCGCCGGAGTAGCTCAGCTGGCAGAGCGATTCCTTCGTAAGGAATAGGTCGAGGGTTCAAATCCCTCTTCCGGCTCTCTTCTGCCGAACGAAGTGAGGCTGTAGTTGCCTGACGCGGGATTTGAATCAGAGAGTGGCGCGGAGCGGAACGACCGTGGTTCACAATCCCTCTTCCGGCTTGATTTCTGCGACACCGCGAACGGCTCGGAGAGTCGTCTCCGTGCCGTCTAGAACGTCTCGTCGTGCAGCACGTCGTCGACGCTCCGTCGGGGGAGGCGCTCGGGTTCGTCGCCGCCGCTGGGGCCGACGGCGACGAGAGCGACGGGGACGACGTCGTCGGGGAGGGCGACGAAGTCGGCGAGGGCGTCGAAGTCGGCGCCGCCCATGGGGAGGGCGGTGAGGCCGCGGGCGTGCGCGCCGAGGAGGAGGTTCTGGAGGGCGAGGCTGGCGTTGCGGATTGCGTACTCGCGGTCGGTGGCGTCCGGATCGACGGATTCGACGCGTCGTTCGGCGTCGGCGCGGGTGATGCGGCCGGCGTCCGCCCACTCGTGGTAGACGCGTTCGGCGGTGCGGGCGCGAGTGGTGTGGCCGGCGACGACGACGGCGGTACCGGCGTCGCGGAGGTGTTCTTGGCCGTTCGCGATGGTGACGAGGTCGTTGATGCGGTCGTCGTCGCGGACGGCGACGAACTCCCACGGCTGGAGGTTGAACGCGGAGGGGGCGAGCGTGGCGTCGCGCACGATCTCGCGGAGCGTCTCGGGGTCGACGTCCGCGTCGGGGTCGAAGTTGTGGCCGGAGCGGCGCGTGCGGATGGCGTCGATAGCGCCGGGATAGGGGGCGTCTTCGCGGGGGTCGGATCGGAGGGCCTGTTCGGGCATGGTTCGATGGAGGGGCGGGACGGAAAAACGCCCCGCGGAAGCCGCGGGGGTCGCCGAGATGCGCGGGGTGTGCTACGGTGGGCCGCGGTAGCGAGCCGGTCGGGCTGCGCGGCCGTCCCTACTATGCGGGCGGCGCGCGAACCGTACGGGTATGCAGGCCGCCGAGCTGCTGGTCGAGTGTCTGGAGCGCGAGGGCGTCGAGCACGTGTTCGGACTGCCGGGCGAGGAGACGGAGGACCTCCTGTTCGCGCTCCGGGATTCGTCGGTGACGTTCGTTCCGTGCCGGCACGAGCAGGGCGCGGCGTTCATGGCGGACGTGCACGGGCGGTTGACGGGGGAGGCGGGGGTGTGTCTGTCGACGCTCGGGCCGGGCGCGACGAACCTGATGACGGGGGTGGCGGACGCGAATCTGGATCGGGCGCCGCTGGTGGCGGTGACGGCGCAGGGCGGTCTGGAGCGCTTGCACAAGGAGTCCCATCAGGCGCTCGACGTGGTGGATCTGTTCGAGCCGATCACGAAGTGGAACGCGCAGGTGTCGGATCCGGCGATCGTGCACGAGTCGGTGCGGAAGGCGTTCAAGCTGGCGGAGTACGAGAAGCCGGGGGCGACGCATCTCGAACTCCCGGAGGACGTCGCGGCGGAGGAGACGGACGCGGAGCCGTTGCCGAATCGCGGGGAGGTGCGGCGGCCGGATCCGGACGTCCGGTCGATAGAGCGCGTGCTCGACTTGCTCGACGGGGCGGAGCGGCCGCTGGTGATCGCGGGGAACGGGGCGGTGCGGACGAACGCGTCGCGCGAACTCCGGGCGTTCGTGGAGGAGACGGGCGCGCCGGTGGCGTCGACGTACATGGGGAAGGGCGCGGTGAGCGACGCGAGCGAGCGCTCGCTGATGACGCTGGATTCGGGCCATCACGAGGAGGCGTCGACGGCCATCGCGGAGGCTGATCTCGTGGTGACGGTGGGCTACGACATCGCGGAGCACGATCCGGCGGGGTGGAATCCGAGCGCGGAGACGACGATCGTGCACGTGGACTCTGAGCCGGCGGAGGTCTACGAGCACTACAATCCGGACATCGAGGTGGTCGCGGATCCGGGGGCGGCGCTGCGCGCGCTCACGGACGCGTGCCCGGACATCGACGCGACCTACGACGACGCGTGGTATTCGGACCTGCGCGAGCACATCGTCGCGGACGTCTCGGACGCGGGCGAGGGAGGGGACGCGTTCACGGTCCGGCGCGCGCTGCCGCATCTCCGAGACGCGCTAGACGACGCCGACGTCCTCGTCTCGGACGTCGGCAGTCACAAGATGGCGGTCGCGCAGAACTATCCGACGTACGAGCCGAACACGTGCGTGATCTCGAACGGGCTCGCGTCGATGGGTATCGCGGTGCCGGGCGCGGTCGCCGCGGACCTCGCGGTCGAGGACGACGTCGTGGCGGTGACGGGCGACGGGGGCTTCCTGATGAACGCCGCGGAGTTGGAGACGGCGAACCGGCTGGGCTGTTCGTTCACGGTCGTCCTCTTCGTGGACGACGACTACGGTCTCATCAGCGAGAAGCAGGAGGCGGACCGGGGCGCGCACTTCGGCACCGAACTCGGCAATCCGGACTTCGGGACGTTCGCGGAGAGCTTCGGTGCGACCCACTACCGGCCGGACGACTGGGAGGGGGTCGCGTCGGCGTTCGAGCGGGCGACTGACGAGGACTCCATCTCGGTCGTCGAGGTCCGACTGGACTGACGGCGCGCGAGGCGACGCGACGCGAGCGGGGGCGGCGCGGCGAGCGCGTCCGGCCCCTGCGTTGAACTGTCGGCCGGACGTACCCGTCTCCATGGAGCGAGTGAATCCGGCCACCGAGGAGGCGCTCGACCCGATAGACGGGGACGGCGACGCGGACGTCGAGGCGGCGCTCGCGGACGCGTCGGACGCGTTCGAGTCGTGGCGCGACGTGCCGATGCGGGAGCGTCAGTCGCTGCTCGCGGACGCCGCGGACGTCCTCCGGGAGAACGAGACGGAGTACGCGGAGTTGATGACGCGGGAGATGGGGAAACCGATCTCGGGCGCGCGCGCGGAGGTGGAGAAGTGCGCGTGGGTCTGTGACTACTACGCGGAGCGCGCGGGCGAACACCTCCGGGACGAGCGCGTCGGCGCGGAACCGGCGTCGGAGGCCGAAATCGTCTACGAGCCGCTGGGTCCGATCCTCGCGGTGATGCCGTGGAACTATCCGTTCTGGCAGGTGTTCCGGTTCGCGGCGCCGCACCTGACCGCGGGGAACGTCGGCCTCTTGAAGCACGCGTCGAACGTCCCGGGGTGCGCGCGAGCCATCGAGGACGTCTTCCGGGAGGCTGGCTACCCGGATGGCGTCTTCCAGTCCCTCCTGGTGGACTCGGACGCCTTGGAGGGAATCGTCTCGGACGACCGGGTGAGCGCGGTGACGCTGACGGGGAGCGAGCGTGCGGGCCGCGCCGTCGGGGAGACGGCGGGCGCGGAACTGAAGAAGAGCGTGCTGGAACTCGGTGGGAGCGATCCGTTCGTGGTGCTGGACGACGCGGACGTCGAGGCGGCCGCGGCGACGGGCGCGCGGGCGCGCACGCTGAACTCCGGACAGTCCTGCATCGCGGCGAAGCGCTTCGTCGTCCACGAGGCGGTCTCCGATGAGTTCGTCGAGGCGTTCGTCTCGGAGATGGAGGCCCTGGACGTGGGCGACCCCACGGCCGAGGGAACGGACGTCGGCCCGCAGGCCCGAGCGGACCTGCTCGATGACCTGCACGACCAAGTGAAGCGCTCGGTGGCCGCTGGCGCGACGGTCGAGACGGGCGGCGAGCCACTGGACGGGGACGGTTTCTTCTATCCGCCGACGGTGCTGACGGACGTCCCGCGGGACGCGGCGGTGGCCGAGGAGGAGGTGTTCGGCCCGGTCGCACCCGTCTTCGAGGTGGAGAGCGAGGCGGAGGCCGTCGAGCTCGCGAACGACACGCGCTTCGGTCTCGGCGGGTCGGTCTGGACGGACGACCTGGTGCGGGGGCGACGGGTCGCCGGCGAGATAGAGAGCGGGTCGGTGTTCGTGAACGAGTTGACGAAGTCGGATCCGCGCCTGCCGTTCGGCGGCATCGGCGACTCCGGGCACGGGCGCGAACTCGGCCGGGACGGCATCCGCGAGTTCGTGAATCGGAAGACGGTCTGGGTGCAGGACGCGGACGGGTCGGACGGGGAGTGAGGGGCGCGGGGCGCAGGTCCGCGCACGGGGGACACACCACCGATGCAAGTGCTTCGCGGGCGACGTGGGCGCGTTCGATCCGTCGCCGCGCCGACCCCCACACACCACTCCTGCAAGTGTTCCACGGGCGACCGGTGGGGCGCGGAGGGCGCTCACAGCCACCCCCACACACCACCCCTGCAAGTGTTCCGGAAGGAGGTACGGTGAGGTGCGAGCGCGACGACGGGTGCGGTGGTCGGCGTGCGCCGCATCGCGGCGACCCCCACACACCACCCCTGCAAGTGTTTCGCCGGCGATAGGCGGGGGCTGATCGACGGCGGGGCCGCGTGCGCCGCGGGCCGCGGGGCCGCTCGGTTCCGCCAGCGAGAGCATCTGCGACACTCGCGACACTCGCAGCACTTGCAACACTCGCATCGGTGGGTTTTAGCCCGACCGGGAATGACCGGAGGGGCATGACGGTCTTCGAGCGGACGCACGCCATCTTCGACGACGAGGACGTGCTCCGCGATGACTACCAGCCGGAGCGTCTCGAGGAGCGCGACGAGGAGTTAGAGGAGTACAAGGCGTACTTCCAGCCGGTGATCAACGGCAAGCAGCCGCGGAACATCTTCCTCTACGGGAAGACGGGCGTCGGGAAGACGGTGGCGACGAAGTACTTGCTCTCGCACCTCGAACGGGACGCGGCGGCGTACGACGACCTGGACATCACGACGGTCTACCTGAACTGCGAGCACCTCACGTCGTCGTATCGGGTCGCGGTGAACCTCGTGAACGAACTCCGCGGGGAGGACGATCAGATCTCGACGACGGGCTATCCGCGCGACGCCGTCTACGACATGCTCTGGGAGGAACTGGAGCGCGTCGGCGGCACCGTCCTCGTCGTGCTCGACGAGATAGATTACATCGGGGACGACGACAGTCTGCTCTATCAGATCCCGCGGGCGCGCTCGAACGAGAACCTGGAGGACGCGAAGGTGGGTATCATCGGCATCTCGAACGACTTCAAGTTCCGCGAGCAACTCGACCCGCGGGTCGAGGACACGCTCTGCGAGCGCGAGATTCACTTCCCGCCGTACGACGGGAACGAACTGCGGAACATCCTGGAGAAGCGCTCGACGCTCGCGTTCCGCGACGACGCGCTCTCGCCGGACGTCGTCCCGCTCTGCTCCGCGCTCGCCGCCCAGGACCGGGGGAGCGCCCGGCAGGCCCTCGACCTGCTCTTCGAGGCCGGTGACCTCGCGCGGCGCAACGACGACGAGGTGGTGACGGAGGCGCACGTCCGGGACGCGCGCTCGCGCCTGGAGAAGCGCCAGATCGAGGAGTCGATGAAGGATCTGACGAGCCACGACCACCTCACGCTCTACACCATCGCGGCGCTCACGGTCTTCGGCGAGGAGATGCCGGTGCGCAGACAGACCATCTACGACCGCTACGAGGCGGTGGCGGAGGCGACGGGCCACGATCCGCTCGCGATGCGAAGCCTGCACGCGCACCTCTCCGACCTGGTGATGCTCGGCATCCTCGAACGCCACGAGCGCAACGAGGGGCGCAGCGGCGGCGCGTACTACGAGTACGAACTCGGCGTCGACCTCGACGCGGTCGTCACGACCCTCGACGGCCTCGCCGTCACCGGTGACCTCGACACCGACCGCTTGCGCGCCACCGCGGACCGCCGCGGCCTCCTCGACTCGCCCTGAACGCCACGCGAAACGTGCGATAGGACGTATACGCGGCTTCTCGTAGTCCGTCGTGCGGACTGTCTCCGTAGTCCAGTGGCGAGAACCGACGCGAGTTGATGAATGTATCTTTCGGTAGCGGCAACTACTACGTACTACTAGACTAGGCTAGCAACTAGTAGTAGTGGACGTACGGACAGTCCCCATTCGGAGACTCGTCGCCGCCGCCCGTCGGTGCGGTTCTTCCGCAGTCTCCGGATGGCCGTCTCGGTCCTACCGACGGGCGCGCCGCGTCTCGCCCTCCGCCCCCGCGGCGAAACACTTGCAGCGGTGGTGTCCCCCCGTCCCCCTCCGCCCGGAGTTCCGCGATTGTAGGTCCCCACCTCGTCGCGAAACACTTGCAGTGGTAGTGTCCCCCTGTAGCCGCCGCGTCCGGCCGCCCTCACCGATCGCAGAACACTTGCAGCGGTGGGGTGTGTCTCCACCGACCGCACGAGCCGTCACCGACCACTCGCCACCTACCATTCGCCACCTACCATCCGCCACCTCCCGTCCGTCCCGCGTCCCGTCAGCCGTACGTCGTCCGCGCGAGCGTCTCGCCCGCCGCCGACCGCACGACGGCGGTGTCCCCGTCGTTGTTCCATATCGGGCCGTCCGCGCCCCAGTAGTAGTTTCCGTCGCCGTCCGTCCCCGACCCCGTGTGGAGCGTGAGCGACTCGTCGGACGCGAGCGAGACGCCGCCCGGAAAGACGTACTCGTGGCCCGCCGCGTCGGTCACCGTCGCGCCGCCGAGCGCCACCGAATCGTCGCCGCCGTTCCGCAGGACGACGTACTCGTCGTTCAGGTTCTCCCCGTCCGGGCCCGACGCGTCCGCGTGCACCCGCACCGACAGCGCGGACGCGCCGCCGCTCGACGAACCCGTCTCAGTCGTCGACCCGCCGGAGCCGTCGGCGCAGTGCCAGAGGCCGCGACGGGCGTCGTACGCCGCGTCCGCGGCGTCGAGGTACGCGTCCTGTCGCGTGAACCCGCTCGTGTAGACGCGCGCGTACCCCTCGCGAACGAGCGCGTAGTTCTGCGTCGTCCCGTTCGTCACGACGTACGCGAGCAGTCGGCCGTAGGCGCCTCGCCGGTCGGTGTTCGGGTCGAACGCGAGCGTCACGCGCGCCCCGTCGAGGCGCGCCTTCGTGTACGCGCTCGCGTTCTCACCCCACGCGCGGAGGCACGTTCGGCCGGCTTCGGTGTCCGGGACGCCGCGGAACTCGCTCGGCGTGTTGTCCACCCACACCTCCGGGGTGTCCACGCCGAGCAAGCGCACCGTGTCCTCCGTGCCGTTCGCGAGGCGGACGTCCACGGTGTCGCCGTCCGCGACGTCCACCACCGTCGCGTTCAGCGTCGACCCGTTCGGCCACCCCGGCCCCGCGACCGTCCCGTTCGTCGCCCCACCGACCGTCGACGACCCCGCCGACCCGGCCCCGCCGCCCGTCGTCCCGTCCGCCGTCCCGCCGAGCGGGCCGGCGGCACACCCCGCGCTCACGCAGAGCGCGCAGACCACGACGACGAGGAGCGCGCGCCGCGACGCGCTCACTGCCGCTCCCTCCGGCGCGCGGCGAGCGCGCCCGCGAGGACGAGCGCGAGCGCCGCGATAGCCGGCCCGAACCCGGGCACGCCCGGAATCGGCGTCCCGCCCGAGACGTCGACGCTGCCGCTCCGATCCCCGACGGCGACGGTGTGCGTCCCGCCGGACGCAAACGAGAGGACGTACGTCCGCGTCCGCGTCTCGTTCGCAGCGAGATACGTCGTCCACGTCGTCCGGTTCGAGCCGTCGACGGCGAGCGCGTACGTCCCGCGCGCCGGCGCGCTCGTCGGATTCGCCACCGTCACGTCCACCGCGACCGGTTCGCTCGCGTTCGCGCGCGTCCGATTCACCGACACCGACTCGACGACGGGGGTCGCGGGACGGACGACGGCGAAATCGACGCGATGAGAGCCGAACGCGAGCGAGTACGCGCCCGGCCGGTCGAAGGCGTGCGAGAACGAGACGTCCTCGCTCGCGCCCGCGTCGAGCGTGCCGGACGCGTTCGCGACGGCCGTCCCGTTCCGTCGGAGCGTCACCGCGTAGTCGCCCGCGCGCTCCCCCGTGTTCGCCACCGTCGCGTCGAACGAGAGCGTCTCCCCGACGGCGAGCGTCGCGCCGTCCGCGACGCTCTCGTTCCGCCACGGCCCGGACGCGGCGAGCGAGCGCACGTCGTACGCCGTCGTCGGTGGCGTCACGCCGAACGCGCGCTCGTACTCCGACGCGCTCATCGGATCGGGGACGGCGCGCGTCGTCACGTACCGCGCTTCGGCGTCGCGCGCGCTCGCCCCGCCAGCGTCCGCGACGGCCGCGCGTACGTCGGCGTCCGACACGGTCCCGCTCGCGTCGTTCAGCGCCGCGAAGACGTCGTCGAAGCTCGCCGCGTGATCCGAGCCGAGTCGGACCCGCCGGTCGAGCTCGCTCGCGACCAGCGCGCCCTTGTAGTAGTTCGCCGGGCCGTCCCACGTCGACGGATCGGCGAGCACGGCGTTCGCGTACTGATCGGTCGTCCCGTGCGAGAGGTACGTGCGCAGGTCCCGATAGGAGATGCGGCCCGCGTCGAGCGTGAGGCGGCCCGCGTAGTACTCGGCGCTCGCCTCCACGAGCCAGCGCGCGTCCCGCGCCGTCTCGTAATCCTGTCGCGTGTGGACGTACTCGTGCACCCAGACGTCCGCGGCGACGTCGAGGCGCCGGTCGGCGCGAACCCACGCGTCGCTCCCGCCGTACTCGATGCCCGCCGGACCCCACCCGACGCCCGTCGGCGCCGCGACCACGGTGACGCGCGGATCCCGATTCCCGACCCGGAGCGCGTCGCTCGCCGCCGCGAGCGCGTTCAGGATCGCGTCCGGCGACTCGGTCAGCGACGTGGCGCCCGGAACGACGAGGCGGAACGTCTGCCCGTTCGCCTCGCGCGTGTACGTCCGCGACGGCCCGAGATACGCCATCGAATCCCCGACGACGCCCTCCCCGTCCACGCGAACCCGCCGATCGATCCCGACGTCCGCCCCCCGGTACACCCAGCGCGTCGAGAACTGCGGAATCGGCGCGATAGCCCACGGCCCCACGTCCACGAACTGGTAGCCCGTCCCGTCCGCCGCTGCGCTCGCGTTCGACCCCGCGGCCACGCCCGCCGGCAGCGTCGCGTGCAGGCCGTCGAGCGCCCTGCTCCCGCCGTACGTCTGATTCACCGCGCTCGTCATCGAGAGCGTCGGCGTCCCCGTCCCCCCGTCCCACTCGTAGCCGTCGCTCGTCCGCGAGAACCCGCGCGTCGACACGACCGTGACCGTCTCCGGCACCGTCACCGTCAGCGACGTCACCCGATCCGGGACGTCGTAGCGCGACGTGACACCGATCTCACCGGGCGTCCCCGGCGTGAGCGACAGCGACACCGTCCTCGTGATGTCCGACGCCGACGACGCGCCCGCACCGCCGACCGCCGCGCCCGACGCGAGCGCAGCGACGACGACGAGCGCGGCCGCGGCGACGGCGCGCGCCTGCATGCCCGAATCGTCGACCGCCCGCCGGAAGTAGCTTCCTGCCCCGCGTCGGCCCCGCCCCGAACCACCCCCGCCGTGACGCTCGCCTGTCTGCGAGTCCTCGCTATCGCTCGGACCCGCCCGTTGCTCGCGTGTCGTCGCTGCGCTCCTCCCGCTCGCGTTCCCGTGGTTCCTCGCTGGCGCTCGGAACCACGTTCTCCGACACGTTCTTCCCACCCGCCCGGCTACGTCGGGTATGGTCGAGAACGTCATCTGGCCCGCCTACTTCGACGCGACGCTGTCGCGTCGCGAGGGCCGTCGCGTCCCGCACTCGCTCGCCGTCGACGACCCGACGGTGGACGAGGTGGCGGAGGCGGTCGGACAGGTCGGCTACGACGCCGTCATCGAGCGCGACGTCTCGTATCCGCGCCAGCACTGGACGGCGTCCGGGCGCGTGCTCGTGAAGGACGCCGAGGACGCCGGGAAGTCCGACCTCCTGCAGGCCGTCGGGGCGTACGTCGCGGCGCTCCGCGAATGAAGCGCGCGGGCGAGGTGGTGCGGAGCGCGCAGGGACTCGCCATCGTGCGCTGCGCGGGCGAGGACCACCCGGACGTCGGCGCGGAAGTCGTGGACGAACGCCTCACGGACATAGGGCGCGTCGTGGACGTCTTCGGGCCGGTGTCGCGCCCGTATCTGGCGGTGACGCCGGACGACGCCGCGCCGGCGTCGCTCCTCGGCGCAAAACTCTACGTCCGCTGACGGGCGAACGCGGCGACGCGCCCCGGTGACGAGAACGAAAACGTAGAAGGCGCCGGCGCGGGACGGTTCGGACATGAAGCGACGCCACGGCGTCCTCGCGGCCTGCGCCGGCATCTTCCTCACCTTCCTCGCCGTGCAGGTGGGGGCGCTCGCGCTCGTCGAACCGTTCAAGCAGGCGGGCTATCAGACCGTGCAGGACCCGCAGAACCCGACGAACAGCGCGCTCTACGTCGGCGTCCTCCTCGTCGCGACGGCGGTGATGCTCGCCGCGCTGAAGTACGGCGGCGAGCAGGTGCTGCGCGCGTTCATCCTCGCGACGGGCGGACTCATCACCGCCTACGTCGCCAGCGTCCTCCCCGCCGTCGCCGTCGGCGGCGTGAACGTCCTCCCGTGGGTCGCCGCCGGCGTCCTCGTCGGCGCGCTCCTCGTCCACCCCGAGTGGTGGGTCATCGACCTCGCGGGCGTCGTGATGGGCGCGGGCGCGGCCGCGCTCTTCGGCATCAGCTTCGGCGTCCTCCCCGCCATCGTCCTCCTCGCGGCGCTCGCCGTCTACGACGCCGTCAGCGTCTACGGCACCGAACACATGCTCACGCTCGCGTCCGGCGTCGTCGCGCTCAAACTTCCCGTCCTCCTCGTCTACCCGACCACGCGCGAGTTCTCCTTCCGCGAGCGCGCCGCGGAGATGGCCGCCCGGGACGACGACGCGTCAGAGGCGGACGCGGACGCCGCCGGGTCGGACGAAGGCGACGAGTCGGACGCCGTCGACGCGACCACGGCGGGCGACGCCGCGGCGTCGGGCGAGGACGCGACGGGCGGCGAGTCGGGGCGGGACAGCATCATGATCGGTCTCGGGGACGCGGTGATGCCGACCATCATGGTCGCGTCCGCCGCGTTCTTCGTCACCGACGTCCCGACCGTTCTCGGCGTCCCGGTGCCCGCCGTCACCGCGCTCGTCGGCACGATGATCGGACTGTTCGTCCTCCTGCGGATGGTGTTGAAGGGGCGCGCGCACGCCGGCCTCCCGCTCCTGAACGGCGGCGCGATTCTCGGCTATCTCATCGGTGCGCTCGCGTCCGGGCTCTCCGTGCTGTCGGCGCTCGGCCTCGCGTCGTACGTGTAAGCCCCTCTCACGAACCAAAGGGTGTATGTCCGACTCGTCACGTAGTGCGGGCAATGACGGACACGGCTCTCACCTGCGAGGTGGTCGCGGATGTCTGACGCCGCGCTCACGGACGCCGAACGGGCGCGGCGGCGGGCCGCGGACGCCGAGCGCGTCGTCGTGAAGGCGGGGACGAACTCGCTCACCGACGAGGAGTCCAACCTCGACGACGAGAAACTGGACAAGCTCGTCGACGACATCGCGACCCTCCGAGAGCGCGGTGCGGACGTCCTGCTCGTCTCCTCGGGCGCCGTCGGCGCCGGCCTCGGAATGATGGGGCTCGACGAGGACCGGGAGACGGTGGAGGAGTCCCAGGCGCTCTCGACGGTCGGGCAGGGGCGGCTGATGCACCGCTACACGGAGAGTTTCGCGCGCTACGACGCGCGCGTCGCCCAACTCCTCCTCACCGAGCACGACCTGGAGGACCCGGAGCGCTACACGAACCTCCAGAACACCATCGAGACGCTCTTCGAGTGGGGCGTCGTCCCCATCGTGAACGAGAACGACGCGGTGGCGACCGAGGAGATACGGATCGGCGACAACGACATGCTCTCCTCGTCGCTCGCCGTCGGCGTGGACGTCGACCTGCTCGTGACGCTCACGGACGTGGACGGCGTCCACACCGGGAACCCGAAGCGCGACCCGGACGCGGAGCGAATCGACGCCGTCGGCCGGAACTACGCGGACGTCCAGACCTCCGTGGAGGCGAGCGCGAGCGGCGGTTTCGGCGGCATCCTGACGAAGGTGGAGGGCGCGCGCCGGGTCGCGGAGCACGGCGCGCCCGCCATAATCGCGAAGTCCACGACCCCGGACGTCCTCGGAAAGGTCGCGCGGGCCGAACCCGTAGGAACGATATTCCTCCCGGTGAACGGTGATGACGATGAGTGAGGACACCGAGACGAAGGTCGTCGAGGCCGAGGGGGCGGCCCTCGACCTCGCGAACGTCCCGAACGACGAACGGAGCGCCGGGCTGCACGATATCGCTGACGCCATCGAGGACGAGGCAGAGCGCATCCTCGACGCGAACGCGAAGGACGTCGCGGCCGCGGAGGAACTGCTGGAGGCGGGCGAGTACAGTCGGGCGCTCGTGGATCGCCTGAAGCTCGACGAGGCGAAACTGGAGAGCATCGCGGAGATGGTGCGCAGCGTCGCCGGCCAGGACGACCCGCTCGGGGAGACCCTGGAGGCGCGACGGCTGGACGACGACCTCGAACTCTACAAGGTCGGCGTCCCCATCGGCGTCGTCGCGACCGTCTTCGAGTCGCGGCCGGACGCGCTCGTTCAGATCGCCGCGCTCGCGCTGAAGTCGGGGAACGCCGTCATCCTGAAGGGCGGGAGCGAGGCGAGCGAGTCCAACCGCGTGCTCTACGACATCATCCGCGACGTGACGGACTCGATGCCGGACGGCTGGGCGCAACTGATCGAGGCGCGCGAGGACGTCGAGACGCTGCTCGGGATGGACGAGCACGTGGATCTCGTGATGCCCCGTGGCTCCTCGGCGTTCGTCAAGCACGTCCAGGACAACACGAAGATTCCCGTGCTCGGCCACACCGAGGGCGTCTGTCACGTCTACGTCGACTCGGAGGCGGACCTCGGGATGGCCGAGGACGTCGCGTTCGACGCGAAAGTCCAGTATCCCGCGGTCTGTAACGCCGTCGAGACCCTCCTCGTCCACGAGGACGTCGCCGCCGACTTCCTCCCCGGGATGGTCGAGCGCTACGCGGACGCCGGCGTCGAACTCCGCGGCGACGAGCGCACCCGCGCTATCGTGGACGTCGACGAGGCCACGGAGGCCGACTGGCGCCAGGAGTACGGCGACCTCGTGCTCTCCATCAAGGTCGTCGAGTCGCTCGACGCCGCCGTGAGCCACGTCAACGAGAACGGCTCGAAGCACACCGAGTCCATCCTCACCGCCGACGCCGACCGCGCGGGCGACTTCATGACGCGCGTGGACGCCGCGAGCGTCTTCCACAACGCCTCCACGCGCTTCGCCGACGGCTACCGCTACGGTCTCGGCGCCGAAGTCGGCATCAGCACCGGGAAGATCCACGCCCGCGGCCCCGTCGGCCTCGACGGCCTCACCACCTACAAGTACTACCTCGAAGGCGACGGCCACCTCGTCGCGTCCTACTCGGGCGAGCACGCGAAGCCCTACCTCCACGAGGAGTTCGACGGTGAGTGGGTGCCGGGCCGGCTGGCGGACCGGTAGGTCCGCCGAACGAGCGACCGCTGAGCGAAGCGAGGCGGGAGCGGGCTGGCGGACCGGAGCCGAACGAGTCCTATTCTTCGCGGTCGTCGCTCTCGTTCTCGGGTTCTTCGCCGCCGAGGGCGTCGCGGACGCGCTTGGTGACGACGCGTTCGACGATGGCGAGCAGGTCTTCGTCCGTGGCGTCGTCGGCGAAGATGCCGAGCGGTATCTCGCCGCCGGCCATCTCGCGGTGGCCGCCCGCGCTCCCGACGTCGGTGAACGCGTCGCGGAGGGCGTCGCCGAGGTGGACGCGCGGGTCGGTGGAGCGCGCGCTGAGCTGGATGGCGTCGTCGACGACGCCGAAGACGACGCTCGTCTCGACGCCTTCGAGGCCGGCGAGGTAGTCGGCGGCCTGCGGGAGCGCGTCGCGTTCGGCGGTGCGGCCGACCGTCGAGACGAGGACGGAGCCGTTCACGTGGCGGTTCGCGATGGCGTCCGCGATGGCGTCGACGGTCGCGCCGCTGACGGCGGGGGAGGCGAGTTGTCTGAGGAGGTCGGCGTCGGCGTGGTCGTGCAGGAAGCCGGCGGCGTCGTACTCGGCGCGCGTGACGCCGCGGAGGAAGGAGAGCGTTTCGCGGCGGATGGCGAAGAGGAGGGCGGTGGCGAGTTCGGTGTCGACGTCGACGTCGAGTTCGCGGACGTACTCGGTGAGGATGGTGGCGGTGGCGCCGACGGCTTCGCGGTGGTCGACGAACCGGGCGTCGATGCCTTCGCGGGGGTGGTGGTCGACGACGACGTCGACGGGCGTGCCTTCGGGGACGCGGTTGTTCGCGCCGGGGACGCTGTGGTCGACGAACGCGAGGAGGTGGCCGGGCTCTCGGTCGGTGACGGCGTCTGGGTCGAACGGCTTGAGGTCGACGTCGAGGACGTTGACGAACGCGCGATTCTGCTGGTGGCTGATCTCGCCGCTGTAGACGATGCGGCGTTCGTCGACGCCGGCGGCGGCGGCGATGCGGCCGAGCGCGAGCGCGCTCGCGAGACAGTCGGGGTCGGGGTTGTTGTGGCAGACGACGGTGAGCGCGTCGCCGTCCGCGAGGAGCGCGCGGAGGTCGGTGGCGGCGCTCATCGCATCGCGTCGCTCCCGGGCGCGAACTCGATGGGGTCGCCGCGGCCGCGCTCTCGCGCGCGCTCGTAGAGCATGTGGGCGGCGGCGACGGTCTCGATGGCGGTACCGCCGGAGTCGAAGACGGTGATATCGTCCTCGCTCTCGCGGCCGCTGATGCGGTTGACGAGGACGTCGCCGAGTTCGCCGTGGACGTGGTCGTCGCCGACGGCGCCCTCCTCGCGGGCGAGGATGAGGGAGCCGGCGTCCGTCTCGGCGCGCTTGGTGAGGTCGAGGACGTAGGTGGCGCGTTCGACGGTGCGCGCGTCGAGTTCGCGCTTCTCGGGGTCGTACTGCCCCATCGCGGTGACGTGCGTGCCGGGTTCGAGGTGGTCGCCGTCGAAGACGGGTTCGGGGGCGTTCGTGGCGGTGACGACGATGTCGGCGTCCTCGATTGCGGCGGCGGAGGACGCGACGGCGGCGACGCTCGCGTCGAGTTCCTCGTTCATCTCGCCGGCGAAGTCCTCGCGGTGTTCCTTCGTGGGGGAGTAGACCCAGACGGTTTCGAGGTCGCGGACGGTGGCGGTGGCGCGGAGTTGTCCCCGCGCTTGCGCGCCGCTCCCGATGAGGGCGAGCGAGGTGGCGTCGGGGCGCGCGAGGGCGTCGGTGCCGACGGCGCCGACGGCGCCGGTCTTGTAGGGGTTCATCGCGGCGCCGTCGAGGACGGCGAGGGGTTCGCCGCTGTCGGCGTCGAATATCGGCGTGGCGAACCAGGCGTCGCGTTCCCCGAAGCCGGCGCTGTACATGTAGCCGCCCATCGCGCCGGTCTCGGGGAGGACGGCGGCGTACGTGGTGAACATGCCGGGCGGGTCGGCGTTGAGGAGTTTCGTGCGGGGTTCGGCGGGGGCGCCTTCACCCCGTTGTCGGTAGGCGTCGCGGACGGCGGCGACGTACTCGCCGGGGGTGGCGAGGTCACGGACGTCGTCGCTGGTGAGGAACAGGGCGTCGGTCATGGCGCACGTTTCGGCGAGCGCGCGGAAAAGCGTTTAGTCGCTGGTCGGGACGGGGTCGTCGGGTGCGGGGGCCGCGGCGGGCGTGGGGGCGGGCGTCTCGGCGGCGGACACGACGGGGTCGTCGCGGGGGCCGTTGACGAAGAGGGCGTGTCCGACGAGCGCGACCGCCACCCCACCCGCGGCGGGTATCGCGACTGTCGTCCCGTAGCCTGCGAGAGTGAGAGTGGCTGCGACGGCGACGAACGCGACGGGGATGAGCCCCAGGATGTGGTCGTAATAACTCGTCATAATCTAATCT
>JBDGUG010000024.1:15125-18846 GCA_042216135.1 Halarchaeum sp. | reverse complement strand
GGGTCGTAGGCGGCGAGGGGTTCGCCCTCGCGGTAGGCGCGCCCGAAGGCGACGCGCTTGCGGAGGCCGGGCCCCGGCGATTCGTCGAACATCTCGGATCGCGCGAACGCGGGGAGGCGGTCGGCCCACGGGGAGTCCTCGATGTCGCTGATGATGCGTTTCTCCTCGCCGTCGCCTTCGAGGATGTTCGGAACGAGCGCGAGGACGCGCACGTCGATGCCGCCCTCGTCTCGGAGGGGCTGGAGTTGCTGTTCGACCATCCGCTGGAAGCCGGAAATGGAGGCTTCGCGCATCTTGAGCGGGACGAGAACGTTCTCGGTGCCGACGAGCGCGGAGTCGGAGAGCGGGCCGATGCTCGGGGGGCTGTCGACGACGATGTAGTCGTACTCGTCGCCGAGCAGGGGGTCGACGATGTAGTTCCGGATGCGCGTGACGCCGTAGGCGCTCGTTCGGAGTTGGTTCTCGACCTCGTCGAGGTCGCGGTGGCTGGGGACGACGTCCATCCACTCGGTCTCGCGGACGAGGTCGCCGATCTCGACGTCGCTATCGGGGTCCCAGACGTCGCCGAGGTTCGCGTCCGCTTCGTAGTGGTCGCCGAGTCCGACGCCCTCGGTGGCGTTGCCCTGCTGGTCGAGGTCGACGAGCAGGACGTCGTGGCCGCGGGCGTGAAGGCGCTCGGCGACGTTGATCGCGACGGTCGTCTTGCCGACGCCGCCCTTCTGCAGGGCGACGGTGACCGCACGCGGGTCGGCTGAGTCGGCCATACGCCACCTATCTGAGCCACCGTAGTAAAGCTACCTGCGTTAGTCGAGCTACCTGAGGTAGCTACGGTGCCTAAGGTAGCTAACTTAGGCAACTATCCGAAGAGGGGACGGAGGTTCGAGACGGCCGTGACGGCGCCGAGGAGGGCGAGCACGAGCGGGGGGAAGGCGGCCACGGCGCGGTCGCGCCACGCGGTCGCGGCGCGGACGCTGATGGCGAGACAGCCGCAGAACGCGAGGAGTTTCCACGCGACGAGGCCGGGCGTACCGAACGAACCGGCGGCGGCGGCGACGAGGGGATTGGCCTCGGTGACGTACGCGGCGTCGAGGACCGTGAGCGTCGTGAGCGTGTCGCCGACGCCGTACGCGAGCGCGGCGAGCGCCCAGAACGCGTAGAGGTCGGCGGTGAACGCGCGCGGTGTCGACCGTCGCATCGCGGGAGTATCAGAGGGGCAGGGCGGTCCCATTTTCGGTCGACGGCGGCGTCGAGAACACTTACAACGAGGAGGGGGGCGGAGTGTGGGGCCCATCTGTCTGAGGTAGCCCATTTTCACGAGGTGGCTCATTTACATAAGGTGGATAATCCACCTCAGGTTCCTCGTGTAGCTACCTCAGGTACCGTGAGGGGGCGACGTCAGTCGGCGTGCAGGAGGCGGGCGAGGAGCGAGCGAACGCCCGATCCGAGGAGGAGCGCGGCGGTGACGGGGTGGGGGGAGACCCGCATCGCGCGCAGGAGGTAGGTGACGGCGGTCGCGTGATCGTTCTCGCGGCGTTTCATGCGGCCGACGTCGGTGAGGACCTGCCCGTAGTAGACGGAGAGGTACGGTTGGGCCGCGGGGACGCGCTCGGAGACGAGGTGGCCGAATCGCTTGCTCTGCGCGAGATAGTCCTCGGGACTGATGCCGGAGGCCATCACGCTCCGGTCGTGGCGCCGGCGCTCGAAGAGGTCGGGGAGACAGCAGACGCCGGCCTCGGTGGCGGCTTCGAGGACGTAGAGGAGGTCCTCGCCGCGCGTGAGGTCCTCCTCGAAGCGCGCGCTCACGGCGTCGGTGTCGACGAGGACGGAGGACGTGAGCGAGGTGAGGTCACCGACGAAGACACGGTAGACGAAGTCGTCGAGGTCGGTGGCGTCGCCCTGCACGGAGAGGCCCGCGCCCGTCTCGGCCATCCGGTCGAGTTGGCGTTCGAGTTTGTCGCGCGCCCAGAGGTCGTCGGCGTCGAGGAACGCGACGTGTCGCGTCGAAGCGCGCTCGAGGCCGGCGTTCCGCGCGGCCGCCGGGCCGGTGTCGACGTCGTCGACGACGACGGTCTCGGTGGGAACGGTCTGCGCGTCGACGGTGCGTTCGGCCTCCGCGAGCATCGACTCGGGCGTGTAGCGGGGACTGTAGGGGACGACGACGGTGACGGTCGGGTGGGTCTCGGACACGCGTTCGCGCTATGGTGGCGGGCGAGCCACTTCCGTGTTGTCCCCGCTCACGCGGGCCCGGAGTCGTCGCGGGACGGGAAGAGCGAGTCGTAGACGAGTTCGCTTCCGACGGCGTAGAGCGCGCGGCCGAGCCGCGAGCGTACGCGCTCCCAGCGGAGCGTGGGGACGGGAGTGGCGCCGAACTTGGTCTTGAACCGGTAGGGGCCCGCAGAGAGGTCCGGGTCGGTCTCGCCGAAGTTGACGACGCCGATATCGTGCGCTATCGCCCACCGGATCGCGGCCGCGTAGAGCGCGTCCGAAGGGTAGCGCTGGCCCCGGTCGGATCGGAAGCCGGGGAAGAGCAGGTGGAATTGGTCCTGTTCGCGGTCGACGACGCAGAATAGCTGGCCGAGGTCCTCGCCGTCGGCGTCGGCGGCGAAGATAACGAGTCGCTCGGGCATCTCGACGGCGAGCGCCCGGAGGAATCGCCGCGTGGTCCCGTCGCCGCCGATGCGCGCCATGTTCCGCCGGTGGGCGGCGGCGAACGACCGAACGGTCTCGCGCGTGACGTCGCGCTCTTCGACGGTCACGCCGGCCTCGTCGGCCCGGTCGAGGTTCCGGCGGCGGGTGTGGTCGAGGGCGTCGCGGACGGCTTCCCACGAGCGGTCGGTGTCGAGGTGGAACTGACAGCCGCGAACGGTCGGGGTGTAGCCGCGCTCGCCGAGGAGGGTGGCGTAGCCGAGCGAGCGCGAGGACGCGGGCTTCAGGAGGTGGCCGACGGTGCGGCCGCGACACCGCTCGTCGACGGCGCGGAGGGCGGCCGCGAGGACGGCGCGTTCGTCGGTGGTGGCGTGCACGCCGTTGTACTCGGGGCGGGGCGGGCCGAGGAAGCTGACCGGGAGGCGCGGGAGGGCGCGCTCGAAGAGCGGGTGGGCGCAGACGAGCGTGCCGTTCTTGCGGACTTGGACGTGCGCGCCGGTCGCGTCGAACGCGCGCTCGTAGGCGGCGAGCCACTCGTGGCGTTCGAAGACGCTCCCGGTGTGGGACTGGTCGGCGACGACGGCGTTCCACTCGTTTCGCTTGAGGTCGGCGACTCGCTCGTGGACGGTGACGGTGTACTCGCTCACCACGCGTCCATCGCCTCCCGGTGGACGGCGCTGACGCGGCGGGCGTATCCCTGCCACGTCCAGTCCTTCTCGATCAGGCGTTCGCGGCCGGCGTCGCCCATCGCGCGCAGGTCGGCGGGTCGATCCAAGAGGTCGTCGAGCGTCGCCGCGAGACCGGCGGGGTCGTGCGGGTCCACGAGGACGCCGGTCTCGCCGTCGACGACCATCTCCGGAATCCCGCCCACCCGCGACGCCACCACGGGCGTCCCGGCCGCCATCGCCTCGTATATCACGGTGGGGCGCGCCTCCGTCCAACTGGGGTGGACGAGCGCGTCCGCGGCTATCTGCCAGCGCCGCAGCGCGACGGGGTCGAGGCGCCAGAAGGAGTGCGCGGGATGCGGGAGGGCGCCGAGCTTATCGAGGAGCCACCAGCGCTTGTCCCCCTCGTG
>JBDGUG010000024.1:9087-15025 GCA_042216135.1 Halarchaeum sp. | reverse complement strand
GGCGTAGTCGATGGTCTCGCGGATGCGCGACTGAGTCTCGTCGTTGAACGTCTCGAAGTTCTTCAGGTCGCCCGCGTGCGAGAGCACGACGAGCGGGACGTCGTGGCGCCGACAGTAGTCGAGGGCGGCGTAGCCGTCGAGGTAGAGCCCGCACGCCTGCACGACGTCGTGGCCGTCGAAGGTGTCCTCGACGTAGCGCGTCACGCGCTTCCGCGCGGAGTCCCCGGAGACGTGGTAGAAGTACGTCTTGGGGAGCGCGTAGAGGAATCGCGGATAGTGGGCGCGATACGAGCCCCACTGTTCGGTCGTCGGGACGTGACGGTACTCGGAGTAGGGGCCGACCGGCGGCGCGAACGGCGTCGGGGAGACGACGTCGACGGCCGCGAGCGCGTTCAGCGCGTCGAACGAGCGGTGGTTGAACGGCGTCCGCGTCTGGAAGACGTGGCTCGGGTGTTCGGCGGCGACGCCGAGGACGCGGTAGTCGCTCGACGGGTGGTTTCGGGGAGGATCTGTCGACATGAGGGGCGGGTGCGTCGTTGTCTGTCCGTCGCTCGCTGCGGTGAAAGACCTTGCCCCCGGTGGTCAGCGCGGCGGGGCGCGATAGAGGCCGATGGCCCAGTGGTGGGCGCCGAGGGCGCGCGATCCGAACCCGACGCTGCCGTCGACGGCGCACCACCACGTCCCGTCGGCGTCCGCCCACGGGTCGACGTGGTGCATGTAGCCGGAGTTCCAGCCGAACCCGCCGGTGGGGGCGACGACGGGCGCGGGCGCGGCGGGTTCGTCCGCGTACGTCGTCGGCGTGAGGTCGGTGATGCGGTAGCCGCGAACGCACTCGCCGTAGCCGCCGACGGACTGCTGGAGGAAGACGAGGACGCCGTCCTCGCGGACGACGGGCCGACCCGCGGGTCGGCCGGCGCGCGGGCGGTCGGTGACGACCGGGTTCGCGGCGTGGGGCGTCCAGTCGGACGCGGTGAGGTCGTCGGCGTGGTAGGCGTAGAGGGAGTCGCCGTCGCCGAGGAGCGCCCACCAGCGTCCCTTCCAGCGGAAGAGCACGCAGTCGTGGCGCGGCCGGTCGGGCGCGAGGACGCGCGAGACGGGCGTCCAGTCGTACGGGAAGCGTTCGGCCCGGTAGAGCGTCACGTCCGCGGGGTTGTCCGGGTCGCGCGACCAGGCGTCCGGGACCATGTAGTGTTCGCCCTCCCAGCGGAAGACGTAGGGGAAGGAGAGGTGGGCGTCGGTTTCGAGGACGATGCGGTCGTAGGTCCAGGTGCGGCCGTCGGCGCTGGTAGCGTGGCCGATGGCGGCCGTGGGCGTGCGGAAGCCGTTGTACACCTCGAAGAAGAGGTGCCACGCGTCGTCCGCGGGGAGGAGGAAGGGGTCGGCGACGAGGTCCACGGCGCCGAAGTCGGTGACGTCGCGCGCGGACAGCACGGGGTTCTCGACGCCGGGCGCGGGGGCGGGCGCGAGAGGGTCGTCGTCGGGGGCACCGTAGGGGTAGGTGGGTGCGGTGGGACCGGCGTGTCGGTCGGCGACGCCGCGGGGGCGCGACGCGCCGGCGTTCGCGCCGCCGTCCGCCCACCGGTGGGTGAGTTCGCCGACGTGCCAGGCGGCGCGGCTGACGTACGGCGAGGAGCCGAGCAGGCGTTTCAGCCGGCCAGCACTCGCGTACGCGGCGCGCTGCCACCCCCCGTGTTCGGTCATGGCACGAGAGAGACCGGAACGATACTTAAGCGTCGCGGGGGGCGGTACCGTTATGGCCGTCGGGCGCCCCCACCCGACAGTGTCACAGCCCTTCGCGTCGGTGGTCGTGGTCGCGTACAACTCCGCGCGGACCCTCGGGGAGACGCTGGACTCGCTCGCGGCGCTCGACTACCCCGACTACGAGGTGCTGGTCGTGGACGGTGGGTCGACGGACGGCACGGTCGAACTCGCGCGCTCGCGAGAGGGCGTGCGCGTGCTCCGCGCGGACGGGGCGACCATCGGCGCGTGCCGGAACCGCGGCGTCGAGGCTGCGCGGGGCGACTACGTCGCGTTCACGGACTCGGACTGTGCGGTGCCGCCGGACTGGCTCACCCGGCACGTCGCACGCCTCCGCGAACACGAGGGCGGGCGCATCGTAGGCGTCGGCGGCCCGAACCGCGCGTTCGCCGACGACCCGCCGTTCGCGAAGCTCGTCGAGCACGTGCAGGGAACCGTGTTCGGGTCGGGCGGGTCGCCCCAGTCGCGCGACATCGCGGACGTGCGGGAGGTGGGGTCGGTGGCGGCGTGCAACGTCTGCTACGACGCGTCGGTGTTCGACGCGCACCGCTACGACGACGCGGTGAACGTCGGCGAGGACGCGGAGTTCCACCATCGCCTCGCGCGCGCCGGCTACCGGTTCGTCTACGATCCGTCGAACCGCGTCTCGCACCACCTGTCGGCGTCGCTCGGTGCGGTGGCGCGGAAGAGCCGTTCGTACGGCTACGCGATGGCGCGCGTCCAGCGCCGCCACCGACGGATGGTGCGGTGGTACTCGCCGCTCCCGTCGCTCGGCCTGCTCGCGGGGGCGGGCGCGCTCGTCGGCGCGCTCGCGACGCGGCGGATCCGCGCGCTCCTCGCGTTCGTCGCGCTGTTCGTCCCCGTCGCGCTCTACGTCACGGCGACGGGACTGCGGGAGTTACGGCATCCGGTCGCGCTGCTCGCGCCCGCCGTGCTCGTCGCGCAGTACGCGTGCTACGGCGTCGGCTTCCTCGGAGGGCTCGCGGCGCGCGACCCGTGGCCGGTGGAGACGACCGAGCGGCGCTGACGGCCCCCGGTCGCGCGCTAGCGGTCGCGCGTCACCGTCTCGCCGGGCGTGGTGTGTGCGGCGGTGTCGAGTGTGACGCCGGCGTTGAGGCTGGTGTTGATGCCGGTCTTGGCGTCGTCGCCGCAGACGACGCCGAACTTGCGGCGGCCGGTGGAGACGCGCTCGCCCTTCACGGTGAGTTTCACGGGCTGGTCGTCGTGTCTGAGGTTCGCCACCTTGGTGCCCGCGCCGAAGTTCACGTCCCGCCCGAGGACGCTGTCCCCGACGTACGCGAGGTGCCCCACCGTCGCGCCTTCCATCAGCACGCTGTTCTTCACCTCGACGGCGTGCCCGACTTTCGCGTCCGGCCCGAGATAGGTCGCGCCCCGAACGTACGCGTTCGGTCCGACCGTCGCGCCCGAGTCGACGTAGGCGGGGCCATCTATGACGACGCCGGCGCGCACCGTCGCGCCGGGCGCGACGTAGACGTCGTCGGAGAGCACGGCGTCGGGGTGGACGTCGCCCTCGATGCCGGGGTCGGCGTCCGCTACCTTCCACTCGTTCGCCTCCAGGAGCTCCCACGGGCGGCCGACGTCCAGCCAGCGCTCGAACGGGACGGCCCGAACGTCGGTGGTGTCGCACGTCCGCGCGAGCACGTCGGTGAGTTCGAGTTCGCCGCGCTCGCTCTCCGAGACGTCGAGCCACGCCTGTGCTTCGGCGGGGAATGCGTACGCGCCGGCGTTCACGAGGTCGGAGGGCGGGTCGGCGGGCTTCTCGACGACGCCGGTGACGCGCTCGCTCTCGACGGTGAGCACGCCGTAGCTCGTGGGGTCGTCGACGCGGTAGGCGCCCACGGCGGGCGTCGCCTCGTAGAGGTCGGCGAGCGAGTCGTCGTCGTAGAGCGCGTCCCCGTTCAGCACGACGAACGGCCCGTCGTCGAGTTCGTCCGCGGCGGTGGCGACGGCGTCCGCGGTGCCGCGCGGCACCTCCTGGACGACGTAGGTGACGGGGACGCCGGCGAACGAGTCGCCGACGGCGTCCTCGACGGCGTCGCTCCGCGGACTGACGACGACGGTGAGACTACTCGCGCCCGCGGCGACGGCGGCGGCGAGCGTGTGCGCGATGAGCGGGCGGCCGGCGACGGGGAGCGTCGGCTTCGGTTGCGTGTCGGTGAACGGCCGCATCCGGGTCCCCTTCCCGGCGGCGAGCACGACGGTCTGCATACCGAGAGGTGGACGGTGCGGGACCAAATCGGTTGTGCCCGACGGCGGGCGAGGCTGGGCGAGTGCCGCGGCGTGCGGCGAGTCCGGCGCGTCGCCCGGGGCGCGACGATGGCGACCGGTTTCAGCCCATCGCGGTGCCGGCGTCGCCGAGGACGCGCAGGCCACCGCTCCCGGCGCTTCCGTGGGTGACGTCGACGTCGTCGGTCGTCCCCCAGTAGTAGGAGGGCGCGGACGCGTTCGGCGGGTGCGCGACGTTCACGACGTTCGAGGAGACGGCGGTGGTGCGCCCGGCGTCGTAGTACTGGCCGAGGCGCTTTCGCGCGGGCGCCTGCCCGTTGTAGGTGTCGTAGCCGAGTTCGTAGACGTAGTCGGTGGTGCCGGTGACGTGCTTCACGCTGTCGACGAGTGCGGGGCCGTGCCCGAGGAGGCGGACGATGGCGGGCGGCGTCGACCGCAGGTCGGTGGGCTCCCAGTGGATGTTCCCGAAGTGGAGGTGGCTGTCCCACGTCTGGTCGACGGCGACGCCGGCGGAGCCGCCCATCGTGAGGTGGTCGACCATCTGCGTCCCGCCGCGACTGAAGAAGACGGTGGTGTTCGCGCCGCTGTAGTCCGCGGTGGGGTAGGCGGCGATGGTGCCGAACCAGTTCGCCGGCCCGTACCACGAGCGGAACTCGAAGAGGCCGTCCTGGTCGCCGGCGTCGCACTCGTAGACGGTGAGGAGTCGGTGGCGGCACTGGAACGGCCCGACGCCCTCGTCGACGCGGTAGACGGAGTTGTTCCACCCCCAGAAGATGAGGCGGCCGACGACGAGGTCCTGGGTGTCGCCGGTGACGTGGTGGACGGCGACGCCGGAGTCGGCGCTCCGGCCGGGACCGTTGAGCGCGAACTCGTCGAGGCGGACGCGCGAGACCGTCTCGCTGCGGTCGAATCGGATGCCGTCGACGTTCGAGGGCGTGATGGCTATCTTCGAGACGTCCGGGCCGAACCCGAGGATGGCGGTGTCCCGGTACGGGCGGATGCTCCCCGCTTCGCTCACGGTGTACGGCGGGAGGCGGACGACGCCGCCGCCGTTGTTCCCGAGGACGTCCATCGCGTCCTGCACGGGCGTGTCGGTGCCGTCCGGGTCGACGATTTCGGGCGCGGCGAGTTCGCTCGCGATGGCGACGACGTTCCCGGCGACGAGCGCGGCGTTGACGCCGCCGGCGCTCCCGCCGGACGCGGCGATGCTCCCGATTTCGCTCCACGACGTCCCGTCGCCGAGGTAGACCCGGCCGGTGTCGGTCGCGAGGAACTTCGCGCCGTCCTTCGGCACGTAGTTCGAGCGGTTCGCGCGCACGTCCCGTATCTCGACGGCCGCGTCGAGGCGTTCGAAGTTCTCGTTCAGCGGGACGTTCCAGTCGAGCGTGCCCTTCGCGGGCGTGTTGAGGTCGTGATTGTCGGTCATCGGGTGCCTCCGTATCCGTAGTCGCCGTAGCCGGCCCGCCCGTAGTCGTCCGCGGGCGCCGTGGTCGTGGTGGTGGTACTCGTCGACGTATCAGTAGTCGTCGTGGTCGTCGGCGTACTCGTCGTGCTCGACGTGGTCGGCTCTGACGTCGTCGACGTGGTGGTCGTCGTACTCGTCGTCGTCGGCTCGGACGTCGTGGTGTCGCCGTCCGTCGCGGTGCCGTCGTAGACGGCGCGCACGGCGGTGGCGGGGAGCGCGACGTCGTAGAGGCGGACGTCGTCGACGGCGCCCGCTACGTCGTAGACGCTGCTGTACCCGTTGTCGCCGTGGGCGACGAACAGGTCGCGCGCGGTGTGGACGACGTCGCCGCTCCCGGCCGCGCGCGCGACTTCCTCGCCGTCGAGGTAGAGGACGAGCACCGCGCCGTTCCACGTGGCGAAGAGGTGGTGCCACGTCCCGTCGTGGGTCGCGTGCCCGAAACTGGAGACGGTGACGCCGCCGCCGGCG
>JBDGUG010000024.1:0-8987 GCA_042216135.1 Halarchaeum sp. | reverse complement strand
CGTCCCGTCGTGGGTCGCGTGCCCGAAACTGGAGACGGTGACGCCGCCGCCGGCGGTGCCGACGTGGGCGCGCACGCCCGTCTCGGTCTGGACTTCGAGCGAGTAGCCGGCGCCGCCGGCGAGCGTGTCGGACTTCTGAACGAGCGTCTGGTTCGTCTCCCCGCTCTCGGTGCGATACCACGCGCCGACGCTCAGTGCGGGCGTCGGGCGGAGCGCGGGCGCGTCCGGGACGCGGACGTAGTTGCCGTCGCTCCGCCGGAAGTCCACGCTCCCGGCCCCGCGCACGCCCGCGACGTCGAGCATGGGCGATCCGACGTACGTTCCGTCGCTGTCGCCGGCGGCGTCCGCGGCGACGGTCCCCGTCGTCTCGTCGAGCGTCCAGCGCGCGACGGGCGACGGCACCGGATCGCTCGCGGCGGCGCGCATCGTCGGAACCGAGAGCGCGTCGCCGCCGTAGCCGTACGCGACGGTTCGCTCGGCGTCCCCCGTCGAGAGGCCCGTACAACCGGCGAGCGCGGCGGCGAGCGCGGCGCTCCCCGTCACTTCCAGGTAGTCGCGTCGAGTCAACCCCGGTAGGTGACCGCGACGACGTGAGTCGTCGGTCATCGGGAACCGTAGGCGCGCGACGGACTTGAACTGCGCGTCAGACGTTCGCGCGCGTGAGTCGCCGGTATTCCGACTGATCGCGGATGGGCGCCACCCGGTCGCTCGCCGTCCTCGCATCGCGCGGGCGGCAGGTTTTTTCGCGGGGCGCGCGCACCCGAGAGCGGGAATGGCGACGCTGTTCTGGCATCACACGCACACGCCCGACTCGAACGCGACGGAGCGGGCGGTTCGCGGCGTCCCGAGCGGGAACCACCGCGGGGACTACCTCGCCGTCCTCGACGCGGCGCCGCCGGGCGTGGACGTCGTGTTCACGCGAACCGAGCACTGGCGCGCGCCGCCCGAGCGCTTCGAGACGCTCCGCGAGCGCGTGCGGGCGCGCGGCGGGACGTACCGGGAGTATCGTGCGCACGCCGTCGTGGAGGTGGCGGGGAGTCGCGGCGCGGTCCTGAACGGCGTGGAGGCGTCGCTCGCGACGGATCGGAGCCACGTCACGGTCTGCGGCCTCCCCATCGAGGAGCGCCCGCCGGCGCGCGCGTGCTCGCTCGACGAACTCGTCGAACTCGCTGGCGAGGCGGCGTGGCTGGCGCCCGCGCACCCGCGGTTTCCGACGCTCGGTTTCCCCCCGGAGCGTCTGCGCGGACTGCTCTCGCGCGCCGAGTCGGCGGGGATTCCGGCGGCGCTCGGGCACACGACGGGCTATACGCGGGCGCTGAACGCGCTCGCGCGCGGCCGACACACGGCGACGCCGGTGCGGGCGTTCGCGGACGAGTTCGACGTCCCGCTCCTGCCGGAGTTGGACTGGCACGCCGCGCTCCCGCGCTCGCCCGCCGGGTTCGGCGTCGTGGACGACGCGGCGTTCGACGCGCTCGCGGCGGGCGAGATGCCGACCGAGCGCCTGCTCGACGCGCGCGCGATCCGAGAGGCGGGCCCACCGGGGCTCTCGTGGCGCGACTTCCTGCGCACGTATCCCGACAGCGTCCCGCGGCCGCTCCGCCGGGTCGCGGCCGCGGCGCCGCCGAGCGCGGCGTCACTCGACGGCGTCCGCGACGCGTCGCTCGCGCGCCTGTTCGCGCACTCGTTCTGGGCGTCGTTCGCGGACGGCTGAGCTAGCGGGTCGCCGTCTCGTTCCCGAGAACGCCGCGGAAGCCGCGCGGGTCGGCGAGGACGGAGACGGGGCCGGCGTCGCGCACCCGGTCGTTGACGGCGAGCGCGCGCCGGTAGCGCGCGTGCGTGGTGGTGAACCAGTGCATCTCGTCGGCGAAGACGTTCCCGCCGACGGCGACGGGGACGAACGCGCTCGCCCACGGGTCGCGCGCGACGAGGTAGCCGGGGGGAGCGGAGAGGCCGTCCGCGGAGACGGCGAGGCCGTCCGCGGAGACGGCGGCCGGCGTGGGTTCGGACGCGAGCGCGCGCGTCGCGACGTAGTCCGCGGAGACGTTCCCCGTGGTTCTCGCGGCGAGGTACGAGGCGGTGCCGTCGAGCGCGGCGTATTCGTCGGCGCTCATCGTCACCTGTGCGCCGCGCTCGTCGAGGTAGACGCCGTTCAGGTCGCCCGCGGCGAGGTGGGTGAGCGGCGTGACGGCGCCGAGCGCCGCGACGAGGACGACGCCGACGATGACGGCGCGTCGCGAGCGCGCGCTCGCGCGGAGGGCGTGCGCGAGGCCGACGGCGAGCGGGGCGAGCGCGACGAACGTGACGGCGTACTGGACGCGTTCGACCTGCGGGAGCGTGACGGGGAGCGGGAAGAGCACGACGGCGAGGGCGGCGCCGGCGAGGACGAGCGGGATGACCGCGGCGTACGCGCGGACGTTCCGGAGGAGCGCGTAGACGCCGACGAGCAGGACGGCGCCGAGCAGCGCGTAGTAGACGCCGGTGGGGGTGGCGAGCCACGCGACGGCGTTCGCGACGGAGTCGACGGGGAGGGCGACGCCGAGCGGGAACGTCCCGGGGCCGGCGCCGGCGCCGGACGCGAGGAAGGCGCCGTAGACGCCGCCGGCGATGCCGAAGAGGATGAGGCTCGGGGAGAGGACGAGGTACGCGAGGACGGCGAGGCCGCCGACGACGAGCGGGAAGCCGACGCGGTACGGGGTGCGCGAGAGCGGGGACGGCGGGGCGGCGGCGAGCGCGCGGAGTCGCGCGGGGAGGCGGGCGTCGCGCGCGGCGAGGGCGTCGCGCGCGCGGACGGCGGCGAGGACGACGGCGAGGAGGGCGAGGAAGAAGACGTACGTGAGGTGGTGGGTGAGGGTGAGGGCGCCGACGAGCGAGAGGAGGTAGACGGCGTGGCGGCGGACGGTCGCGGCGCGCGCGGCGGCGGGAACGGAGGCGGTGGCGTAGACGCCGACGACGAAGAGGCCGGTGGCGAGCGCCTGCGGGAAGAAGTAGAGGGCGTGGTAGGCGGAGAACTCCATGAGGCAGAACGCGGCGGCGGCGCAGAGCGCGAGGCGGGTGTCGTCGAAGAGGCGCGCGGCGACGGCGTAGACGGCGAGCAGGACGGCGACGGTGAACGCGATGCCGGTGAGGACGATGGCGTCGTAGGGCGCGAGGTCGGCGACGCGCGCGACGGCGCCGGTGAGGAGGTGGAAGACGGGGAAGTAGTCGTAGCCGTCGGGGAGCGCGGTGGTGTAGCCGGTGGCGAGGAGGCGGCGGAGCGCGGCGACGTGCGCGAACGTGTCGGTGCCGCCGAAGAAGACGTCGGTCGTGAGGTACTTCGTGACCGCGGGGGTGAGGAGGAGCGCGGCGAGCGAGACGAGCGTCGAGCGCACGGGCGGGTCGCGGCGTGCGAGGAGCGCGGCGACGAGGAGGTAGCCGGGGACGAGGGCGGCGGCGACGGGGAGGAGACGGCTCCCGGTGAGTGCCGTGGCGAGCACCGCGAGGGCGGCGAGCGAGACGCAGACGCGCGCGGTGTTCGACCCGGAGAGGGGGGCGCGCTCTATCGGGGCGCCGTCGCGGGTGAGGCGGGCGACGGCGACGGCGACGACGGCGGCGGCGAGCGCGAACCCGGATCGGATGGCGGTGGGCGCGGGGAGGACGGAGAGCGCGTGGAGGCCGACGAGGACGGCGGCGACGAGGAGCGCGAGCGCGACGCCGAGCAGGGTGACGGGGTCGCGGGTCGCCGGAGGCATATCCGGTAGACGCGCTCCCGGCCCTCAAAACGGTTCCGGCGCGTGGGCGCGCGCCGAGAACGACTGAGGCGTCGAGACAGTCCGGTATCCGGGAGGATTGCGGAGGGGGATGTTTTATGCGCGTCCGCGCCGCCGTCTCTGACGTGAGTGGTGAGTACTTCGGCACGAGCGGGATTCGCGGTCGAGTCGGCGAGGCGGTGGACGCGTCGCTCGCGCTCTCCGTCGGGCGAGCGCTCGCCGCGGAGGCGGACGCGGTGGTCGTCGGGCGGGACGCGCGCACGAGCGGGCCGATGCTGGTGGACGCGCTCGCGGCGGGCCTGACCGAGTGCGGCGCGGACGTCGTGGACCTCGGCGTGGCGTCGACGCCGACGGTCGCGCGAAGCGTCGCGTGGCGGGACGCGGACGCGGGCGTCTCGGTGACGGCGTCGCACAATCCGCCGGAGGACAACGGGCTGAAGCTCTGGCAGCCGTCCGGGCAGGCGTTCGACGGGCCGATGCAGGACCGAATCGAGGAGCGCCTCGATTCGGGGGCGTTCGATCCGATGGCGTGGGACGAACTCGGGGAGCGCCGGGCGTGGGCGAACGCGCGCCGGCGACACGTCGAGGCCATCGCGGACGCCGTCGACGTGGACGGGGCGCCGTCCGTGGTGGTCGACGTCGGGAACGGCGCGGGCGGGGTGAGCGTGGACGCGCTCCTCGCGGTCGGCTGTGAGGTGGAGACGCTGAACGCCCAGCCGGACGGGCGCTTCCCGGGGCGGCCGAGCGAGCCGACGGCGGAGAACTGCGGGACGCTCGCGGCGACCGTCGCGGCGACGGACGCGGACCTCGGCATCGCGCACGACGGCGACGCGGACCGGATGATGGCGGTCACGGGCGACGGAGAGTTCGTCCCGGGGGACGTCCTGCTCGCGCTGTTCGCGCGCGGTGCGGCCTCCGCGGGCGACCGCGTGGCGGTGCCGGTGGACACGAGCCTGCTCGTCGCGGACGCGCTCGACGAGGTGGGCGCGGACGTGGTGCGAACGCGCGTCGGGGACGTCTACGTCGCGGAGCGCGCGGTGGCGGACGACGTGGCGTTCGGCGGTGAGCCGAGCGGCGCGTGGATCTTCCCGGACGCGACGCTCTGCCCGGACGGCCCGCTCGCGGCGGCGAAACTCGTCGAGCGCGTCGCCGCGGACGGCCCGCTCGCCGACCTCGTCGGGGCGTTCGAGCGCTATCCGATCCGGCGCGCGACCGTCGAGGTGGCCGAGAAGCGCGCGGTGATGGATCGCGTGCGCGAGCGCGTCGAGTCGTCCTTCGAGGACGTGGACACGCTCGACGGGGTGCGCGTCGGCCTCGGGGACGCGTGGTTCCTCGTGCGCGCGAGCGGCACCGAGCCGAAGATTCGCGTGACTGCGGAGGCGCGCGACGCGGAGCGCGCGGACGAAGTGTTCGAGCGCGCGCGCGGCATCGTCACCGAGAGCGTGGAGTAGCGGGCCGTTCGCGGCGGGCGGTCGGTTTTTGTTCGGGGGGCGCCACGAGGGAGTATGGTCTCTCGACGCGCGCTCGTCGGTCGGCTCGCGGGAACGCTCGCACTCGCCGGACTCGCCGGATGCGGCGGGAACGGCGGGGACGGCGACTCGACGTCGTCCTCGTCCGGGTCGGCGTCGTCGTCGGTGACGGTGGAGATGACCGACGACCTGACGTTCGAGCCGAAGATCGCGCACGTCGCGGCGGGCGGGACGGTGACGTGGAAGAACGTCGGCGTCGTCCCGCACTCCGTCACCGCCTACGGGGACGGGATTCCGTCGGACGCGGCGTACTTCGCGAGCGGCGGCTTCGAGAGCGAGTCCGCGGCCGTGAAGGCCTATCCGGAGGAGGGCGCGCTCGGGGAGGACGAGACGTACTCGCACACGTTCGACGTCCCGGGGACGTACCGCTACTACTGCATCCCGCACGAGTCCGCGGGGATGAAGGGAACTATCGTCGTCGAGAAGTAGCTCAGACGACGGTGCGGATGCCCGCGGGGAGGTCGACGGTCGGTTCGTAGCCGAGCAGGTCGCGGGCCGCCGAGACGTCCGCCCTGCTGTGTTTGACGTCGCCGGGCCGCGCGGCGACCGTCTCGATGTCGATGGCGGGGGCGACGGCGTCCGAATCGCGGACGTCGCCCTCGACCGTTCGGACGTCGTCGGGGACGCGCTCGCGGGCCCCGCTGGAGAAGTCGTCGAGCACCGTCACGTCGTTGTGCGGGGCGAGCGCGGCGACGAGGTGGCCCCCGATGAAGCCGGCGCCGCCGGTCACGGCGACCGTCAGGTCGCGCGGTCCGATGTCGTCCATACCGTCTCGACGCGCCCGGCGGACAAAAGGACCACCGGCGAGCGCGGATCGGCGACGGCGCTCAGCGCGCGCGCCACGACGCGAACCGGACGAAGTGGACGAGGAGGAGGGTGCCGACGGCGGCGGCGACGGCGACGCCGAGGAGGAATCGCGCGCCGAGCGTGGCGTTCGCGAGCGCCGAGAGGACGGCGTGCAGGCCGAGCGGTTCGTCGTACGCGGGCGCGGGCGTGAGCGGCCAGAGCAGGAAGCCGAGTTCGCCGTACGAGCCCTCCAGAGCGGGCCCGATAGCGTCCCCGACGAGGTGCGTGAGGTAGCCGACGGCGAACCCGAGTCCGACCTCGCGGCGGCGCACGTGGAAGAACGCGTAGACGGCGGTGCAGACGACGGCGAGCGCGAACAGCGAGTGCGCGAGCGACCGGCCCGACGGGAGGACGCCGAACACCCACGCGAGCGGCTTATCGATCAGGTCGGGGAACTGGCTGCCCGCGAGCGCCGCGAGTATCGCGTAGCGGTCGGCGCGGACGAGCGCTCGCGGCCGCGCCGCGAGGTAGGCGACGTAGCCGAACACGGCGTGCTCCCAGGGCCACACGGCTCCCCGTAAGCCGCGGAGCGTCAAAAGTCCGCGCGTCGAGCGGGCGCGCTCGGCGGAAGGGACAGTTAAGTCGGTGCGCGCCGAATCCGCGGGCATGTCCGGAGCGCGCCGGTTCGTCAGGGCCTGGGTCGCGTGGTCGTTCGTGCTCGTGCCCGGCCTGTGGGCGGCGTCCTCGCTGACGCCGACGAACTGGGCGGTGGGGAGCGCGCTCGGCGCGCTCTCGCTCGGCGCGCTCACCGCGCCCGCGCACGTCCGACCGCCGTGGCGCGAGCGCCTCCGCCTCCCGCTCGCGGCCGCCGCGCTCGCGGTGCTCGTCGTCGTCGCCGTCGTCCTACGGAATCAGGCCGAGGCGTTGCTCGCGTCCCTCTAGGTCCGCCAGCGGTAGGTGAGCGTGACCGCCTCGGCGTCACCGTCGGCGTCGAGCGAGACGGGGGCGTCCATCGTGTCCGCGAGCGAGAGCGAGAGCAGCGACCCGAGCGGGTGATCGTAGGCCGTCGGGTCGCCGGCGCGCACGCCCGACGCGACGACGGTGGCGCGGCCCGCGTCGACGTCGCGGACGGCGACCGAGTCCGCGAGCGAGAGGCCGCGTTCGGCTGCGTCCGTCGCGTGCGCGAGCGCCGTCTCCGCGTCCGTCGGCGGGTTCGACGTCCTCATCGCGTCGGTGGCGGCGAGGAGGCCGGAGCCGCTCGCGCGAACGACCGTTCCCGGCGTCCCGTCGGGGGTCGGGAGGGCCGCAGTCGCGTCCGCGTCGTCGGGGACGAAGAGCGCGGGCGGGCCGTCGGGACGCGGAACGTAGACGGCGCGGGCGTCGGACGCGTCGAGCGTTCGCGCCGCGAGGTCCGCGAGCGCGCCGTGCACGCTCGCCGGCACGGCGTTCGGCGTCGAAACGGGGGAGTCGAGGACGTGGTTGAGCGCGCCGGCGACGACGCCGACGACGCCCGCGAGCGCCAGCGCGACGGAGACGTCCGCGGCGACGTAGCCGGTGTCCGCGGTTGCGACGCTCGCGACGCCCGCGGCGACACCGACGACGACGGCGCCGAGCGAGGGGCGGGAGGGACGGCGCAGGAGCGGCCGGTTCGGTCGCGAGAGCGGGTCGCTCAACGGGCCGGCACCTCCGCGGGGCGCGCGACGCTCCCGACGGCGCGCGGGTCGGTCGTGGCGGACACGGTTCGTCGCCGACGACGCGGGCCCGGATATTAGTCCTGCCGCTCGACGCGATTGCGGCGAACGCGAAGGTTTTGGTGTCGGCATCCCAGATAGAGACTATGAGTTCGGGGAGCGCGGGGTCGGCGCCGAGCGCAGACCTCCTGGGGGTCGTCGCGGCGACGGCGCTGTTCGTCGTCGTCTCGCTCGTCGACCCGCTGCGGGCCGGCCCGTACGCGTGGCTAGTCGCGCTCCCGTACGCGCTGTTCGTGCCGGGATACGCGGTCGTCGCGGCGCTCTATCCCGACGACGAGACGGCGCTGCGTCCGACGGACGCGGTCCGGGGCGGGGCGTCGGACCCGGGTCTCGGGACCGTCGGCCGTCTCGCGCTCGGCGTCGGCGCGAGCGTCGGCGCCGTCGCGGCGGTCGGCATCACGCTCGACTTCACCGTCTGGGGGTTCCAGCGCGTCCCGCTGGTGTCGGGTATCGCCGTCTTCGCGCTCGCCGCGACGGGCGTCGCCGCGCTCCGGCGGCGCGCGGCGGCGAGGCCGGCGGGCGTGGGTCGCGCGGCCGTCTCGCGGGCGCTCGGGGACGCGCTCGGACGGGACGCGCTCGGGCGCGCGCTCACCGCGCTCGCGGTGCTCTGCGTGCTCGGCGCCGCGGGCGCCGTCGTGGCGACGAGCGCGGATCACGCTGACGCGCGCGCGGCGTCGTTCGTCACCGACGGCAGCGCGAACGCCGCGGACTACCCGCGGAACCTCACGGTGGGCGAGCGGACGAACTACACGCTCTTCGTCGAGAACGGCGCGAACGCGCCCGCGAACGCCACCGTCGTGACGGAGTTGCAGACGGTCGAGACGGACGGCAACGTCGCGGTGCGCGAGCGACGGGAGGTGGCGCGAACGACCGTCGCCGTCCCCGCGGACGGGTCGGCGACGGCGACGATTCCCGTGACGCCGGCGACGGCGGGCGAGCGACGACTCGCGTGCCTCGTCTACTTCGGGGGCGCGCCCGCGAACGCGACGGCCGCGAGCGCGGACCGCGAAGTCCACCTCTGGGTGACCGTTCGGGACGCCGGGGGGGGGCGGGCGCGTGAGCGGCGAGGGAGTCGAGGCGGACGCGGCGGCCCCGATAGTCCGTGAGCGCGACGGCGTGCGCGCGAGCGCCGCGCTCACCGAATCGGGGCGCGCGGTCCGACTGGCGGTGACGGT
>JBDGUG010000074.1:0-18852 GCA_042216135.1 Halarchaeum sp. | reverse complement strand
GTCCTCGGTGGTGACGTCGCCGGGCGCGACGACGCGCGTCGCGGTTCCCCAGACGTGCAGGACGGCGCCGAGGCCGACGGCGGCGGCGAGCGCGTCCACGGTCGGGGCGTCCGGGAGTCGGAGCGTCACGCAGTCACGGCCGCCGACGGCGGCGCGGAGTTCGTCGAACCCGTCCGAGTCCGCGTCGGCGACGAGTCGCTCGCGGACGACGTAGCCGACGACCCCCCGAGGAGGACGACGGCGCCCGCGCCGGCGACCAGCCAACCACCGATGTCGATCGGCATCGTGCCTACCACTCGCACGACGCACCAAGAGTGTTTTCGACGGCACGATGAGCGATAGGTCCGACAGGTCGCGCGTTCGAGGGGACGCGCTCGGGTGCGCGCCGCGCCGCCCTCCCGGGGCCGGCGGGGCGAGCGGGCGTTCACGTCCCCGTACGGCGAGAGGACGGCCGGGAGCGCGTCGTGCGCCGTCGAACGCGCGGGCCTGACGGGGCGTCGTCCCGCAGGGCAAGAGACAAATCGCTCGTCCGCATACGATGGGGCATGGCACGCTGGCAGGACCGCGTCGTCGGCGACCGGATGGCCGTCGACGACGAGTTCACCGACCGAGTAGAGGAGTCCCCGTTCTCGCGACAACAGTGGGGTCTCATCATGACGGCCGTCGAGTTCCACATCGAGGAGCCGACGGATCCCGAATCGGCCCGCATCGTCGCGGACACGGGGAAGCTTCCGCAGGTGATGTCCGAGATCGACGACGTCGAGAAACAGATGGCGTCGATGGGCGCGGGCGGTGGCGGGAGCACGTCCTCGGGCGAGGGCTTCCTCGGCGGCATCCGGCGCGCGCTCGGGTTCGGGAGCGAGACGGACGAGCGATTCGAGGAAGCTGAGGCGCTCTCCCAGGAGTACGGGGATCGCTTACAGGAGTATCTGGAGGAGAACGGGAAGTGGGCCGAGGCGTGCCGCGTGGCCGCCGAGGAATAGGGGCTGTTATTCGATGTCGCCGCTGTGGAAGAGCGTTAGCTCCTCGGACTCGTAGATGTCGATGAGTTCGCTGACGATCTCGTCGTAGGACTCCCCGTCGGTGCGGAGGTCGTCGAGACGCTCGATGGTCGCCTCGTCGAGGTGTACTTTCGGCATACCGTGGGAGACGGCGCGCAGACTCATAAATCGCGGGGCCACGGCCGGACGGGGCGGCGGGCCCCGTGGGAAGCATTGATGCCGATGCGCCCGCGACTCCGGGTATGAGCGACGGGTTCAGCCTCGACCTGCGGAACGCGGAGGAGCAGATCGACGAGTGGGCGGAAGACGACGTGGAGGAGGTCGTTCTCGGCGTCCTCGACGGCGCGACGCCGGCGGAGGAGTGGCTGGGGGAGTTGGAGCGCGGGTGCGTGCTCGTCCTCGCCGTCGCCGGTGACCTCGACGAGCGCGCGGCGGGGTTCGCGGGCCCGGCGAAGGATCGCGGCGCGACGCTGATGCACTTCCGGGGATTCCTCGTCGCGGCGCCGCCCGGCGTGACGCTCGATACCTCCCGCCTCTAGCCCTCGCTGGAAAAGACTATCAGGGTGTACTGTCACGGCTGAAACGATGGCGTTGATCTCGTGCGATCGGTGCGGGACCACGCAGAACCTCTCCATTCTGCGCTCGGACACCGCGTGCCAGGTCTGCGGGGCGAGCGGCGAGTCCCTCTCCCCGGTCGCGGACGACGACGACGGTGGCGGGCGCGCGGACCCCGCGACCGTGCTCCTCGCGGACGACGACGACGACCTGCGCGAGACGTTCGCGCTCTGGCTGGCGAGCGGTGACGGCTGGGAGTGCGTGGAAGCGACCGACGGCAACGAGACGCTGCGCCTGCTCGACGGCGACGTGGACGTGCTCGTGCTCGACCGCCGGATGCCGGGACTCTCCGGGCCGGAGGTCGTCGACCGACTCGACGAGACGGCGTTCGCGGGGTCGGTGCTGGTGGTGAGCGCGTACGAGGAGGACGCGCACCTGGACGCGGACGACGTGGACGGCTATCTCACGAAGCCGATTCGCCACCAGACGTTCGTCGGGACGCTCGAACGCCTCGTCGACTGAAGAGGCGAGCCTTTTCGTCGCGCCGCGCGAACGATTCGATATGAGTGACGCGGAAGTCTCGCGGCGGCGAGCGTGGCTGATGGCGGCGCGACCGCACACCCTCCCGGCGGGCGTCTCGCCGGTCGTCGTCGGCGTCGGCGCGGCGTACGAACTGGGCGTTCTCGCCGCGCTCCCCGCGCTCGCGGCGCTCGTCGGCGCGGTCCTGATCCAGCTCGGCTCGAACTTCGCGAACGACTACTACGACGCGATGAAGGGCGCGGACACCGACGAACGCGAGGGGTTCACGCGCGTGACGCAGGCCGGCCTCATCGAGCCCGCGTCGGTGAAGCGCGCGATGTACGCCGCGCTCGCGGCGGCGATGGTCGTCGGCTGCTACCTCGTCTACGTCGGCGGCCTCCCCATCCTCGTCGTCGGCCTCGCGAGCGTCGTCGCCGCCGTGGCGTACACGGGCGGGCCGTTCCCCTTCGGCTACTACGGCCTCGGCGACCTGTTCGTCTTCGTCTTCTTCGGCGTCGTCGCCGTCGTCGGCACCGTCTACGTGCAGGCCGCGTCGTACGCGCCCGCGTTCCCGCTGACGCCGCCGCCCGGGACGCTCCCGCTCGCCGCGTTCGTCGCGAGCCTCGGCGTCGCCGCCATCTCGACGAACATACTCGTCGTGAACAACGTCCGCGACATGGAGACGGACGCGAAGGCCGGGAAGCGCACGCTCGCCGTCCGCATCGGCTACGCGGGCTCTCGCGCCCAGTACGTCGCGCTGTTCTGCCTCGCGTACGCCGTCCCCGTCTGGTTCGCGTTGGTGGGCTACGGCCCGCAGGCGCTCCTCCCGCTTCTCAGCCTCCCGCTCGCCGTCTCCGTGACGCGCACGCTCCTCGCGCACGACGACGGCGAACACCTCGACCCGGCGCTCACGCGAACCGGGCAGACGCTCGCGCTCTACTCGGCCTGTCTCGCGCTCGGCCTGGCGCTGTGAACCGCGACCCGTTCGCGCTCCCGCTCGCGAGCGCGCTCGACACCGCTCGCGGCCGCATCGCGGAGCGCCGTGGCGTCCTCGTGACCGTCGAACGCGACGGCGTCCGGGGGACGGGCGAGGCGACGCCGCTCCCGGACTGGACGGAATCCTACGAGGCCTGCGAGCGCGCGCTCGCCCGCGCCGCCGAACGCGACGCCGACGGGGCAGACTCGGACGGCGTCGTCGCCGCGTGTGAGGACGCGCCCGCCGCCCGCCACGGGGTCGCGCTCGCGTTCGCGGACGCCGCCGCGCGCGAGAGCGACGAATCGCTCTATCGGCATCTCGGCGGGGACGCGACCGTCGCGCGCCTCCCGGTGAACGCGACGGTCGGGGACGCGCCGCCCGACGAGACGGCTGTGCGCGTCCGCGAGGCGGCGCGCGACGGCTTCGAGACGGTGAAGGTGAAGGTCGGTGCGCGCCCCCTCGAAGCCGACCGAGCGCGCCTGCGCGCGGCCCGCGACGCCGCTCCCGAGATAGACCTGCGCGCGGACGCGAACGGCGCGTGGGGCCGCGAGACGGCCGGGAGAGCCGTCGACGCGCTCGCCGCACTCGACGTCGCGCTCCTCGAACAGCCGCTCCCAGCGGACGACCTCTCGGGGCACGCCGCGCTCCGCGGCCGCGGCGTTCCCATCGCGCTCGACGAGTCCGTCCCCGCCCGTGGGCTCGCGGCCGTCCTCGACGCCGACGCCGCGGACGCCGTCGTCCTGAAGCCGATGGCGCTCGGGGGCCCCGGGCGCGCCGTCGCCGCCGGAGAGCGCGCACGCGCCGCGGGCGTCGATCCCGTCGTGACGACGACGTTCGACGCGGTGTACGCGCGGACCGCCGCCGTCCACGTCGCCGCCGCGCTCGCCCCGCTCCCGGCGTGTGGGCTCGCCACGGGCGACGCGCTCGCCGCCGACCTCGCGCCCGACCCGGCGCCCGTGCGCGACGGCGCCGTCTCGGTCCCGCAGGGAAAGGGCCATGGCGTCCCCGCACCGAGCGACGAGTGATGCGCGACCTCCTCGCGACGCGCGCCAGCGCGTCCCCGAACGCGACGGCGCTCGCGGACGCCGACAGCGGGCGCGAGTGGACGTACGCGGCGCTGGACGACGGCGTGGAGACGACCGCCGGCCTGCTCGCCGCGCGCGGCGTCGAACGCGGCGACCACGTCGGCGTCCTCGCGGAGACGCGGCCCGCGTTCGTCCGCCTCGTCTTCGCGTGCCAGCGGCTCGGCGCGACGCTCGTCCCGCTGAACGTTCGTCTCGCCGTCCCCGAACTCCGGGCGCAGGTCGAGCGCGCCGACCTCACCGCGCTCGTCTGCGAGCGCGACACCGAGGACGACGCCACCGCCATCGCCGGCGACGTCCCGGTCGCGACCGTCGACTCGCCCGCCGCGCCCGGCGTCGAAGCGCTCGACGACGCCGACCCCGCGACCGTCGAACGGGCCGAGTTAGCGCGCGACGACCGCGCGGCGCTCGTCTTCACGTCCGGGACGACGGGCGACCCGAAGGCCGTCGAGCTAACCGTCGGGAACTTCCTCGCGGCCGGGGCGGCGAGCGCGTTCCGCCTCGGCGTCACCCCCGACGATAGGTGGCTCTGCCCGCTCTCGATGTACCACGTCGGCGGCCTCTCCATCGCCCTGCGCTGTGCGCTCTACGGGACGACGTGCGTCATCCAGCGCGACTTCGACGCCGAGGCGACCCTCCGGACCCTCGACGAGTACGACTGCACGGGCGTCTCCGTCGTCCCGACGATGCTGAAGCGGATGCTCCGCGCCGAGCGCGGATTCCCCGAGAGCCTCCGCTTCGTCCTCTGCGGCGGCGCGCCCACGCCGCCCGAGCTCGTCGCGGCGTGTGCCGCGCGCGACGTCCCCGTCCACCCGTCCTACGGGATGACCGAGGCCGCCTCTCAGATCGCGACCGCGCGCCCGGACGAGGCCGCCGCGCACGAGGGGACGGTCGGCCGCCCGCTCTTCGGGACGACCGTCACCGTGGTCGGCGAGGACGGCGACCCCGTCCCGCGGGGCGAGACCGGCGAACTCTGCGTCACCGGCCCCTCCGTCACCCCTGGCTACTACGGCGACCCGGACGCGACCGCGGACGCGTTCGGCCCGCACGGCCTCCGCACCGGCGACGTCGGTTACCGGGACGACGCGGGCCGCCTCTACGTCCTCAATCGGCGGAGCGACCGCATCGTCACCGGCGGCGAGAGCGTCGACCCCGGCCGCGTCGCGGACGTCGCGCGCGCGCACCCCGCCGTGGACGACGTCGCCGTCGTCGGCCTCCCGGACGACGAGTGGGGCGAACGCGTCGCCGCCGTCGTCGTCCCCGTCCCGGGGACGTCCCCGGACCCCGCGGACCTCGCGGCGGACTGGGCGGCCGACCTCGCGGGCTTCGAACGCCCGCGCACCGTCGCCGTCGTCGGCGAACTCCCGCGGACGGCGTCCGGGACGGTGGATCGGGAGGCCGCGCGCGAACTCGCCGCAGCGGGCGTCGAACTTTAGACGCCCGGCCGCCTCGAACGGGGCGTGTGCACGCTCGCCATCGCGTGGCAGGTCTACGATCACGCGCCCGTCGTCGTCGCGGCGAACCGCGACGAGTCCCTCTCCCGGCCCGCGAGTCCGCCCGCCGTCACCGGCGACGACCCGCGCGTGCTCGCGCCGCGCGACGAGTCCGCGGGCGGGACGTGGACCGGCGTCACCGACGCGGGGTTCTACGTCGGGATCACGAACCGCTGGAGCGACCTCGAATCGGAGCGCTCGCGCGGCCGCCTCGTCTCCGACGCGCTCCGCGCGGGGAGCGTCCGCGACGCCAGCGCGCTCGTCGAACGCGAGGTCGAATCGCGCGACTACGCCGGGTTCAACCTCGTGCTCGCGGACGCCGACGACGCGGTGCTCCTGGAGTGGGACGGCCGCCTGCGCGCCACCACGCTCGACCCGGGCGTCCGCGTCGTCACGACCACGGGCGCGCCCGACGCCGCCGGCCGCCGCGAGCGCGTTCGCGAGGCGCTCACCGCCAGAATCCCCGGGACGGCCGCGGGCTTTCGCGGGCGCGCGAAGCGCGTGCTCGCCGCACGGGACGTCGATGCGTGCCTCCACGGCGCCGGCTACGGCACCCGCTCGTCGTCCGTGATCACCGTCGCCGACGACCGGATCACCTACGAGTTCGCGGCCGGCCCGCCCTGCCGCACCCCGTATCGGCGCGTCGGCGGCTTCGAGCGCGAGCGCGCGAGCCGCCAAGACGGTCACATTTAAACCGCTCGCGGCCGGTCTACCCTGTATGAGCGCCGAATCAGCGGACCTCTCTGAGGACGAGGCGCGGGCCCTCGAACTCGTCGAGGAGACGGGGGGCATCTACCAGAGCGACTTCTGGAAGGAGCTCGACGTCTCCTCGCGCAAGGGGAGCCGTCTCGCGAAGAAGCTCGCCGACAAGGGCCTCATCGCCCGCGAAGAGGCCGTTCACAACGGGAACACCACCTACCGGCTCGACCCCATCATCCGCGAGGAAGAACTCGACTTCTCGCTCCTGATGGCGGGCGACATGCTCTCGCCGTTCGTCGGCGAGGAGGAAGTGGACGCGCGCAGCGACGCCTTCTCGCAGTGGATTATGAACCTCGTGTACGAGGACTAACGCGACGACCGAAGGGAGTCGCGAATCGACCGAACGGGGAGCGTAGCGACCCGTGAGGAGTAGGTCGCGCGAAGCGCGACCGAACAACCGAGCGGGAGTGAGCGACAGCGAACGACACGCGAGGACTGACGCGGGGCCGAGCGACCGCAGGGAGCGAGGGCCCGCGAAATACCGAGCGGCGAACGAAGTGAGGCGCGCGGACAGCCGCGAGCAAGCGTTATCGCGATTGGTCGCCTACGTGCCGCGATGAGCACTCTGCACTCCCTGCTCGCGGGGCTGCCGTGGCCGGTGGGGCTCGCCGTCCTGGTCGGCGGGTCGTTCGTGGCGGCGGCGGTGGTGAGCGAGGTGGGGCTTCGCGCGGCGCGGCGGCTGGCGGGCGGGACGTCGATGGGCGTGGACGACGCGCTGGTGGCCGAACTGCGGGTGCCGCTGCCGGCGACGGTGGCGGTGGCGGGCGCGTACGTCGCGCCGTCGGCGTTGCCGCTGCCCGTGGGCGCGGGGTTCTACTTGCGCGGGGCGGCGCTGACGGTGGCGGTGGTGGTGTGGGGGTACGCGCTCTCGCGGCTGGCGAATCGCGCGCTGTCGGCGTACGACGAGTCGAGCGAAGGGACGACGGGGTTCGCGCCGATATTCCAGAACCTCCTGACGTTCGGCCTGCTGATAGCGGTGGGCGGGGTGGTCCTCCGGATCTGGGGGGTGGAGATCACGCCGCTGTTGGCGTCGGCGGGTATCGCGGGCATCGCGGTGGGGTTCGCGGCGAAGGACACGGTCGCGAACTTCTTCGGGAGCATCGCGCTCTACGTGGACGACACGTACCGGGTGGGGGATTACGTCGTGCTGGATTCGGGGGTGGCGGGGACGGTGCTGGACATCTCGATCCGGTCGACGCGCCTGCTCGCGCGGGACAACGTCGTGGTGACGGTGCCGAACTCGGTGTTGAACTCGGCGCAGATCATCAACCACTCGGCGCCGATGACGAAGACGCGCGTGAAGCTACCGGTGGGGGTGGCGTACGGGAGCGATCTGGACGTCGTGGAGGCGTGCCTGTTGGACGCGGCGGAGGCGGTGGAGGACGTGGCGTCGAATCCGTCGCCGCGGGTGCGCTTGCGCGAGTTCGGGAGTTCGAGTCTGGACTACGAACTGCTCGTCTGGGTCCGGCATCCGCTGCACGACGGGAAGGCGACGCACGCGCTGAATCGCGCGATCCACGATCGGTTCGCGGACGCGGGCGTCGAGATTCCGTTCCCGCAGCGCGTCCTCCACGTGGACGGTGCGGAGGCGACGGAGCGAGTGGCGAACGTCGCGTCGGACGCGGACGCGGAGCGTCCCGGGCCGGCCTGACTCGGACGCTCCGGGCTGGCACGGCGCGGAGGAGGATATCGGTTCGCGGGCGCTAGTCGTCGAGTTCGGCGGCGAGGTCGTCGAGGCTGGACTGGATGTCGTTGACGCGTTCGACCTGGTCGGCGTTGGCGTCGGTGAGGTCCTCTATCTCGTCGGTGACGGTGTCGAGTTGGTCGACGCTCTCGGAGAGGATGGCGGCTATCTCCTCGGTGCTGGCGGCCTGTTCGTCGGTCGCGTCCGCGATCTCTTCGACGCCGGTGGCGGTCTCGCTGACGGCGCGCCGGATGTCGGTCTGGTTCTCGCCGAGTTCGCGCATCTCGGTGACGACGTCGGAGAAGGTCTCGTCGGTGCGGTCGGCGGCGGCGGTGGTCTCCTCGATGTCCGCGGCGATCTCTTCGACGATGCGTTCGATCTCGTCGGCTTCGTCCTTGGATTGGCCGGCGAGTTCCTTGATCTCGTCCGCGACGACGGTGAAGCCGTTCCCGGCGTCGCCGGCGTGCGCGGCCTCGATGGAGGCGTTGAGCGCGAGCAGGTCGATCTGTTGGGTGATGTCGTCGATGGCGCCGACGATGGCGTCGACTTCGTCGACGCGCTCTTCGAGCGTTCGCGCGTTCTCCTGGAGGGTGTCGGTGACGTCGCCGACATCGTCGATGTCGTCGAGGACGGCGTCGGCGGTCTCGGCGGACTCCTCGGCGAGGTCTTCGGCGTCCGAACTCTGCTCGCGGACCTGTTCGGCGCTCGCGGCGATCTCCTCGATGGTCGCGGAGAGGTCGCTGACTTCGTCCTGGACGGTCTGGAGGTTGTCGACTTGCTCGTTGGTGACGTCGTCGACGTGCGCGGACGTCTCGGCGACGTCGCTCGCGGACGCGTGGAGTTCGTCGACGGCGACGCCGACGTCCTCGCTCATCTCGCGCTGGAGGTCTTCGAGGAGTTCGCGCTGTTCGACGACGTCGGTGACGCGGGACGCGATTTCGAACGCGCCGATGACGTCGCCGTCGGGGTCGGTGAGGGGCATCCCGGCGGCGCGGATGTGCCACTGGTTGCCGTTCGGCGCCGTCGTGGATCGGATGCTCTCCTCGCGGATCGTCTCGCCGGTCCGCGCGATGGTGTCCGCGAGCGTCTCCGATTCGCCGTCCGTGTCGAGGACGTCCATCGCCGTGCGGCCGACGACCTGTTCGCGCGACATCCCGGTCATGTCCTCGTGCGCGCCGCTCCAGTGGGTGAGGACGCCGTCGTCGTCGATGACCATCGTCGGTTCGGGAATCGTCTCGACGACCTGATCGAAGAGGTGCTTCCAGAAGTCGCGCTCTGCGCGGAGTTCGGCGGCCGTCTCGGCCTCCTCGGGCCCGTCGTAGAGGGAGACGTCGCCGTCGTCCGTCCCGCTCTCTGAGAGTGCCATTACCACACCACTACTAGTGGGGTGGCTTAAGCCTTCAGCCCCGATTACTGCGTTTGAGAACTGGCCGGGTCAGGCGATGAGGCTACCGGCGCGAACGAGCGTCGACTCGGCGAAGCGCGGGCCGACGAGTTGGAGGCCGACGGGGAGGCCGTCGCGTTCGCCGGCGGGGACGCTGATGGCGGGGAGGTTCGCGAGGTTCACGGGGACGGTGTTGGCGTCCGCGAGGTACATCTGGAGCGGGTCCTCTAAGCTCTCGCCGAGGCGCGGCGGGAGGATGGGCATCGTCGGGGACGCGAGGACGTCGACGGAGTCGAACGCCTCCTCGAAGTCCCGGCGGACCCACGCGCGGGCGTCCTGGGCCTGCTTGTAGTACTTGTCGTGGTAGCCGGCGGAGAGCGCGTACGTGCCGAGGAGGATGCGGCGTTTGACTTCGTCGCCGAGGTTCTCGGCGCGCGTCTTCGCGAACGTCTCGTTCCAGTTGCCATCAAAACCGCCGGACTCGCCGTAGCGCACGCCGTCGAAGCGCGCGAGGTTCGAGGACGCCTCGGACATCGCGATGACGTAGTAGGCGGCGACGGCGTACTCGGCGGACGGGAGGCTGACCTCCTCGACGGTGGCGCCGGCGTCGCGGTACTCGTCGAGGGCGTCCTCGAAGGCGTCGACGACGCGTTCGTCCGCGCCTGCTCGCGGCTCGTCGCCGCTCGCGGATTCGGTCGCGCCGCGCGCGACCCCCTGGACGAGTTCGGTGGGGACGCCGATGGTGAGGCCGTCGACGTCGCCGTCGGCGGCGGCCGCGTAGTCCTCGACGTCGACGTCGTGCGTGGTCGCGTCGTGTTCGTCGGGGCCGGCGATGACGGAGAGGAGTTCGGCGGCGTCCTCGACGGTCGGGGCGAGCGGCCCGATCTGTTCGAGGCTGTTCGCGTACGCGACGAGGCCGTAGCGGGAGACGAGACCGTACGTGGGCTTGATGCCGACGACGCCGCAGAAGGCGGCGGGGCAGCGGACGGAGCCGCCGGTGTCGGAGCCGAGCGCGTAGTCGGCGTCGCCCGCGGCGACGGCGGCCGCCGAACCGCCTGAGGAGCCACCGGGGACGCGTTCGGGGTCGGCGGGGTTCGTGGTCGCGCCGTAGGCGGACGTCTCGGTGGTGGTGCCCATCCCGAACTCGTCCATGTTCGTCTTCCCGACGACGGTCGCGCCCGCGTCGGTCAGGTGTTCGACGACGGTGGCGTCGTAGGGCGGGACGTAGTCGTCGAGCATCGCGGACCCGCAGGTGGTGCGGACGCCCGCGGTGGAGATGTTGTCCTTGACGGCGACCGTCGCGCCCGCGAGCGGGCCGTCTTCGGCGCCCTCGATGGTCTCCTCGGTGACGAATGCGTTGTGTTCGTCGGCCATCTACGACACCTTCGGGCCCTTGAAGAACCCGTCCTCCGTTTCGGGGGCGTTCTCGAGCGCTTCCTCCTGGGAGAGGCCGTCCTCGATCTCGTCGGGGCGCATGACGTTCACGAGGTCGGGTTCGGCCTCGACGTCCGGGACGTCTTCCAGCGTCTCGAAGTGGTCGAGGATGGCGGCGAACTGCTCGGTGAAGCGCTCGACTTCGTCCTCCTCGAGGTCGACGCGCGCGAGGTCGGCGACGTGGCGGACCTCGTCGGCGTCGACGGCGGCGTCGCTCATGTCCGAACCCTGGGTCGTGCGGTCGGTAAGCGTTTCGAAAGCCCCGCTCACCGTCCGGGCGGCGTTCGCGGGCGCGGTACCGGCGAGGCGGGCCGAGAACGGTCACCAGTCTTTTGCCGGTGGCGGCTGAACTCTCACGTATCGTCGCCCGAGAAACGACGGAATGGGCGGGCGCGGCTATCACACTATGAGCGACACACGCGAACGGGAACGCCGGCGGACGGAGACCGAGGAACGCGAGGCGGAGTCGGACGGCGAGACGCTCGTCTGTCCCGAGTGCGGCGGGAACCTCGTCGTCGACGAGAGCCGCGGGGAGACCGTCTGCGAGGACTGCGGCCTCGTCGTCGAGGAGGACGAGATAGACCGCGGGCCCGAGTGGCGCGCGTTCGACGCGGGCGAGAAGGACGAGAAGAGCCGAGTGGGGGCGCCGACGACGAACCTGATGCACGACAAGGGGCTGTCGACGAACATCGGGTGGCAGGACAAGGACGCGTACGGGAACAGTCTCAGCAGCCGCCAGCGACAGAAGATGTCGCGTCTGCGCACCTGGAACGAACGCTTCCGCACGCGGGACTCGAAGGAGCGGAATCTGAAGCAGGCGCTCGGCGAGATCGAACGCATGGCGAGCGCGCTCGGCCTCCCGAAGAGCGTTCGGGAGACGGCGTCGGTCATCTATCGCCGCGCGCTGGAGGAGGACCTGCTGCCCGGCCGCTCCATCGAGGGCGTCTCCACCGCCTCCCTCTACGCCGCCGCCCGACAGGCGAACACGCCCCGGTCGCTCGACGAGGTCACGAACGTCTCGCGCGTCGAACGCGACGAGATCGCGCGCACCTACCGCTACGTCGTCCGCGAACTCGAACTCGAAGTCGCGCCCGCGGACCCCACCAGCTACGTCCCGCGCTTCGTCAGCGAACTCGACCTCGACGACGAGGTCGAACGGCAGGCCCGCCGACTGCTCGACGCCGCCGAGGACGCCGGCCTCTACTCGGGGAAGAGTCCCGTCGGCCTCGCCGCCGCCGCCGTCTACGCCGCCGCCCTCCTCACCAATCGGAGCGTCACGCAGAGCGAGGTGAGCGACGTGGCGAACGTCAGCGAAGTCACCATCCGCAACCGCTACCACGAACTCCTCGAAGCCCAAGAGGACGTCCCCGCGCAGGCGTAGCGCCGCGCGGCCGACGCACGGCGCCCGATCGTGTCGGTACTATTATACCTGTCCGGTCGAGTGCTACTCTCGAATGTCCGACTACGAGCGCGCCGACGGCGACGGCACGCGCGTTCGTCAGGCCACGCGACGACTCGTCCTCGCCGGCATCGCCGCCGTGGGGCCGCTGAGCGTCCTCGCCTTCCTCGCCGAAACCGCCGTTTTCGACCCCGCCGTCGTCGGCGGCGACGTGAGCGCGAGCCAAGGCGGCGAACTCGCGTTCACCGTCGTGCTCGCGTTCGTGTTCGTCGGCGCCGCCTACCTCCTCTCGGCCAGCGAACTCGGCGCGGAGCGCTACCGGCGCATCGGCGCGTGGACGTTCGGCGGCCTCGTCCTCTTCCTCGCCGTCAACCTCGTCCTCATCGTCATCACGCCCGCACCGACGCTTCAGGCGAACGTCGCGTGGGCGCGCGGCACGGCGGTCTTCGGCGCGGCGGGCGGCCTGATCATCGGCGTCGTCGAGGCGCGCTCCATCGACCGCGCCCACCAAGTCGAACGCGCCCGCGCCGAGGCGGAGTTCGCGGAGGAGCAACGCGAGTGGTTCGAGTACCTGAACGGCCTGCTCCGCCACGAGGTGCTGAACAAGGCGAGCGTCGTGCAGGGGTACGCGACGCTCGCGGACGAAGCCGTGGACGACCCGACCGTCCACGACGCGATGGCGACCATCGAGCGCCAGGCCGAGGAGATGACGAGCGTCATCGAGGACGTCCGCGTCCTCATCGACACCCCGCGTCCCGAGGGCGTCGAACCCGTGGAGCTCGCGGACGTCCTGCGGGAGGCGGCCGCGGACGTCACGGACGCGCACGACGCGCTGACCGTCGACATCGACGTCCCGGACGACGTGCTCGTGGGCGCCGACGAACTCGTCGAGCGCGTGTTCGCGAACCTCTTCGAGAACGCCGTCGTTCACGACGACGGGGACTCGACCGTCGTGACCGTCGACGTCGTCGAGCGCGCGGACACGGTCGATATCGTCGTCGCCGACGACGGCTCCGGCATCCCCGTGGAGAAGCGGGACGCGCTCTTCGAGCGGACGCACGGCCGGACGAGCACGCACGGTCTCGGCCTCTACCTCGTGCGCACGCTCGTCGAGCGCTACGACGGCAGCGTCGCCCTCACCGACACCGGACCCCAGGGCACGACGATCACCGTCTCGCTCCCGCGAGCGGCCGACGCGCCCGCCGAACCGGCGCGGTCCGAGCGGACGCGAGCGCCGGTCATCGAAAGCGAGTAGAGCGCGCCGCGAGAGCGGGCGGTATGGAGACGACGCGACACCACACCGCGACCGTCTACGTCGTCCACGACGGGGCGACGGCGCTCCACGAGCACGACCGACTCGGCCTCTGGCTTCCGCCGGGCGGGCACGTCGAGCGCGACGAACTCCCGCATCGCGCCGCCGAGCGCGAGGTGCGCGAGGAGACCGGGTTGGAGCCGCGCCTCCTGCTCGCGGACCCGGAGATAGAGACGGGCGTCGTGCGCTCGCTCCCGAAACCCGAGCACCTCCTGCTCGAAGACATCCACGCCTACGAGGGCGGGGAGGTCGGCCACCAGCACGTCGACTTCGTCTACTTCGCGTCGGTGGACTCGCGCGATATCGACCCCGACGGCGACGACGAACGCGCCGGCGAGCACTGGGAGTGGTTCACGCCCGCAGAGCTCGAGGAGGCGGGCGTCGGCGACGAAGTCGAACGCATCGGCATCGAGGCCGTGGAGGCCGTCGAGTCGGCGCGCTAGCCCCCGTACGTCATCCCGCCGTCCACGACGAGGGACTCGCCGTTCACGTAGTCCGCCATGTCGCTCGCGAGATAGCACGCGGCGTCCGCGACGTCCCCCGGGTCGCCGAAGCGCTCCGCGGGGATGTCGGCGTGGTGCTCGTCGACGTCCTGCGCCGCCGTCTCGACGTCCTCGTGCGTCATCTCCGTCTCGGTGACGCCGGGGTGGATGGCGTTCACGCGCACGCCCTCCGGGCCGAGTTCGCCCGCGAGCGCGTACGTGAGGAGGCGGACGGCGCCCTTCGATGCGGAGTACGTCGCGGAGTTCGCGCTCCCGCGGAGGCCGGCGACGCTCGACATGTTGATGATCGCCCCGCCGCCGTCGCCGACCATCTTCTCCGCGGCGTACTGCGCGCCGAAGAAGACGCCCTTCACGTTCACGTCCATCAGTCGGTCGAACTCGTCCTCCGTCACCTCGGTGAACGGTCCCTCGCGGATGACCCCGGCGTTGTTCACCATGACGTCGACGCCGCCGTAGGCGTCCGCGGCGTCCACCGCCGTCTCCAGGTCGTCGAGATCGGTGACGTCGCACGGGACGTACGTGGCGTCCACGTCGTAGTCGGTGGTGACGAGTTCGTGCGTCGGCGTCCCGCCCTCGCGAGGGGCCTCGCGGACGTCTGCGACGTTCACGAGAACGCAGTTCCCGTTAGCCAACCGGAAGCTCCGCTTTCGGTGACGACGACGCGCGCGCCCTCCGCCGCGAACCGCTCGGCGATGTGACGTCCGATACCGCTCGACCCGCCGGTGACGACGGCGGTCCGGTCCTCGAGTAGGGGTCCGACCATGCGCGAGGCGTCTCGCGGGCGCCCCGTAAGCGACGTGGCCTAGAAGAACTCGCGGATGCGGTTGCGCACGCGGCGCTTCGCGCCCCCGGCGGCCTGCCGGAAGCTGATGTGCCACGGCGTGCGTTTGCCCTCGACGCTCGTTCGGCCGGCCCGAACGGCGTCGAGGATGCTCTCGACGGTCCGGTCGCCGGCGTCCACGCGCGTGACGGCCTGCCCGACCATCTCGGCGATGTGCGCGTCCGACCCGGCGGTCATCGGGAGGCCGCGTTCGCGCGCGAACGACTCCGCCTGTCGGTTCGCGCGGCCGGTGAGGAGGCGGGAGTTGTACACTTCGATGGCGTCCGCGGACGCGAGTTCGTCGCGCGTGACGTTCGCGGCGACGCCGCTGCGGGACTCCTGGAAGGGGTGGGGGACGACGGCGATGCCGCCGGCGTCGTGGATGCGCTCGATGGTCTCCCCGAACGGCCGTCCGGGTTCGACGGCGCGTTCGACGCCGAGCGCGAGGACGTGGCCGGCGGCGCTCGTCACCTCCATCCCGGGGATGCCGACGAGGCCGTAGTCGGCGGCGACGTCCGCGGCGCGCCGGGATGCGTCGTACTCGTCGTGGTCGGTGACGGCGAGGGCGTCGAGGCCGACGGCGGCGGCCTGCTCCAGCAGCATCTCGACGGGGTCGCGCCCGTCGTAGGAGAGATCGGAGTGCGCGTGGAGCTCGACCGACAGCACGCCTCGGCGTTCGGTGCGGGCGGGCAAAAGCGCGCCGGTTCGCGAGAGGCCGCCCGGGCGCCGCTCGCGCATCCCTGCGGTCAGCGCTCGCCTCCCCGTCGCCCCTCACTCGCGTTCGGGCCGACGTGGCCCGCGACGGTGCCGCTCGCTCGGTCCGTCGCCCCCCGCTCACGCTCGGGCCGACGGTGCCCACGAGCGTGCACATAGAAACGCATTAATGGCGCGTGTTGGTACACGTAGTTGAATGACTCTCGCCGAGTCGGACCGCGAACGCGTCGTCGGAGAGTTGGGCCGCGACCCGACGCGCGCCGAGGCCGCGCTGTTCGAGAACCTCTGGAGCGAACACTGCGCGTATCGCTCCTCGCTACCGCTGCTCTCCGCGTTCGACTCGGAGAGCGAGGACGTCGTCGTCGGGCCCGGCGACGACGCCGCCGTCGTCGAAGTGAGCGATGGCGTCTACGCCACGTTCGGCGTCGAGTCGCACAACCACCCCTCGTACGTCGACCCGTTCGACGGCGCCGCGACGGGCGTCGGCGGCATCGTCCGGGACACGCTCTCGATGGGCGCGTACCCCGTGGCGCTCGCGGACTCGCTCTACTTCGGTGACTTCGACCGCGAGCACTCGCGCTACCTCCTGGAGGGCGTCGTGGAGGGGATCAGCCACTACGGGAACGCCATCGGCGTCCCCACCGTCTCGGGGAGCACGGCGTTCCACGAGGGCTACGAGGGCAACCCGCTCGTGAACGTCGCGTGCGTCGGCCTCCTCAGCCCCGACCGCCTCGTCACGGCGGAGGCCCAGCGCCCCGGGAACCGCCTCGTGCTCGTCGGGAACTCGACCGGTCGGGACGGTCTGGGTGGTGCCTCCTTCGCCTCGGAGGACCTCGCGGAGGACGCGGAGACGGAGGACCGCCCGGCGGTCCAGGTCGGCGACCCATATGCAGAAAAACGACTCGTCGAGGCGAACGAGGAGCTCGTGGACGCCGGCCTCGTGCAGGCGGCCCGCGACCTCGGCGCGGCGGGTCTCGGCGGCGCGTCCTCCGAACTCGTCGCGAAGGGCCACCTCGGCTGTCGGCTCACGCTCGACGACGTCCACCAGCGCGAACCCGAGATGAACGAGACGGAGATACTGCTCGCGGAGTCCCAGGAGCGCATGGTCTACGAGGTCACGCCGGAGAACGTCGACGCGGTGCGCGACATCGCGGAGAAGTACGACCTCGGCTGCTCGGACATCGGCGAAGTCACGGGGGACGGCCGCTACGTCTGCGAGTTCGAGGGGGACGTCGTCGTGGACGCGCCCGCGGAGTTCCTCGCGGACGGCGCGCCCCTGAACGACCTCCCGACGACGGAGCCGGAGACGCCCGAGACGGACTACGACCTGCCGGCGCTCGACGAGGCGTTCGAGGCCGTCGTGTCGAGTCCGAACTGCGCGTCGAAGCGATGGGTCTACCGCCAGTACGACCACGAGGTCGGCGCGCGAACGGCCGTCCGGCCCGGCGACGACGCGGCGGTGCTCGCGCTCCACGAGGCGAACGGACCGAACGGCGACAGCCGTGCGGGCGACGAGCAGGACGGCGCGCCCGACGTCGTCGACGACGCGCCCGGTATCGCGCTCGCCGCGGGCGCGAACCCGAACTGGACGGACTGTGAGCCCTATCGGGGCGCGTACGCGACGGCCGTGGAGAACGCCACGAACCTCGCAGCGGTCGGCGCGACGCCGGTCGCGGCCGTGGACTGTCTGAACGGCGGGAACCCGGAGAAACCGGGCGTATACGGCGGTTTCTCGGCCATCGTGGACGGCCTCGCGGACGGCTGCCGGGACCTCTTCGTCCCCGTCGTCGGCGGGAACGTCTCGCTCTACAACGACAGCGTCGCGGGCCCGATTCCGCCGACGCCGACGCTCGCGATGCTCGGCACCGCGGAGTCGGTGCACGCGCCCGGGTCCGCGCTCGCGGGCGAGGGGACGCTCCTGCTCGTCGGCGGCCACGACGAGTCGCTCGGCGGCGCGGAACTCCTCCGCGAGTTCGGCGGGACGGACCGCTTCCCCGCGCTCCCGGAGAACGCGGGCGACGTCGTCGCGGCGCTCGCAGCCCTCGCGGGCGACGACGACGTGACGGCGGTCCACGACGTGAGCGACGGCGGCCTCGCGGTGACGCTCGCGGAGGCCCTCACGGCGGGCGCGGGCGCGGACGTCTCGGTGCCCTCCCGCGCGGCGCTGTTCTCGGAGGCGCCGGGGCGCGCGCTCGTGGAGACGACGAATCCCGAGGCGGTCCGCGCGGCGTTCGACGGCGTCGCGTCCGTCGTCGAGCTCGGCGCGTCGGACGACTCGGGGGCGCTCTCGCTCGACGTCGACGGCGAGACGGCGTCCTACGAGCACGCGGACGTCGCGGCGCTGCGCGAGACGCTCGCGGCGGCGATGGACTAGAGGAAGGGGAGGACGAGCGTCACGACGACGCCGACGAGGAAGGCGACAGCGCCGTACCCCACTTGTTTTCGCGTGTACGGCTGCATCGGCGAGGTCGTACGGCCCTCGTGTTTCGTGTCCATACGCGAGCGTTCGCGGGCGGGGGGTTTCAGCGTTGTGACGTCGTACCGGGCGCGCCGACGCGCGCTCGTCCGGGGACGGCCGGGGCGCGGAATCCGGTACGGGCATAACGCGGCCGGCCCAAGCGCGGGTATGTCGATTCTCACCGTGGACCGGGAGACGGTCCGCCTGTTCGCCGCAGCGGACGCGGTGGCGATACTGGCGTTCGTGCTCGCGGGCGAGTACCAGCACTCGATGCTCGCGTACGACGCGGCGAACCCCCTGCGCTTCGTCGCCGTCGTCGCGCCGTTCGCCGTCGCGTGGGTCGTCGCCGCGCCGCTCTTGCGCGCGTACGGGCCGGGGGCGCGCTCGTGGCGCGGGCTATTCGGGTGGACGGTGCTGGCGTGGCTCGGAGCGGACGTCCTCGCACAGATTCTCCTGCTGACCGGGGTCTTTCCCATCGGATTCGACCCGATTTTCGCGGCGGTGGTCGCGGCGTTCGGCACGCTCTTCCTCTGGATCGCTCGCTCGGCGGCGCTCCTCGCGTCGCGGCGATAGCGCCGTTTCGTTTCGTTCGGCGCTCGCGACCGTGTTCGCGGACCCTGGCGCGTTCTATAACTTATGGAGTGCTTATTCAGAGGCGACGAGTCATCTATGGGAAACACTTATATGAGTATCTGGCATAGTATAGATTAGATTATGACGAGTTATTACGACCACATCCTGGGGCTCATCCCCGTCGCG
>JBDGUG010000048.1:12923-19876 GCA_042216135.1 Halarchaeum sp. | reverse complement strand
CGACCGTCCGATAGTAGACGCGCGTGACGGGGACGCGGTCGGCGTGGACGACGAGCATCGGCCCGTGATCGGTCTCGACGAGGCGATAGCTGAAGTTCGCGGGCGCGCTCTCGTTCGGGTCGTAGCCTCGCACCGGCGGGACGGCCCGCGAGTACGTGACGTCGGAGACGAACCGCCGCGCGAGCGCGTGCGGGCCGCTCCGGTCGCTCGCGTTCGTCGGGACGGGGACGTAGACGGTGGCGTTCTCCAGCGTCTCGTTCGCGCCGAGCGTGACGCGATACTCGTACTGGCTGCTGTACGTCTCGTCGGCGCGCTGCTGGCCGACGACCCAGAGGCCGGAGAGGGCGAGCGCGGAGACGAGGAGGACGGCGGCGACGCCGACGCCGACCCGCCGCCAGTTCACGGTGTCGTCGGCCGGCCGGGCGAGGTAACGATAGGCGAGGACGGCGGCGGCGGCCCCGGCGAGGGCGCCGACGGGGAGGCCGACGAGCAGGGACGGCCAGACGAGCGGGTCGAGGACGGCGGTGACGGCGAGCGCGAACGCGGCGAAGACGCCGACGCCGAGGAGGAGGGCGGCGACTGCGGCGAGGGCGCTGCGACGCGGCGAGGAGACCATAGTGGTATGACACGTCCGACGGGCTTAGCTACGCCGCCCCGGGCGCGGATCGGCCGAGTGCACGCGGAACCGCGCCGTAGCCCGTAGCATCCTCCACACGGCGGCTCCGACGCAGTGTCGCTCGTGCCCGCGTGCGCCGTCTCACCTGGCCCGGGTTCGCGCGAGTCCGCGAGTCCGCGAGTCAGCGTTCCAGTATCGTCCCGCTCGCACCGACGGCGACGTGCGGTCGTCCGACCGCGACGGCGTTCAGGTCGGCGCCGACGGGACGGGTGACGTCCCAGACGCCGAGCCATCGCGCGACGGTCGTTCCCATGGGAATTCCCCGTCCGGGTCGGTGGACGACGGTGCCGTCGGCGCCGACGGCGTGCACGCACCCGCACGACGAGACGGCGAGGTCCGTGAGTGTCGCCTCGCTCGGGTTCGTGACGTCCCAGCCCGCGGCGGTTTCGAGGTAGAGCGCGCCGCCGGCGACGCGGAGTTGACTGCCCGCGTGCGCGACGGCGCGGAGCGCGTGGTCGGCGTCCTCGATGCCCTCGCGCGTCCACGTCTCGTCCGCGCGCTCGAAGACGGCGCCGTTCCCGTCGACGCACGCGACGCCGTTCGCGGTGCGCGAGAGCGCGCGAATCGAGGCGCCGCTCCCCGGCGTCTCGTGCGTCCACGTCCGCCCGTCGCCCCCGTCGGCGCCGACGTGGACGTGCCCGGAGGTCTCCGCGACGTAGACGACGTCCCCGCGGACGGCGACGTCGGAGAACTCGTTCGTGACGTCGTCGGGCGCGCGATGCGACGCGAACTCGTTCGTCGCGACGTCGAGTTCGGCGAGCGCGCCGCTCGCGCCCGCGACCCACACTCGCTCCCCGTCCGGGTCGGCGGTGAGGGCGTGGAGGTTCGAGCCGTTCCCGTCCGGTCCCTCGGTCGTGACCGGGCGCCAGCCGCCGTCGCGGCGTTCGAGGGCGACGCCGTCGTCGCCGACGGCGTAGGCCCCGCCGCCTGCGTGCGTGACGTCGCGGAGCGAACGGTCCGTGGGCGACTCGACGGCGTGCCAGCCGCCGCTCGCACTCGCGGTGCCCGCGGTGGCGACGCTCGCGGCGAGGACGCCGGCGGCGCGGAGGACGTCGCGTCGAGAGCGCGTCATCGTGTCCGGGAACTCGTGTCGGCTCGCGTTTCAGCGTGGCGGCCGACGCGCGCGGCATCTCCGCGCTCGGCTGGCCACAAACTCCTTGCGGGCACCGCGCGAACCGGGCGGTATGTCCTCCACGAGCGCGACCCGTGACGTCCCCTGGGTTCCGGCCGCCGTCGTCGGAATCGCCGCGTACGTCCTCGAGTATCTCGTCACCTACCTCTGGCAGGCGAACGACGTTCGCGAGCAACTGCAGGGGATCAACGCCATCATCGAACTCCTCGGCGGGCAGGCAATCCCCGCGTGGAAGGCCGTCGGGTGGCTCTTCTACAACGCGCACTTCGTGTCGTTCACGCGGCCCGGCCTCGGCGGCGGGCGCGTGTCCACGAACCTCATCGCGAGCGGGAACGCCCCGCAGTTGCTCTACGTCGTCCCGCCGCTCTTCCTCCTCGTCGGCGGCTTCCTGCTCGCGCGCTACGTCGGCCTCGACGACCCGACGGACGGCGCGCTCGCCGGAACGGTCGTCTCGCTCGGCTACGCGATTCCGGCGTGGTTCTGCGTCTTCGCGTTCCGCGTGACCTCCGACGGCGCGTGGATCGGCCCGGACCTCGTCACCGGTATCGTCGTCGCTGGCGTCGTCTACCCCGTCGTCTTCGGCGCCATCGGTGGCGCCATCGCGGGCGCGGTAGAGGGTTAGCTGTCTCGCGCGTCCCGGTCGCGCCCCCAGAGGCAGAGCGCGCCGAGGGCGCAGACGAGCGCTTGCGTCCCGGAGTCGACCACCGGGAAGATCCGTTCTGCGTTCGCGGGGTCCGCGCCCCGCGCGACGTCCACGCCCGTGTAGTAGAACGTCGTCTCGGTCGTGCCGCCGCCCGCGTCGGCGGTGACGAACGTCTGGACGAGGCCGCGCGCGTTCGACAGCCAGAGGTGGCCGTTCAGCGTGTAGAACCGGTCGTGGATCGGGTAGAGGGCGTTCACGCCGTTCGTGACGAGGTCCGGGCCGACGCCGCCGACGAAGAGGGCGGCGACGGCGACCCACGCGATTCGGACGCCGCGGCGCGAGCGGAGCCACGAGTCCTCGCGGCGCGCGTCCCACGCGACGACGGCGCCGACGGCGGCGGGAAGGAGGAGCGTGTGCAGGAGCGCGCGGTGCGTTCCCGGGAGGAGGACGGCGGTGAACGAGTCGAGGTCCGGGAGCGCGGCGGCGGCGAGGACGACGAGGACGGCGCGCCGCGAGTACGCGGAGCCGAGCAGGGCCGCGGCGACGACGGCGCCGACGGCGACGTGCACGAGCGTCGAGGGCATACCACCGTCTCGGCGCCGCACGCGTATGGCCGTCGCGCATCGGCAACTGTCGACGGGGACGTTCGACACGCCTTAGGTTCCTCGTCCGGTAGACATCGCATGGACTCGGACGCGCGCGCGGGCCTCGCCGAACGCATCGCCGGCGAGATAACGCTCAGCGACGACCCGGGCGCCACCCTCCGGAAGTGGCGCACCGACTTCGACGTCTCCCAGACCGAACTCGCCGACCAACTCGACGTCTCCTCCTCCGTCATCTCCGACTACGAGAGCGGCCGCCGGCAGAGCCCCGGCATCGGCCTCGTCTCACGGCTCGTCACCGCGCTCCTCGACATCGACGAACGCCGCGGCGGCGACCGCATCCGACAGTACGCCCGCGTCCTCTCCGCCGGCTTCGAGTCGGACGTCGTCCTCGACCTGCGCGAGTACCCCACCGCCGTCCCCCTCGCCGACGTCTACGACGCCATCGACGCGACCGAAGTCGTCGCGGGCGACCGCGACCGCGTCAGCGGCCACACGATAATCGACAGCATCCGCGCCATCACCCGCCTCTCCAGCGACGAGTTCTACCGGCTCTACGGCCAGTCCACGAACCGCGTGCTCGGCTTCACCGGCGTCTCTCGCGGCGAGTCCCCGCTGGTGGCGCTCCGCGTCGTCAACCCCACGCCGAACGCCGTTCTCCTCCACGGCATCGACGAGTCCGACCTCTGGGAGCACGCGCCCGCGCTCGCCCAACGCGACGGCTTCTCGCTCGCCGTCTGCCAGACGCCCGTCGACGAGATGCTCACCGCCCTCCAAGCCCTCGCCGAATAATCCCTACTCGTCCTCTTCCGGCGCGCTCACGTCCGCGTCCAGCGTGAGGCCGAACTCTTCGGCCCGGTCGCGCCAGAACTCGCGGAACTCCTCCTCGCCCGCGTCCGTCACCGTCGTCTCGCCGCCCCGAACCCGATCCAGCTTCAGGTTCACCTCCTCTAAGAGCTTCTCGCCGACCCGGTCCGAGACGACGCCGCGGCGCATCGCGTCCATCACCGCGGACTTCTCCTGCTTGAGCACCTGGCGTTCGCCCGCGAGCTGTTGTTCGCGGCGGAGCTCGGGGTTCGAGCGCAGGAGTTCGGTGATGGCGGCGCGTAAGTCCTCGCGTTCGCGCTCGTACTCGTCGGTGAAGTCCCGGTGGACGTCCGCGGGGAGTTCGCCCTTCCGTCGGAGGCGTTCGGCGGCGTCGAGCGCGCCGTCGACGGCGCGCTGGCGGCCCGTGAGGAGTTCGTAGAGCTCCTGGGCCTCGCTGCGGGTGACGATACCGAGGCTGTCGAGGAGGCGCTCCATCGTCAGCCCCTGCACGACGAGGCTGAACGCGGCGACGCCGAAGACGAGCGCGCGCAACTGCGTGCGGTAGGGGTCGCCGATGTCCGCGGGCAGGCCGAGCACGAGCGCGATGGGAATGGAGGCGTGCAGGCCCGCCCAGATCATCGTGTGCTGGTACTTCAGCGAGACGGTGCGGTCGCGCAGGCGGTTCATCACCCAGACGATGGGGTAGACGGCGACGGCGCGCGCGAGCAGGACGAGCGGGATGGCGACGATGATGAGGTCCGCGTACCGCACCAGCTGATTCACGGGCGTGTTCACGCCGATCATCAGGAAGATGAACGTGTTGACGAGGAAGGAGCCGGTCTCGAAGGTGTTGAAGACGGTTATCTTCGTCTGCGGGCTCATCGCCTCCTCCGCCGCGCGGTTCCCGATGAGGAGGCCGGCGGTGACGACGGCGATGACGCCGCTGACGTGCAGGTAGTGCTCCGCGAGGAGGAAGCTCCCGTACGCGAGCACGAGCGCGAGCACAGTCTCCGTCATGTGCTCGTCGAGCACCGCCATCACCCGATAGACGGCGTAGCCCGTGACGAGTCCGACGAGCGCGCCGCCGACGCCGACGACCACCATCTCGACGCCGACGCCGGCGAGTCGCGCGGGCGTGAACAGCTCGCTCGCCGTCACGGTCCCCGACTGGACTTCGAGGACGAGGTCCGCGATGGTCATGAAGAGGACGACGCCGACGCCGTCGTTCAGCAGGCTCTCGCCCTCCACGAGCACCGCGAGGCGGTCCGAGACGCCGAGCTCCTTGAAGAGCGCGAGGACGCTCACCGGGTCCGTCGGGAGGATCATCGCCGCGAACAGGAGGGATATCAGGAGCGGGAATCCGAACGCCTGCTGGCCGACGAACCCGAGGACGGCGACGGAGACGAGGAGGCCGACGACGGCGAGCGCGAGCACCATCGGGAAGTTACGGCGGAAGCGCTCGAACTCCGTGTTCGCCGCGCCCTCGAAGAGCAGCGGAGGGAGGAGGACGAAGAGGATGACGTCGTGGGAGATGGCGAGTCCGGGGTGGACGCCGAGGACGGACGCGCCGAGGCCGGCGAGGAGGAGCGCGATGGTGTACGGGAACTTCCCGAACTTCGCGACGAACGTGCCGACGCCCGCGGCGACGATGAATATCGCGACGAGGTCGAGTAACTGCGCTTCGAGCCCGGAAGCCATACCCCGGACTGGGACCCCCGCCACCTACGGTCTTACGGGCGGCCGCGTCGCCGCGCCGGACCGATCCGCCACGGCTTTGCCCGCGCGGCGCCGAACGACGGTATGCGACGGCTCCGAGACGCCCTCCCCGCCGGTGAACCCGGCGTCGCGCTCTTCGTGGACGGCCCGAACGTCCTCCGCGACGAGTTCGACGTCGACCTGGACGACGTCCGCGAGGTCGCGGGCGAACGCGGCCGCCTCGCCGTCGCGCGCCTCTACCTCGACGAGCACGCCCCATCGGGACTCGTGCAGGCGGGGGAGGCGCGCGGCTACGACGTCCGCGTCACGAGCGGGGACGTGGACGTGAAACTCGCCGTGGACGCCACCGAACTCGTCTGCAGCGAGCACGTCGACGTGCTCGCCGTCGCCTCGCGCGACACCGACTTCAAGCCCGTCCTGGAGAAGGCGGGCGCGAACGGCGTCGCGACGCTCGCCATCGCGCCCGGCGAACACGGCCGCTCGGACGCCCTGCGGAACGCCGCGGACGACGCCGTCGTCCTCGACGACTAGCCCCGCTGTCGCCCCGGCGAACGCCCCCTCACGGCTCGACACCGGGGGTGGGTTTTTTTGGTACTGCATCGGACATGTGCGCGCATGAACCAGGGAGGCGATCGGTCGGCGGACGCCCCGGTGACGGTCACCGGCGGCCCGATAACGGTGACGCGGCGCGTGGAACGGGGGCGGTCGGGGCTCACGGCGACGTACGTGCTCTCCACGACGGATGGCGTCGCGGGGACGCGCATCCGGGACGCCCTCCCGGACGACGCCGGCGACGTGGAGTTCCACCCGGAGTACGGCCCGCACGCCCACGACGTCGACGGGACGGCCGTCTCGTTCGAGACGGTGGTGCGCCCCGAGGCGCCGACGGAGGTCGCCCTTCGCGTCGCGCCGGCGGACGCCGGCTTCGACGCGCCCCCGACGGTGGACGCGGTCCGGTCGGTCGCACCCGCGCGCGTGTCGGACGACCGTTCCCTGTTCGACCAGCCGTCGACCGAGGGGTCCGGCGGCATCCTCGCCGGCGTCCGAAGCCTCCTCGGGAGCGACTCGCCCTCGGAGCGCCGACCGCCGAACGAGACCGTGGCGACCGACGCGGACGCGATGAGCGTCGACCTCCCCTCGATGGCGGCCGCCGACGCCGCCGTCGCGGACGGCGCGGACGACCGCGAGCGGACCGCGATGGCCGACGGATCGAACGAGCGCGACGGCTCCGTGACGCCCGAGACCGAACCGGAAGCCGCCGACGCCGACGAGTCCGACGAGGGCGACGGCGGCATCGTGATCCCCGACATCGAACCGGACGACGCGGACGCCGAGACGGACGATACGGCCATCGGACTGGCCGACGGGACGGCGCCG
>JBDGUG010000048.1:0-12823 GCA_042216135.1 Halarchaeum sp. | reverse complement strand
CGCGGACGCCGAGACGGACGATACGGCCATCGGACTGGCCGACGGGACGGCGCCGTCGCCGACCGAGCGCGACGAGGACGCCCCCGCGCCGACGGCGCCGAGCGACGACCCGGCCGACGGGACGGCGCCGACGGACGCCGACCCCGCACCGGGTGACGACGCGCGCGAGCAGTCCGACCCCGACGCCGCAGAGGGTGAGCCAGCCCCCGCGGACGCGGCGGGCGACTCCGACCGAGTCGCCGTGGCCGAGGCGTCCGACGCCATGACCGTGGACGACGAGGCTGACGCCGTGGTGGACGAGGACTCGGACAGTCTCACCGACGAGGCCGAGTCCGTGGTGGACGAGGCGCCCGTGGACACCGGCGAGGCGCGGCCGAGCGACCGACTCGACACGCAACCGGGAGACACGGCGCGCGCGAACGCCGGTATCGACGACGCCGCGAACGCCGCGGACGCCGTCGCCGTGGACGACGACGCGGAGACGACGCCCCGCGACGTCCCGGTGGACGAGACGACCGCAGTCGGCGACGGCGCCGAGGCAGCCGCGGGCGACGACCCCGACGCGGCGTTCGGGGGCGCGTCCGCCGACGACGCGTCGGCCGGAGACGCAGCCACCGACGACGTTCCCGCCGACGCGGCCGACGTGTCGGTGGACTCGGACGACGACGTGGCCGACGGCGACGCGGGGTCCGGGAGCGTGGCCGCGGCGCTGGTCGCGGAACTCGAAGCGGGGGACGTCGAGGCGTCCGAGCGCGAGCGCCTCCGCGAGGCGCTCGGCGTCGAGGCGTCCGCGGACGACGATGCGGACGCGAAACGGAGCGTCGACGTGCGCCTCGACCACATGCAGGCGCGCGTCGAGGAGTTCGGCGCGTACGCGAGCGCGCTGGAGGGGATGATCGACGACTACGGGACGGCGGACGGGTTCGCGGCGCGGACCGAGGAGTCCCTCGCCGAGGTGGACGAACGCCTCGACGCGGTGCGCGAGGACGTCGCGGCGCTGGACGAGCGAGAGGACGACCTGGCGGCGTCGTCGGACCTTGACGCGGTGCGCGAAGAGGTGCGCGCCGTCGGCGAGGACGTGACGACGCTCCGCGAGGAACTCGCGGACTCGGAGGCGGAGCGCGACCGGAAGGTCTCGCGCATGCAGGACGACCTGGACTCGCTCGCGACGGACGTTCGAGAGCGCCAGGACGACCTTCGCGCGGACCTCTCGGACGTCCGCGATGAGGTGCGCGCGCTCCGCGCGGACGTCGAGGAGATGTCGGAGATGCGCGAGCGCCTCGCCGCGGCGTTCGGCGGCGACGGCTCGAACTAGTCGGTCGGTCCTGCCGGCTCCCCCGACTTACAAGCGAGTGCGGCCCGCACGCTCGTGTATGGGTTATCGGAAGGCGAGCACGGACGACGTGGACTCGGTCATCGACGACGGCGGCATGTGGTTCCTGAAGGGCGCGCTCGACACGGACCACCTCGGCGTGACGATTCTCGAACTCCCCGCCGGCGGACAGGGGATGCCCCACGACGAGGCGGACAGCGGCCAGGAGGAGGTGTACGTCTGCGTGGACGGCGAGGTGTCCTTCGACGTCGACGGCGAGACGGTGACGCTCGGGCCGCGCGAGGCCCTGCGCGTGGACGCGGCGACGGAGCGCGTCGTGCGCAACGAGGGCGACGTGCCCGCGGAACTCGTCATCGTCGGCGCGCCGACGAGCGCGGACTGACCGCCTTTTTGCCGCCGCGGCCCTGACCGTTCGGGCATGCGCGACCTCGGCACCCCCGTGCTGGACGACCACCTCCACCTCGACCCGCGCCACGCGCGCGGCGTCGAGGCGGTGAAGGACTTCGCGCGCTCCGGCGGCACGCACCTGCTCGTGGTGAACAAGCCCTCGTGGCATCTCGGCGTCGAGGCCGACGCGGGCGAGGACTTCCGCGCGGTCTTCGAGGAGACGCTCGCCGTCGTCGACGACGCGACCGACGAACTCCGCGGGCGCGCGTGGCCCGTCCTCGGCGTCCATCCGACGCTGATCTCGCGACTCGTCGACGAGCGCGACTTCGCCCCGGACGACGCCGCCGACCTGATGTGCGCCGGCCTCGACGTCGCCGCCGAGTACGCCGCCGACGGCCCGGCGGTCGCGCTGAAGTCCGGGCGCCCCCACTACGACGTGAGCGACGCCGTCTGGGACGCGTCCAATCGCGTCCTCCGGCACGCGCTCTCGCTCGCCGCGGAGACCGGGGTGGCGCTCCAGTTGCACACCGAGGCGACCGAGGACCTCACCGACGTCGCCGACTGGGCCGCGGACGCCGGCCTCCCGCCGGCGCGCGTCGTCAAACACTACGCGAGCGGCGAGTGCGCGGGCGTGACGCCCTCCGTGATGTGCGAGAAGGACTACCTCGAAGACGCCGTCGACTCGGGCGACCCGTTCCTGATGGAGACCGACTACGTCGACGACCCCGACCGGCCGGGCGCGGTGATGGGGCCGAAGACGGTGCCGCGCCGCGTGAACTGGCTCCTCGAGAACGGCCGCGAAGAGGCGGTGCGGCGCGCGCACGTCGAGACGCCCGCGGCCGTCTACGGCGTCGACACGACGCTGTGACCGCGGCCGCGACGACGCAGTGCGGCGCTCGCGCGAGCGCCCCGCGATAGGAAAGGCATTTGTCCCGTCCGTCCGGTCGTATTGGGTATGAGCGACACCGAGGAGGAGTTCTACTCCGCCGAGCGCTGGCAGAACTGGCTCGACAGGCTCCGAGACGAAGAACTCGACCCCGAGGACGAGGACTCCGCGCGCCTGCTGTACAACCTCCAGGACGACGTCGCCATCGCGGTGGCGAAGATCGTCTCCGCCTACGACGACGACGAAATCGACGAGGCGACCGCGCTCGACGAACTCGAATCCATCCGCGAGGTCGTCCTCTCCGAACCCGCGTTCGACGACGAGGACAAGAAGATGCTCGTCGAGGGCGTCCAGACGAGCCTCGTCGCCGTCTTCTACTCCGCGGACGTCTACGTCTCGAACGGGCCCGCCGACGAGGCGAGCGTCGACGAGTACGTCGAGGCCGCCGCGGCCGCCGAGAGCGAGGAGGAGTTCGACCGCGCGCTCGAACTCGCCGCGTGCGCCGGCTCCCGGCTCTTCGACGGCGACGAAGTCGACCTCGCCATCACCGAAGAACTCGAGTACGGCCCGCTCACCGACTGGCTCAGCGGCCTCGACAGCCTCCAGAGCGCGCTCGCGACCCCCGAAGTCATCGACGAGGACGAGGACGCGTAGGCCGTCGGCTTTACGCCGCTGGCCGCCGAAGTCCGGACGAATGGAGGATCAGCGCGGGGTCTCCGAGGTCGTCGGGGCGGTGTTGCTGTTCGGCATTCTCGTCGTCTCCATCTCCCTCTACCAGGTGCAGGTCGTCCCCTCGGAGAACGCCCAGGTCGAATACCAGCACAACCAGCAGGTCCAGTATCAGCTCCTCGACGTGCGGAATGCGATCCTCCGGACGGCCGCGACCGGAAACGCACAGCCGACTTCGCTGACGCTTGGTACGACCTATCCCGCGCGTGCGTTCTTCATCAACCCACCAGACGCGACGGGCGCTCTCCGAACTGACGCGTTCGACGGGAACACGAATATTACACTCTCGAACGTCACTGCCGCGTCCGGCCCCGACGGACTCGACGAGTATCTCGACGACACGGGCCACACGCTCTCCTTCCCGACCGAACGCCTCGTCTACTCGCCCACCTACCGCGAGTACGATAGTGCGCCCGACACCGTCTACGAGAACGGCCTCCTCTACAACCAGTTCGGCGCGGTGAACCTGACGCTGACCGATCAGCCGATCGTCACCGGGAACCGCATCACGATCACGGCGCTCGACGGCACGTATCGGCGGGACGGCACCGGAGCGATCACCGTCGCCCCCGACCCCGAGAGCGCGCCCCCACAGCAGGTCGTCGTCACCAACGACACGACGGGCCCGCTCGTCCTCTCGATTCCGACCGCGCTCACGCGCGACGAGTGGACGAACCAGACCGACCTCGACGAGACGGACGGCGTCACCGTCGGCGAGAAGACGGACGGACGGCTCCGCGTCGAACTCACCGACGGTCCCTATCGCCTCTCGCTCTCGCGGATCGACCTGGCCGACGGCGACGCGTACGCGAGCGCCCACTATCTCGTTCGGGAGTCCGACGACGACCCGCGCATCGCCTCGGACGAGACCGCCGACCTGACCGTGCAGGTCCGGGACCGATTCAACAATCCCGTGGCGGGCCAATCGGTGAACGCGAGCGTGACGGACGGACCGGGAATCGTCGATGGTCCGGTCACGACCGGCCCGGACGGCCGCGCGACCCTCGCGTACGACCCCGAGGGAACGAACGGCACCGCCACGGTCAACGTCTCGTTCGGATCGACGCCCTCACTGCTCACCAGTGCCACGTTCACCGTCTCGATCGGAGCGAGTGAGGGTAGTGGCGGTGGCGGTACCGGTGGCGGTCAGACCGGCACCGGGGGCGACCCCTCGACGGGCGGCGATCTCGGTGATGGATTCTCCTTCGATAGCGTGCAGGGGACGAGCGACGGGCGGCTCAGCTTCACGCTGCACAGCCCGACCGGCGGCGGGAACACGCGGTTCACGCGCTTCGCCGTCCAGACGTACGGCGACTACAGTGACGCCGATCGGATCGAGTACAACAATCCGAACGGCCGAATCGTGACGCTCTCCGGCGACGCGAACGGGAACGCCTACGGGGTCTATCAGATCGGCTCGTCGCCGATGGATTTCAATCAGGACCCCAAGATGAGTAGCAACAAGGACGCACAGGTCGACTTCGAGTGGTTCCGCACGTCGAACGGGAGGCTGGACCTCTCCGGCGTCTCGAAACACCAGAGCGGGTCGGCCGACATGAAGATCACGCTGTACACCGACGATGGGGAGACGCTCGAACTCTACTTCGATGCCTGACGACGGGCGCGACCGGGACGGCGGCGCCGTAGCCCCGCCCGATTCGAGTTAGTTCCACGATAGATTTACGTTCGCGTACGTTAGTATCGGGGACGATGGGGGATACGCGGGGGGTCTCGGAAGTCGTCGGTGCCGTCATGCTGTTCGGCATTCTGGTGATCTCGCTCTCGATCTATCAGGCGAGCGTGGTGCCGGCGCAGAACGCGGACGTCGAGTACCAGCACAGCCAGCAGGCCCAGGACGAGATGCAGCAGGTCGCGAACGCGCTCGTCCGGTCGGCGCGGACGAACGCGAGCATCCCCGTCTCGATGCAGCTCGGCACGACTTATCCCGACCGGACGTTCACTGTGAACCCGCCGCCGGCGACGGGAACGCTGGAGACGGACTACCTCGGGAACGTCCGACTCGATAATATCGCCAACGTCTCCGGCGTCCCCGCGAAGTGCTTCACGAACGACACCGACTCCATCACCGTCCCCACCGAACGCCTCCACTACACCCCGCACAACTACGAGTACCGAACGGCGCCGAACGTCTCCTACGAGTACGGCCTCGTCTACAACAGCGGACCGAACGGGACGGCCGCGCTCACCGAGCAGACGCTCCTCGCGGGCGATCGGATCAACCTCGTCGCGCTCGGCGGGAACTACAGCAAGACCGAGGTCGGGCGCGTCACGCTCCGTCCCGAGACGGGCCCGCACAACACCACGTCGATCACGAATCAGCCGGGAAAGAACCTCACGCTCTCGTTCGTCACGACGTTGAACGAGTCCCAGTGGACGCGCATGAGCGACCTCGACGAGTACGGCACCGTCGAGAGCACCTCCCTCGAAGACGGCTACCACAGCGTCACCGTCACGCTCCCGCGGAAGACCTACACGCTCTCGATGAGCACGGTCAGCGTCGGTGACGGCCTCTGCGCCGCGCCGAGCGCCGAGTCCGACGGGCCGACGAACCAGAAGCCGACGGCGGACGCGGGCGGACCGTACACGGTCGATTCCGGTGACTCGATCCGACTCGACGGCTCCGCGAGCACCGACCCGGAGGGGTCGTCGCTCGACTACCACTGGACGATCACCGACGGCGGCGAGTACGCCACGCTCACCGATGATACGAGCGCGACGCCGACGCTCGACGCGTCCGACGTCACCCAGGACCGGACGGTGACGGTGAAACTGACCGTCACGGACGCCCTCGGGAAGACGGCGAGCGACACCGCAGAGGTGGATATCGACCGGCCGTCCACCAGCCTCTCCACCTCGAACGTCGAGATGTTCGGCGACGGGCACTCCGGTGTCTCGTTCGACCTGACGAACGACGGCGAGACTACGGTGACCATCACCGGCCTCGGCGTCGCGAGCACGAACGCGAGCGCCGATCGGATCCGCGAGAGCAACGGCGGGAACGGCCGCGAGGCCCACGAGTTCTACGTCGACGGGCCTGGCGGTGACTCCGCGTACTGGGACGACCAGTACGGCGGCACGTACGACGTCGGCGACTCGCCGACGTCTCTCTCCGAGTCCGTCACGCTCGATCCGGGCGAAACGGCGACGCTCAGCTACTACGAGTTCCAGAAAGAGAGCCAGGAGAACGGGAACACCGAAAACTATGGGGATGACTATGGGAACGGTGAGAAAAACGGCCGGGACTGGAACGATGTCGACATGCGCGGGAAGTCGCTCACCGCGCGGGTCGCGTTCGACAACATCGGGAACAAGTCGTACGATCTGACCACGCCGCCGGTCGTCGACGGCGCGCGCGCGTTCGACGGACCGGGGAGCGGTGACGGGCCGAACGCCGTCGCGTTCACGCTGCACAACGACCACTCGAAGAAGGTGACGATCACGAGCCTCGAAATCTCGGCCTCGGACACTGACCTGAACTATCTCGCGGACCGCCAGGGCGAGGCCGGCATCTCGGACGGAACGCCGCAGAGCGAAATCGTCGTCACCGACCCGAACAACGGCGCCGGGAACGACGGCTGGATCGACTACCATTACGAGTCCTTCGGCGGGGCGAGTGACGGTGTCGAACTGCCGTTCAACGCCACGTTCAGCGGCACCTCCAGTGGTGGACAGGGGTATAGCAACGACCGGCCGAGCGACGTCGACTACAGCGACAAGAAGCCGTCCGTGAAGGCCGGGAGCGACACCACCGTCTACCTGTACGGGTTCTTCTCGGACACGTCGGACTGGGATTCAGTCGAGGTGACTGGGAAGACGCTGCACGTCACCGTCCACTACGAGGCGGATAAGCAGTCGTACACGCGCGAATTGACGCTCCACCCCGCGACGAACGCGAACGGCGACGTCGGGAATCTGAGCGGCTGACCCTCGCTGTGTATTCGACTTCTGTCGAACACTCCCATCGACAGACCCATATGCGCGTTTCGAGAAGGAGCGTCTATGACAGCTGTCGGCATCGACGCGGTCGAGATATGGACGGGAAAGCTCGCGCTCGACCTCGCGGAGACGTTCGCGCCGCGGAAGGGCGACGACCCGGAGAAGTACACGAAGGGCCTCGGCCTCTACGAGAGTTCGTTCCCGGACGCGTACGAGGACATCGTGACGATGGGCGCGAACGCGGCCTATCGGCTGATGGAGCGCGAGGGTCTCACGCCGGAGGACGTCGGCCGCATCGACGTGGCGACGGAGTCCGCGTTCGACAACTCGAAGCCAGTCTCCACCTACATCGCGGGGTGTCTCGAACAGGTCTACGACGGCGACTTCCACCACGCGAACAAGGGCGAGCGGAAGTTCGCGTGCATCGCGGGCACGCAGAGCCTCGACGACGCGTGCAACTGGATTCGGGCCGGGCGAAACCGGGGGCGGGGCGCGCTCGTCATCGCGAGCGACACCGCGCTCTACGCGCGCGGGGACGCGGGCGAGGCGACGCAGGGCGCCGGTGCGGTCGCGATGTGGGTGACGGAGGACCCCTCGCTGGTCGAACTCTCCACCGAGCAGGGATACGGGAGCGCGGACGAGACGGACTTCCTGAAGCCGAACCAGCAGTTCCCGTCCGTGGACGGGAAGCGCTCCATCCAGGTGTACCTCGCGCGGATGCGCGAAGCGCTCGTGGACTTCGAGAGCGTCGCCGGCAAGGTCGGCCCGGACGATTACGCGTACGCGCCGTTCCACACGCCGTATCCGGGGATGGTTCGGAAGGCCGCGCTCCTCGCGTACCGGCACACCATCCGCGACACCGACGTCGAGGACGAACTCGCCGACGAAATCGGCCGCCAACCCCGGCGCGACGAGTACGACGACGAGGACGCCTTCGACGAGGCCATCCGCGCGTACATGGACGACCTGAAGGAGCAACCCGAGTACCGCGAGTGGTACGACGCCCGCATCGCGCCGACGCTCGCCATCAGCGAACGCGTCGGCAACTGGTACACGGGCTCCGTCCACCTCGCCCGGATGGCCGCGCTCTACAACGCCGCCGAAGACGACGTCGACCTCGCCGGCGAGAAACTGCTCGTCGGCTCCTACGGCTCCGGCGCGCAGGCGGAGATTCACGCCGAGACCGTACAGGAGGGCTGGCGCGAGGAACTCGACGCGCTCTCCATCTTCGACCGCGTCGCCGAGCGCTACGACCTCTCCTGGGACGAGTACGAGCAGGTCCACGACCGCCACAACCACGAGAAGCAGTCCGAACTCGAACCGTTCACCGCCCCCGACGACGAGTTCGTCTTCGACGGCTGGGGCCCGATGAACGAGCGCAAGTACCGGTACGTGGAATAGGCGATTCCCGAGGAATCGCCGGATACTGAACGCTGAGCGAAGCGAGGCGTGGAGAATAACGCGGGCCCGAGCGGAGAGGGGGCGCGGTTTACCGAACGGGAGCGAACGAACGTGAGCGACCCGTGAGGAATAACGCGGAACCGGAGAGCCCGCGAAGACCCGAGCGGGAGGGAGCGAGCCCGGAGCGACCCGTGAGCCACGGGTCGTCGCGGTAGCGACCGACACGCGCCGCCCGAACAGTTCTCGCGTTCGAATCGCGTCGCTGAAACCGCTCGGTATCGTTCGTTTCGGTGATGACGCAGCGGTTCCGTTGGACGCATCGGCTCGCGGACGGCCGCGAGGTGACGGTGAGTCGGGTCGCGGGCGCGCACGAGGACGCGGAGCCGCGGGTGCGCCGTTACGACGCGCGCGTTCCCGCCGACGTCGCGGCGGTGGGGGTCGGCGCGCGGGTGGAACGCGACGGTGACCGTCTCCGAGTCGACGTCGCGGACGGAACGAGTCGGGCGCGCGTGCGATTCCGGACAGACGCGGGCTACTCGGCCGTCTCGCTCCTGGATCCGGCGCGCGGCGCCGCGCTCACGAGCGCGCTCCGCGGGGAGGGATCGGGCGCGCGAACGCTCGTGAACGCGTTCGGATCCGGGGTCGCGGCCGTGCACGCGTGCGCGCCGGCGCTCGACGTCGACGGCGTGGTGTCGCTCGTGGACGCGCTCGCGTCGGCGCGCGCGGACGCCTCGGACGACCTGCACGCGCGCCGCTACGCGCTCTGTCGCGCGGCGGCCCGCGGGACGAACGGCCTCTCGGTCGGGGCTCCCGCCGCGTTCGAGTCGCTCGCCGACGGCCTCGACGCCGTCCCCGATATCGGCGACGTGGACGCGCTCGACGCGCTCGGGGACCTCGCCGCCGTTCACGGTGTCGATGCGGTCACGGCCCTCGGCTACGACCTCCGCCGTCTCGCCGCGCGCGCCGACGGGCGGTTCCGCGCGTACTGGCTCGCGGCGCTCGCGCGCGACCGGGGCGTCGACGCGGCGCGCGACGTCGCGCGAACCGGGGAACGCGGTGACTACGAGCGGCTGGAGTCGCGCGCGTCGAACGCGCCCTACGCCGAGCGGGGGTCCGCGTGGCGCGCGCTCCTCGCGCCGGCCGCCGCGCGCTCGCGCGACGAGTTCGCGTACGCGCTCGCGAACGCCTGCTACTGGACGGGCGAGGTCGGGCGGACGGACGCGCGCGCCGACGAACTCTGCTACGACGGCGCGCTCGCCGCCGGGAGTCACGTCGAGTGGATTCGCGTCCACGCGCGCTACGAGCGCGCCCGCGCGGTCGGCCACCGCCACCGGAGCGCGGCGAACCACGCGCTCGCCGTCGAAGCGTTCGTGCGCGCGGAAGCGATCGCCGCGAATGCGTCCTACAGTGACGTCTCGCCGTGGGATCCCCGGTACAGTCGCGCGGTCGTCGCGTCGAACGCGCGCGCCGCCGGCGGCGAGCACGAGGCCGCCGTCGAGATCTTGGAGGGCGCGCTCGACGACATCGCCGCGTACGACCTCCCGGATCGGCGCGCGGACGAGATCAGCCACCACCTCCGGGGCCAGCGCCACGAGCGCCTCGCCGCGCTCGCGCGCCGCGACCCGGACGGGGCCGTGGAGACGCACCTCGAAACCGCGCGCGAGCACTACGAGGCGGTCGACTTCGAGCGGTCGGTCGAGCGCGTCACGTCGAAGATGGCCTCGGCCGACGGCGACGGGACGGCGGCCGGCGCGCGCGGCCCGGCGCCGCGCCCGCCCTCGACCGACCGGGGCCCGTCGATAGACGATATCCCGGACCTCCACGACCACCTCACCGAGGACGACCCGGGCGCGGTCGGGAGCGTCGACCCCGGCGTGCTCCCGGACGAGGACCCGTTCCGCTGACGAGGCACAATTTCCTATCGCTACATGGGGTTTATCGGCGTCGCGCGAGCGCCGCCGCTACGCGCTCGATGTCGAAGAGAACCGCAGATTCAGGCCGTCGTGCTGTCGATGTCGCCGTCGATGCGGACGAATCCGAAGTCGCACTCGGGGCAGTACCACTTCGTCTTCTCACCGAGGTGGAGGGTGGTCGCCGCGGCGCGGTAGAACGTTCGCTCCGTCCCGCACTCCGGACACTCGTGTTCGAGTTCCGTGCTCATACGGGAGGGTCGGACGGCGAGGGTGTTTAACGTATCGGGACCGATTCGACCGTGCGACCGATGGGCGTTTGTCGCGCCCGCCCGAACGGCCGGTATGCGAACTCGTCGTGCACTACTCGCCGGTGGCGCGGGCGCGCTCGCCGCACTGGCGGGTTGTTCGTCCCTGAACCCGCGCTCCGGGTCGGGTGAGTCGGCTCAGCGGTCGTCGAGCGGTCTCGCCGTCCGCGTCCGGCCGACGGGCGACGTCGGCGGCCTCGACTCGCTCTCGATGACCGTCGATCAGGTCGGCCTCACGCCGCGCGGCCGCGACGAGGGGGCGCTCCGCGCCGGCGACTCCGTGGATCTGCTCGCGAACGACGGTGACCCGGTCGAATTCTTCGTCGTCGGGTTCCCGACCGGCGAGTACACCGACCTCTCGCTCGACGGCGGCGGCGGCACCGCGACGGCCGACGGCGAGGACGCGCCCGCCCGGTTCGCGGACGGCGCGTTGACGTACGACGTGGACTATCGGCTGCGCGCGAACACGACCACCGTCGTCACCGCCGGCGTCGCCGTCACGCGCACGGACGGGGCGTACGCGCTCGCGGCCGATCCGGACGCGACGGCCGTGACGACGCGGGACGGCCGCCCCGAGACCACCGAACGCTGAGGCTTTTGGGAGTGGCGCGCGTCCCGTCGCGTATGGGGATCACGCTCTACGCCCTCGACGGCTGCCCGTACTGCGAGAAGGTCCACGACGCGCTCGACGAGCACGACGTCGGGTACGAGACGGAGTGGACGGCGGGCCTGCACTCGGAGCGAAACGAAGTGAAGCGCGTGAGCGGCCAGCGCGCCGTTCCCGTCCTCGTCGACGACGAGCGCGGCGTCACGATGTCGGAGTCGTCGAACATCCTGGACTACGTCGAGAAGACGCTCGCGGAGTCGTGACCGTCTACACGGGCCGCGGCGACGAGGGCCGCACGGACCTCCGCGGGGCGGAGCGCGTCTCGAAGACGGACGCGCGAATCGAGGCGTACGGCACCGTCGACGAGGCGAACTCGCTGCTCGGGACGGTCCTTCCGACCGGCCACGACGACGTCGATTCGGCGCTTCGGGCGACGCAGAACCACCTGCACGTCGTGCAGGCGGAACTCGCGACGCCCGACCCGGCGGACGACGACCCGCGGATCGACGACGCGGACGTCGCGGAGGTCGAGGCGTGGATCGACGACGCGGACGAGGAACTGGAGCCGCTCTCGCACTTCGTCCTCCCCGGCGGGTCCGAGGCGGGCGCGCGCCTCCACCACGCCCGCTCCGTGGTGCGGCGCGCCGAGCGCCGCGCGGTCGCGCTCGCGGACGAGGAACCGATCGACGAGACGGTGCTCGTCTACCTGAACCGGCTCTCGGACGCGCTGTTCACGTTCGCGCGCCTCGTGAACGCCCGCGACGGCGTGCGCGAGGACGCGCCGACGTACTAGTCCGGGGTCAGCCCGCACACCTCGCCGGTCTTTATCTCCGCGTACCCCTCGCAGGTGAGCTTTCGCGCCGGCACGCCCGGGAACGTGAGCGTCTGCAGGGCGAGCAGCGGCCGGTCGACGTTCGCGCCGAGGCGGCCGACGGCGTCCTCGACGGCGGTGGTGAGCTGTGCCGTCTCGGTGACGTCGCGCGCGGCCGCGACGCCCCCGACCGGACACGCGAGTTCGACGAGGACGTCGCCGTCCCGGACGACGGCCCACCCCCCGCCGAGCGCTTCGACCCGCTCGACGGCCGCGCGGAGGTCGGCGTCGTCGACGCCGACGCCGAGGATGCCGGGGGACTCCCAGACGAGCGTGGTCGCGACGGCGCCCGATTCGATGCCGAGGCCGGTGAGGAAGCCGACGAAACCGCGCTCCCCGCCCCGCCGGTCGTATAAACCGCACTTGGCGATATCGTTCCCGGGGTCGGCGCAGAGTTCGCCGCCGCCGACGCGCGGTTCGACGACCGTCGGCGT
>JBDGUG010000077.1:8132-19967 GCA_042216135.1 Halarchaeum sp. | reverse complement strand
AACAGCAGAAGCGCGACGGCGAATACTACTACACGCAGTAAGCCGGCTGCCCGGCCTTTTTAGCGGAGGTCTTTCGAGTCGTAGTCGCGGCGAACGGCGAAAAAATCCACGTGATCGGAAACCGCGGGCGGGTGGTTATTCGCCGATGGGGGCGCCGCCGATGGGGACGACGGTGCGGTCCCACGCCCAGTTGGCGACTTCGGCGAAGGACGTGTACATGGCGAGTGCGCCGGTGAGGATGCCGACGTAGCCACCGAGGACGCTGGTGCCGAATCCGAGTTCGCCGAGGCCGAGCAGGTAGAAGGTGACGGCCAGCGTGAGGAAGACGGACCAGAGCGCCCAGTTGAGCTTGAACGTGGCGACCCACATGTAGGTGGTGAACACGCCCCAGAGGAGGAGCGCCATGCCGATGGTGCCCGCGTCGGGGCTGAGCCAGCCGTTTCCGGCGAAGATTACGAGCAGGGAGAACCACCACCAGAACGCCCCGTACGAGGCGAACGCGGTGTAGCCGAAGGTGTTCCCCTCTCGATACTCGAGGATGCCGGCGATGAGCTGGCAGGTGCCCCCGAACGCCATCCCGAGCGGGAGCGCCACGGCTTCGCCGGAGAAGATGCCCGCGTTGACGGTGCTGAGGAGTACGGTGGTCAGGCCGAAGCCGACCAGTCCGAGCGGGGCGGGGTTCGCGGTCTTGGTGTCAGCAGGCATGGTGTGCCCTCCGCGTGTGGCGATACTCACAGTCGATGCCGGGGGTCGGTGATAGCACTCGCATAGCCAGCGGGTCCTACAGAATCTATCATTAAATAGAATTTCCCGGCGTTTGTGGTGAATCCCGGCGCTGTCGGCCGTATCGAGCGACGCTCGTCTGACGCGCGCGTGACGGCTAGAAGACCGAGCGCTGACAGCTCCCGCAGAGCGTCTCCTCCTTCCGGTCGACCTCGGTGACCTGCGGGGAGAAACTCATCGCACAGCGGTTGTTGTCGCAGTGTTCGAGGCCGAGCGTGTGCCCGATCTCGTGAACGACCTCCTTGCGGACGCGGTCCGCGAAGACGTCGGCTGCCGGGCGCTCGCTGAACCCGCCGTCGGAGGACGTGTTGAGGCGGTGCGTGGAGACGACACAGCCCCGGCCGGAGAGGTAGGCGAGCCCGAAGACGTAGTTTCGCTGCCGGTAGAAGAGGTCGACGGGCGTGACGGCGATGTTCTTCTCGCCGCCACCGATCTGGCGCGCCACCTCGATGAACGGCTCCGCGCGGTACTGTCGGCGGGCGCCGTCGTATGCGTCCGCGGGGACGTCCTGGCTGGCCGCGACGGTGACGTCGCAGTCGTAGACCCGGCGCAGTCCCGCGGACGCCTCCCGCTTGACGCTCGCGGGGACGTCACCGACCGGGACGATGTCGACGCGCATACGCGCGAGTATGTCGCCTCGGATGATAAATATCCCGCCGAGGCGCGACTAGTAACCCATTTCCCGACTCGCCGCGCAGGGGCGGACATGCAGGTGGACACCGTCGTCCTCGACGTCGACGGCGTGCTCGTGGACGTCGCCGACTCCTATCGGCGCGCCATCGTCGAGTCCGTCGCCCGCGTCTACGACGAGACCGTTCCGAAGGCGGCCGTGCAGGCGTTCAAGGACGCCGGCGGATTCAACAACGACTGGGCGCTCACCGACGCCGCGGCGCTCTTCGTGCTCGCGAGACGGGAGGGCCTCGCGATGGACGTCGAGGCGTTCACGGACGAAATCGCGAAGCGCGGCGGCGGCCTCGACGCCGCGGAAGCCGTCGCCGAGAGCGCGCTCGGTTCGGATTCGGCCGCGCGCGTCTTCGACGCGTGGGCGCCGGACCGCCTCCGCGAGGTCTTCCAGGCGCTCTACCTCGGGAGCGAGCGCTACGCCGACATCGAGGGCGGGACGCCGCCCGTGGAGGCGCGCGGGTTCATCGAGGACGAACCCGTCATCGTCACGCCCGAAACGGTCGAACGGCTCACGAGCGAGTACTGCGTCTGCGTGCTCACCGGCCGCCCGGAGGCGGAGGCCGAAATCGCCCTGGAGCGCGTCGGCCTCGACGTCCCCCCCGGGCGCCGGTTCACGATGGACGACTGGGAGGAGGGGAAACCCCATCCGCGCGCGCTCGTCTCGCTCGCGGAGCGCTGCGACGCCGACGCCGTCGCGTTCGCCGGCGACACCCTCGACGACGTCCGCACCGCCGTGAACGCCGCGGACGCCGACCCGTCCCGGACCTACTACGGCGTCGGCGTCCTCACCGGCGGCCTCACCGGCGAGGCGGGCCGGCGGAAGTACGAGGACGCTGGCGCGAGCGTCGTCGTCGACTCCGTGAACGACCTCCCCGGCCTCCTCGACGGATAATGGCCCGACCACGCGGCACCCTCGCCGGCGGCGTCCTCGTCTCGGTCGTCCTCTCGGCCGCGCTCCTCCCGTCCCCGCCCGCGTTCGTCGTCTTCGCCGTCGGATCGACGCTCCTCACCGTCCCCGCCGTCCACCTCCTCCTCGAGGAGGCCCACGACCGCGGGGACGTCCGGCGGCGCTGTCTCGCCGGCCTGCTCGGCGGCGCCGCCACCGCGTTCGTCCTCGGACGCCTCGTCGCGTTGCTGGTCCCGGCGGCCGGCGACCCGGCGCGCACGCTCTTCGACGCCGTCGCCCTCCTCGTCGCACTCGTCGTGGGCGGCCTCGTCGTAGCCGGCGGCTACGACCGCCTCTAGCCGTATCGGAAACGATTACTCGCCGCGGGCCGACGCCCCACGCATGCGAATCGCACTCCTCGGCGGCACCGGCGACATCGGCGAAGGCCTCGCGCTCCGCTGGGCCTACGACACCGACCACGACGTCGTCGTCGGCTCCCGCGACCCCGAGAAGGCCCGCGCGAAAGCGGACGAGTACGAGACCGAACTCGACAGCCGCGGCCTCGACCGGACGGTGAACGGCTTCGACAACGAAATGGCGGCCGACCGCGCCGACGTCGTCGTCCTCGCCGTCCCCGCCTACCACGTCGGCGACGTCGTCGAGAGCGTGAGCGACGTCCTCGACGAGGACACCATCCTCGTCAGCCCCGCCGTCGGCATGTCGCGCGACGAGGACGGCATGCACTACAACCCGCCCGGCGTCGGAAGCGTCACCGAACTCGTCCAACAGCGCGCCCCCGCCGACGTCCGCGTCGTCGGCGCGTTCCACAACCTCGCCGCCGACCGCCTCGCCAACCTCGACGTCGAATTCGACCTCGACACCCTCGTCGTCGGCGACGACGAGGACGCCCGCGAACTCGTCGCCTCCCTCGGCGGCGAAATCGAAGGGCTACGCGTCCTCGACGCCGGCGCCGCCGCCAACGCCGCCGAAGCAGAATCCGTCACCCCGCTCGTCATCAACATCGCGATGAACAACGCCGACATGCACGACGTCGGCGTGCGCTACCTCTGAACCGTTTACTGCGCGCTGGCTTCGCCAGCGCTGGTAGAAGCTTCACAATCGGAGGAAGCGTCGCTTCCTCCTATGCAGCGAGACGGCGAAGCCGTCTCGTTAACGCGAGGGAACCGCGACCCGTCCGGGGCCTCTGCGGCACCTTCGGTCCCGCTTGCCCGCACTCGCTTCGCTCGCGCGGACTCCGGCCCGCTCGGGTCGCGGACGCTGGCCTCCTGGCTCGGCCCGTGGCAGTCGCTCCGCGAGATGTCTCGAAAGAAAGCGGGTCGTGGACTCCGACGCCGAGCGTCTACGCGCCGGCTTCCTCGAAGGCGTCTTCGAGTTTGTCGGCCTGCGTGACGCCGACGAAGCGCTCGACGACGCCGTCGTCGTTCTCGACGACGATGGTGGGGATGGAGCGCACCTGGTACTCGTTGGCGACGTCCTGGTTCTCGTCGACGTCGACCTTCTCGAAGGTGACGCGGTCGCCCCACTCGTCTTCGAGTTCTTCGATGATCGGGTCCTGGGTCTTGCACGGCCCGCACCAGTCGGCGTAGAAGTCCTTGAGCGTGACTGTCATCGGTCTACTCGCACTAGGCCGGGCCACGCCGATAAGGATTACTCACGGAACGGGGCTTGCCGTCTTCTCGGGCGCGCGGGCGGGGCGGTGGTCACGTCAGCCGGCGGGTCAGAGTCTGCCGTCGTCGATGACGTCCTGGATGTTGTCCGCGATAGTGGGAAGGTCGACGTTGAACACGAGCACGGAGACGAGCGTGGCGGCGACGATGGTGAGGCCGACCATGAGGACGACGGCGATGACGGGGCTGACGCCGCGGTCGTCGCCGGCGGAGGCGGTTCGGGCGGCCAGTAGGCCGTGCCTGACGAGCGAGCGGATCATGCCACACACCCACACCTATATGCAGAAAAGACTTTTCTAGTGTCACTAGTGGGTTCGGGGGCCGCGATGGAAGGATATACGTGGGTGGGCCGACAAGCACCGCGTATGAGCAGCGGTCAGAACTCCGGCGGCCTGATGTCGAGCGCGGGCCTCGTCCGGTACTTCGACGCCGAGGGACGCAACGCGATCCGTATCGACCCGAAGACCGTGATGGCGTTCAGCGCCTTCTTCGGCGTCCTCGTCCTCCTGCTGAACACGCTCACGTAGTCCGCGAGCCTTTTTCGTCTCGCCGCCCAATCCGGTGGTATGACACTCGAAGCCGGCGTCGTCGCCGTGCAGGGCGACGTCTCCGAACACGGTGACGCCGTCAGGCGGGCGGCGGCCGCGCACGGCGAGGACGTCGTCGTCCGCGAGGTCAGACAGTCCGGGATCGTCCCCGACTGCGACCTGCTCTTGCTCCCCGGCGGGGAGTCAACCGCCATCTCGCGCCTCCTCGCGCGCGAGGGCATCGACGAGGAGATTATCGCGCACGCCGACGCCGGCAAGCCGGTGCTCGCGACATGCGCCGGCCTCATCGTCGCGTCGCGGGACGCGCGCGACGACCGCGTGGAGACGCTCGACATCGTCGACGCCACCGTCGACCGGAACGCGTTCGGCCGACAGGTCGACAGCTTCGAGGCGCCCCTCGACGTCGCCGGCCTCGCGGAGCCGTTCCCCGCGGTGTTCATCCGCGCGCCCCTCATCGACGACGTCGGCCCCGACGTGGACGTGCTCGCGACGTGGGACGACCGCCCGGTCGCGGTCCGCGACGGGCCCGTCGTCGGCACCTCCTTCCACCCGGAACTCACGGCCGACGCGCGCGTCCACGACCTCGCCTTCTTCGAGACGGCGGAGGTGGAGGCGTGACGTCGGACGTGCTGGACGCGACCATCGGCGGCGTGAAGGTCGCGGGCACCGCCGACGGGCCCGTCCCGGTCGTCCTCGTGAACGCGGACGGCCGCGGGAGCGTGCTCCCCATCTTCATCGCGTTCGAGGAGGCGCTCAGCATCGCGCGCGGCGTGGACGCGGAGGGCGTCGGGCGTCCGCTCACGCACGACCTCACGCTCGACATCGTGGAGGAGCTCGGCGGCCGACTCGACCACGTCGTCATCCGGGACGTCGAGGACGGCACGTACTTCGCGGACCTCTACCTGCAGACGCCGCGCGGGGAAGCGGTCGTGGACGCGCGGCCGAGCGACTCGCTCGCGCTCGCCGCGCGCACCGACGCGCCCATCCGCGTCGCCGCGAGCGTCTTCGAGTCGGGACGGCGCGACCGGGACGCGTTCGACGACCTGCGCGACATCCGGGAGGTGGCGCAGTGAGCGACCCCGACCTCCTCGCCGAGGTGTTCGACGTCATCGAGGACCGCAAGGAACGCCTCCCCGAGGGCTCGTACACGGCGTCGCTGTTCACCCACGAGAAGGGCGAGAACCGCGTGCTGGAGAAGGTCGGCGAGGAGGCGACGGAGTTCGTCCTCGCCGCGAAGGACGACGACGCCGACGAGATGGCCGAGGAGGGCGCTGACCTCGTCTACCACATGCTCGTCGCGCTCTCGATGCACGACGTGGACGTCGACGAACTGCTCGACGTCCTCCGGGAACGGCGAGAATAACGCGGTCCCACAGGGACCGCGAGACAACGAGCGGCGATAGCCGCGAGTAGCGCGGCAACTGAGCGCACCGGCAGCGACCGCGCCGCGAACAACACGAGCGGCGATAGCCGCGAGTAGCGCGGCAACTGAGCGCACCGGCAGCGACCGCGCCGCGAACAACACGAGCGGCGATAGCCGCGAGTAGCGCGTAGTCACCTATTTGCCGGCGCGCGTGCGAGGGCGGTGTATGCTCACGAGCGCGCTCGTCGTCGGCGGCGCTTTCGGGGTCCGGCACGCGTTCGAGGCGGACCATCTCGCGGCCGTCGCGACGCTCGCGGAGGAGGACGGCGCGGCGGCGACGGGGATGGCGTGGGGGGTGGGGCACTCGGTTCCGGTCCTCGGCCTCGGTGGGGCGTTCGTCGCGCTGGACGTCTCGGTGCCGCCGGCCGTCTCGGCCGTCTTCGAGGGGGTGGTCGCGCTGGTTCTGATCGCGCTGGGTGCGCGCGTCCTGCTCGGGCGCGAGTCGCTCGGCGCGGCGGTGGTGCGGCACGTCCACGGGCGGACCGAACACCGCCACGTCACGGTTCAGGGGCGCGGAATCGGGCTGACGCACACGCACGCCGCGGAGGAGTCGTTCGCGGTCGGTGTCGTCCACGGTCTCGCGGGGAGCGGCGGGGTGGTCGTCCTGCTCGCCGCGGCGGCGCCGGCGGACGGGACGGGCTTCCTCGTCGGGTTCGCGCTCGCGACGGTGGCGGCGATGGGGGTGGCGGCGAGCGGGTGGGGCGTCCTCGACGCGTGCGTGCCGCACCTGCGAGCGTTCGCGGGCGTCGCGAGCGTGGCGGTCGGCGTCCTCCTGCTCGCGGAGACGCTCGGCGTCGCGTGAGCGGCGAACGGTGAGTCTTATCCGTTCTGAGCCGCTAGACGGAGTATGATTTTCGAGGACCTCCCGACCACGCCCCGGTCGGAGGAGCTGCTCGACAAGGCGTTCTCGCGGGCGGCGCGGGCGGGCCGGGCGAAGTCGGGCGTCGACGCGCAGCAGTCGATGCTGCAGACGTCGTCGAACGTCCTGAGCGACAACCTGGAGAACGTGGTGACGGCGTGGCCGGACTTCGACGAGGTCGATCCGTTCTATCGCGAGCTCGCCGACGCCGTGGTCGGCGTGGACGAGGCGCGAACGCACCTCTCGGAGGTGGCGTGGGCGTCCCGGAAGACGAAGTCGCTCGGCCGCGAGTACATCGGTCGCCTGCCGCGCGACGACGCCGAGACGGCGCGGAAGCTCCGCAAGCAGGCGTTCGCTCGCATGGGGTCGGTGATGGACGAGATCGAAGGCGACCTCCAGTTCCTGAACGAGGCGCGCGACGGCCTGAAGACGTTCCCGGACGTGCGGCCGGACGAACCGGCCATCGTCGTCGCCGGCTATCCGAACGTCGGGAAGTCCTCGTTCGTGAACGACGTGACGAGCGCGCGCAACGAGATCGCGCAGTATCCGTTCACGACGAAGGCGGTGCGCGTCGGGCACGTCACGCGCGACCACGTCCGATATCAGCTCGTCGACACGCCGGGCCTGCTGGACCGGCCGGCGGAGGAGCGCAACGCCATCGAGTCGCAGGCCGTCTCCGCGCTCACGCACCTCGCGGACGCCGTGCTCTTCGTCGTGGACGCCTCCGCGACCTGCGGCTACCCGCTGGACGCGCAGCTCGCGCTCCGCGACGACGTGCGCGCGACGTTCGATGAGGACGTCGGCTTCCTCACCGTCTGCAACAAGAGCGACCTCTCGACGGACGTCGACGCGGACGCCTACATGAGCGTCGAGACTGGCGAGAACGTCGAGGGCGTCCTCGACGCGGCGGTGGACGCGACCGGGTACGAGCCCGAACTGCCGATCCGGGACTAAGCGGCCGCTCGCGCCGCGAGCAGCGGGGGATCGCCGGTAGTTCGGACCGCGGGCGCGGCGAGCGCGGCCGTCTGCGTCTCGACGAAGCGAACGCGGACCGAGACGGACTCGCCCGTCGCCTCGCGGATCCGCTCTTTCAGGGTCGCCGCGAGGTCCGCGTAGGCGTTCGTCGTCGGCCGGCCGATGGTGAGGACGACGCGGTCCGGCGGGGCGAACGGGAGTATCGTGCGCTCGTAGGTGACGTCGAGTTCGACGAGCGAGAGCTCCGCGTACTCGCCCTGCGCGAGGACGTCCTGCACCTGCGTGCGCGTCTCCTCCTCGAACTGGCCGTGCTGGTAGGACGTGTAGGTGACGCCGCCGAGGAAGAGCGAGAGCACGGCGATGGCGAGGAGGAGCGCGGCGATGCGCTTCAGCGTCGCGCTGCGCGCCTCGCTCAACTGGAACCAGTGTTCGGGCCGGTAGCCCTGATACCAGAGGACGGCGAGCGCGGCGAGGTTGATGGAGAGGAAGTTCACGAGCACGAGGACGCTCGCGCCGACGACGGTGCTCGGCAGCCCCCACGCGAGGCCGATGCCGATGACGGCGGTCGGCGGGACGAGCGCGACGGCGATCATGACGCCGACGAGCGCCGACGACACCCCCGACGAGAGGCTGAACGCGCCCGCGGTCCCGGCGCCGAGCGCGACGGCGAGCGAGAGGAAGTCCGGGCTGAGACGCTCGCGGACCTGTCCGATCGCGAGTAGTTCGTCCGGCGTGAGCGGCGGGACGAGGTGGACGACGCGCGCGAAGTACGCGAACCCCGCGGCCGCCGCGACGGCGACCAGAAACCCGAGCGCCTGGAGCGTGACGCCGCGACGGAATAGCTCCGACTCGTCGAGGACCGTGCCGACGCTCGTCGCCATCGCCGGCCCGATGAGCGGCGCGATGACCATCGACCCGACGACGACCGCCGGCGAGTCGAGGAGGACGCCCGCCGTCGCGACCACCGCGGAGACGACCGTCATCACGACGAACGGGAAGAGCCGCGGCGCGAGCTCGCTCGCGGCCGTGGTTATCTCCTCGCGCGCGATGCGGTCCTCCGACTCCGCCTCCTCGTAGCGCTCCTGGAGCTCCTCGAATCGCTTCGAGACGACCGTCTCCGCGTCCACGACGACCGTGTACGCGTTCTGCTCGAGACCCGCCTCGCGGAGCGCCCCGAGGACGTCCTCGACGGCCTTCGACGGCAGCGGGAAGTAGACGACGCCCGTGTAGCCCTGGCTCCCCGTCTCGTCGGTCACGACGTAGTCGATGTCGCGCTCCTCCAACTCGGAGAGGATGGTGTCGTGCTTACCGGCGGGGATGACGACCTGGACGAGACGCACCCGTGGGCGTCCGTCCGGCGCGAGCAAAAACGTAGGGGGACGACGCGCGTCGGCCGCACCGCCGCGCCTACTCCGCGACGTACGTCGCCTGCACCGACACCGTCACCGTGACCGGCCCCTGGTCGATGACGGTCTCCGTCGCCGCGTCACCGCCCGACGCCGCCGTCGCGTACGCGACCGGCATCCCCGAGTAGCCGACCGACGCGTGCTCGAGACCCGTGACCGAGACGCCCGAGGCGTCCGCGACCGCCGACGCCCGCGCGTGCGCGTCGGTCATCGCCGCGTGAATCGCTTCCGTCCGCAGTTCCGACTGCGTCTCCTCGGAGAGCGTGTAGCGCACGCCCTGCACGCGGTTCGCGCCGCCGCCGACCGCCGCGTCCAGGACCGCGCCGGCGCGCTCCGGATCGTCCACGGTGATCTGGAAGGCGTGGACGGCCTCGTAGACCGACTCGGACGACGCGGACCCGGTGCTACCGCCGCCAGCGCCCGTCTCGACCGGCATCGCCGGCTTCACCTGGCGCTCGTTCACTCGATAGCTCGTCGTCTCGATGGCGTCCGCGGGGACGCCCGCGTCGCGAAGCGCCTCGCGCAGCGTCGACGCGTTCGCCGCCACGCGCTCGCGCGCCGCGTCCGCCGAATCAGCGGTCGCGACCACCGCGACCGAGAGCACCGCCTGATCCGGCTCCGCCGACGCCGACCCGCTCGCCGAGACGTCGATAGTCGTGCCGTTCGGCGCCGCGCCGACGGCCGCGTCACCCGTCTCCGCCCGCGACCCCGGCGGGACGTCCGCGAGCCCTCCGGCCGCGGCGATACCTGCGACCACCACCACGGCGGTCACTGCGAGTGCGATGTTACGTCGCATACGCTCACAGTAGGGCGCCGCGAGCATCACCTTCTCGCAGGGTGAAACCGCCGTTTGTCCCTCCGCGACGAAAGACACAACCCCGCGCGACGGCTACCCGTCGTATGTTCGAGACGCGGCCCGACCGCGACGCCGAAATCGTCCTCCTCGGACGATCCAACGTCGGGAAATCCACGCTCATGCGGGAGATAACCGGCCACGACTTCACCACCGGCGGGAAACCCGGCGTCACCCGCCAACCCAACCACTACGACTGGGCGCCCGAATCATTCGTCGTCACCGACCTCCCCGGATTCGGCTTCATGTCCGGCGTCGACGAAGAACGCCGCGAAGCCATCAAGACCGACATCGTCCAGTACGTCGAAGCGAACGCCGAGCACATCCTCGTCGGCGTCGTCGTCCTCGACGGCAAAGCCGCCGTCGACATCATCGACCGCCACACCACCGAAGACGAGATTCCGCACACCGTCGAACTCTACCACTTCCTCCGCGAACTCGGAATCCCGCCCGTCGTCGCCGTCAACAAGATGGACAAAGTCGACGACCGAGACGACCGACTCGACGACATCGCCGAACGCTTCGGCCTCCTCCCCCCGTGGAAGCAGTGGCAGGACACCATCGCCCCCATCACCGCCAAACGCGGCGACATCGACGCGCTCAACGAAGCCGTCCGCACCCACCTCGAAGACGCCAAACGCGACGACCTCAAGAAGTTCTTCTAGAGGACTTTTTTCCGGGTCGGGGTCGCCGAAGGCGACCCCGTCCCCGCAAAAACCTCCACTAAAAAGGTCGCGAGCGCCCGCGGGCGCTCGCGAGACAGATCGGGGCGGGTACCGCGACAGCTCCCGCCCGCGACGGTGCCGCATCCGTACCGCGACAGCTCCCCAACAACCCCACAGCCCCGACCGCCGCTATCGTGTTCTGCCCGACGCGCCGTAGCCGCCGCTCTCCGGTAGGTCGCGAAGGGCGACTCGGGAGAAAGACCTCGTCACAAGGGGCTCGGAGGGGGTAACTCCTCGTCACCGTCGCCCGAGTCGGGCTAGCGCGCCGAGCGGCTAATGCGTTCCGAACGTTCTTACGCGAAGCCGGGCCCACCGAATCGGGATGCACTAGCCCGCCGGACGGGGGCAGCGAAACCGACGGCCACCCCCGTCCGGGCCGATTCGGCCGTCGTGTCAGCCATCCCAGTCCGCGAGCGCGCGGAGGTCGGTGGCCGCGTCGCGCACGTCCGCCGCGTCGTAGACGCCGCGTTCGGTGACGACGCCCGTGAGGTGGGCGGCGGGCGTCACGTCGAACAGCGGGTTCGCGACCGAGAGGTCCGCGTCGCCGTCGTAGAGCGCCGCGGCGGGCGCGTCCTCGAGCGCGGGCGCGTCGGGGTCGACGTCCGGCGCGATCTTGTCGCGCGCGCAGACCGCGTAGACCGGGACGTCCGCGTCGGCGGCGGCGAGCGCAGCGGCGCGCGTCCCGACTTTGTTCACGACGCTGCCGTCCCGGAGGACGGTGTCGGCGCCGACGAGCACCGCGTCCACGTCGCCGACGAGCGTCGCGACGGCGGCGTCCGTCGTGAGCGTCACGTCCAGTCCGTCGGCGGCGAGGCGTTCCGCGGTGCCTACGCCCTCGCAGGCAGTTCGGGATTCCGCGACGACGACGCGCGGCGGATCGGCGCCGACGACGGCGTCGAACGCGGTCCCGGAGCGCGAGAGCGTCAGGAGCGCGGCGCCGCGGAGTTCGACGGCGGCGGCCGCGGCGGCGTCCTCGTCGGCGGCCAGCGCGGCGTCGATGGTCGC
>JBDGUG010000077.1:4182-8032 GCA_042216135.1 Halarchaeum sp. | reverse complement strand
GTCGCCGGCGTCGTGGAGCACGCGATTGACGCGATTCCGGACGGCGGCCATGCTCTCGCGGGCGTCGAGGAGTGCGCGCGCCGTCGCGCGGAGCGCATCGTCGTCCGTGCCGCTGGCGGCGTCGTCGCGGAGCACCTCGCAGGCGCGAACGGAGATGTACGCGGAGCCGTGCGCGTCGTCGTCGCGGACGGACGCGACGCTCGGACGCACGCGGTCGTAGGACGTCCAGAGGTCGGGGACGGTGTCGCGTTCGCGGAGGACCGTCGGGGGCGCCCACTCGTACTCGGTCGTCTCGTAGTTCGGCGTCACGTCTCGCGTCGCGCAGTCGAAGAGATACGGGTGAACGATCCAGCGCGTCCCCCGGTCGGCGTCCTCGACGGGGAACGGGTCGCCGGCGCGGACGCGCGTGACGGCGGCGGGATCGAGGCCGGTCTCTTCGCGGATCTCGGTGCGCGCCTGCGCGTCCGGGTCGCCTTCGGCGTGACCGGCGACGGCGCCCCAGCGGCCGGTGTAGGAGCCGACGTCGTCGCTGCGCCGGAACAGGAGGACGTCGGTGCCGTGTCGCAGGAAGACCGTGACGACGTGCGTCTCCTCCATGACGGTAGGTCGGGTCGCGTCGTGTTAGCTCCGGGGGCCAAGGCGTCCGGTACCGTCGCCCATTTTACGGCGCCCGTGGAAGGACGGGTATGGAGGCGTTCGCGGTTCCGGGATTGCCGGAGTTCGAGACGGGCGACGACATCGCCGCGGCGGTGGAGGACGCGTGCGACCTGCGCGACGGCGACGTCGTCTGCGTCGCGAGCACGATACTCTCGAAGGTCGAGGGACGGTCGGCGTCGCTCGACGACTTCCCGGCGGGGCCGCGGGCGCGCGAGATAGCGAACCGGCTCTCCGAGATCACCGGCGAGGAGAAGGATCCGCGGTTCGCGCAGGCGGTCTTGGAGGAGTCCACGGATCTGGTGATGGACGAGCCGTTCCTGTTGACGGAGACGCGCTTCGGGCACGTCGGCGTGAACGCGGGCATCGACAGTTCGAACACGGGCGGCGCGGACCTGCTGTTGTTGCCGCGGCGGCCGGACGAGTCGGCGGCGCGGATCCGCGACGGACTGGACGCGGACTGTCCGGTGGTGGTGACGGACACGTCCGGGCGGTCGTTCCGCCACGGCCAGACGGGGGTCGCTATCGGATGGGCGGGGATGCCGGCGTCGCGCGACTGGCGCGGGGAGACGGACCGCGACGGCCACGAACTGGAGGTGACGGTGGAGTCGGTGGTGGACGAACTCGCCGCGACGGCGAACCTCGTCTCCGGGGAGGGGGACGACGGGACGCCGGTGGTGGTGGTGCGCGACTGGGCGTTCGGCGACCACGGCGGGAGCGACAACCTCTACCGGGACGTGGAGGGCGATTTCGTCCGGCAGGCGCTCCGGGGGTGGTCGTTTGACGGGGATTGAGCTGACGCCGGACGCGCCCGTCTCGGAGGTGGCGGCGCTCGGCGAGCGCGCGGAGTCGGCGGGGTTCGAGACCGCCTTCGTCTCCTCGCACTACAACAACCGCGACCCGTTCCAGGCGCTCGCGGCGCTCGCGGACGCGACGTCGTCGGTCCGGCTGGGTCCGGGCGTGGTGAACCCGTACGACGTCCACCCGGTCCGGTTGGCGTCGCAGGCGGCGACGCTGGACGAGACGTCGGGGGGGCGGGCGGTGTTCGGCGTCGGCGCGGGCGACCGCTCGACGCTGCGGAACCTCGGGGTGGAGCGCGAGCGGCCGCTCCGCCGCGTGCTGGAGACGATTCGGGTGTCGCGTCGGCTCTGGGCGGGCGAGCGCGTGACGCACGACGGGACGTTCGCGGCGCGCGAGGCGGGGTTGAACTACGAGCCGTCGTCGATTCCGGCGTACGTGGGCGCGCAGGGGCCGGGAATGCTGCGGATGGCGGCGAAGCACGCGGACGGCGTGCTCTACAACGCGTCGCATCCGCGGGACGTAGCGTGGGCGGCCGAGCGCGTCGATGAGGGACTGGTCGAGCGCCCGGATTCGCGGGGCGAGTTCGAGTTCGCGGTGTTCGCGAGCGTGAGCGTCGCGGCGGACGCGGACGCGGCGCGCGAGGCGGCGCGGCCGCCGGTCGCGTTCATCGCGGCGGGCGCGCCGGACGAGGTGCTCTCGCGACACGATATCGACGCGGACGCGGCGCGCGCGGTTGGGGACGCGATAGAGCGCGGCGACTTCGAGGACGCGTTCGGGCGCGTGACGCCGGCGATGATAGACGCGTTCGCGGCCGCTGGCACGCCGGAGGAGGTGGCGGCGCGGGCGGCGGCGCTCCGCGAGCGCGCGGACACGGTGGTCTGCGGGTCGCCGCTCGGCCCGGATCGGGCGACGGCTATCGGGTTGCTCGGGGACGCCCTCTAGCGGGGCTGGCCGTCGACGTATCCGGTGTCGCCGCCGCCGACGAGGTCGGCGAGCGCGCCACCGACGAGGTAGAGGCTGAAGAGGCCGAAGCCGAGGAAGAGGACGGCGCTGCAGAGGACGAGCAGCGCGGGGACGATGCCGAGCTGGCCGAGCAGAATTCCGGGGAGTCCTGGTGCCATAGTGGTGGCTGGGCGGGCCACGCTCTTAGTTCTCGGTGATCGGCGCGCGACGCCCGATCGTGCCAACACGTGCCACACAGACCAGCAAGCATACGGGTTCGTGTGATGTATTGGCGTGCATGATCGCGGCGAGGAGGCTCGGAGGGCGACGATGACGGACGGGTCGAACGCGAGCGAGGTAGCGGCGGCGCGGACGGACGCCGCCGTCGAACCGCTCCCGGTCGCGGACGCGAGCGAACTCGTCGAGCGACTCGTGGAGAACGTCGGGCGCGTCGTCGTCGGGAAGGACGACGTCGTCGAGGACGCGGTGGTGACGCTGCTCGCGCGCGGCCACCTGCTCGTCGAAGACGTTCCGGGCGTCGGGAAGACGATGCTCGCTCGCTCGCTCGCGGCGTCGGTGGACGGGGCGTTCTCGCGCGTGCAGTTCACGCCGGACTTGCTCCCCGCGGACGTGACGGGGACGAACGTCCTCGACGAGGCGAGCGGGGCGTTCGACTTCCGGCCGGGCCCGGTCTTCGGGAACGTCGTGCTCGCGGACGAGATAAACCGCGCGCCGCCGAAGACCCAGTCCGCGCTCCTGGAGGCGATGGAGGAGCGACAGGTGACGGTGGACGGCGAGACGCGCGCCCTGCCGGACCCGTTCTTCGTCGTCGCGACGCAGAACGACGTGGAGCGCGACCGCGTGTACGAACTCCCGGTCGCGGAGGTGGATCGGTTCACGAAGCGCCTGACGCTCGGCTATCCGGACGCGGCGGCGGAGGCGACGGTGCTCGGGCGCGCCGTCGGCCACCATCCCGTGGAGGACGTCGAACCCGTCGCGTCGCTGGAGACGCTGCGGCGGGCGCGCGAGACGGTGGCGCACGCGGGGACGGCGGAACCGGTGCGCGAGTACGTGGTCGCGCTCGCGCGATACACGCGCGAACACGCGGCGCTCGGGGTGAGTCCGCGCGGGTCCATCGCGCTCCTGCGGTGCGCGCAGGCGCGCGCGGTCCACGACGGCCGGGACTACGTGGTGCCGGACGACGTGAAGCGGGAGGCGACGAGCGTCTTCACGCACCGGGTCCGCGCGGACGCGGGCGGGCCGCTCGGCGACGCGGACGCGCGCGACGTCGTGGAGAGAGCGCTGGACGCCGTGGACCCGGAGTAGCGCCGTGCTGCCGAGGCCGACGCGGCGCGGCGCGGTGGTGGGCGCGGTGTCGCTCGCGGCGCTCCTCGCGGCCGACTCGGGGCCGCTGCGCGCCGTCGGCATCGCGGGCGCGTGCGCGCTCGCCGTC
>JBDGUG010000077.1:0-4082 GCA_042216135.1 Halarchaeum sp. | reverse complement strand
CGCGCTCGCCGTCGCGGGCCGGGCGACGCCGTCGGTGACGCGCCGCGCGCCGCCCGACGGCCACGCCGGTGAGTCGCGCACGGTGACTATCAGCGTCGAGGCCGCGCGAGCGCCGCTCGCGGTCGTTCGCGACGCACTCCCGGACGGCGTCACCGGCGACGGGGTCGTTCGAACGGTCGCTGACGGCCGCGAGTCGACGTACGAGGTCACGCTCGCCGAGCGCGGCCGGCACGCCCTCGGGCCGGTCACCGTCGCGGTGACGGACGCGTTCGGCCTGTGGCGGCGCGCGACCCGCGTCGACGAGCGCGCGGACGTAGTGGTGTATCCGCGCGTCGTCCCGCTCCGCGAGGGCGCCCGGACGCTCGGCGCGCGGCCGGGAGCGGGCGCGGGCCGCACCGAGTTCGTGGGCGTCCGCGAGTACCACCCGGGCGACCCGCTCCGAGACGTCAACTGGAAGGGGTCGGCGAAGCGCGCGCGGGAGTACCTCGTGACGACGTACGCGGCGGACGAGTCGGACTGGCGGCTGACCGTCGGCGTGGACGTGCGCGCGGGCGGGGACGCGGCCGCGGCCGCGAGCGCCGCCGCGAGCCTGCTCGTCGCCGCGCTCGACGACGGGGCCGCGGTCGGCCTCCGGACCGCGGACGGGACGCTCGCCCCCGGCACCGGTGGTGCGCACCGTCGGCGCGCGCTCACGCGGCTCGCGACAATGGGCGGCGCGGCGCTCCCCGCCGCCGACGCGCGGTGCGCGGACGTGCTCGTGCGCGCCACCGAAGGCAGTGTGATCCTCTCCGACACGACGGGCGAGCACCGGTTCGAGGAGGTGGCGGCGGCGTGACCCGAACGCTCCCCGTCGTCGGGCGCGTGACCGTCGGTCGACTCGCGGCGCTCGCGTGCGTCGCGGTGCTCTCCGCGTCCTCGCTCGCCGTGCTCTACCACGTCAGCGACGTCGTCGGCGACCTCGCGCGGTTCTGGGTCGTGCTCGCCGGATCGCTCGTCGCCGCCGCCGTCGCGCGCCGAGTGCGCGCGCGCGTCGCGCTCGCCGTCACCATCCTCCTGTTCGTCGCGGGACTCGTCGCGTACGTCCAGACCGCGCCCGCGAGCTACGTCGCGTCCCTCGACGTCTCGCGCGCCATCGACGACGCGCTCGCACTCCTCACCGGCTACTCGGTGTTCCGGATGGTGAACGTCGCCGTGTGGGCGCTCGCGATGGTGCCCGCGCCCGCGTTCCTCACGTGGTACTTCGCGCTGCGGGAGCGCTACGCCGCCGCGGCCGCCACCGCCGGCCTCGCGCTCGGGTTCTTCGCGCTGACCGGGGACGCCGACACCGTCGCCGCGCTCGTCGCCGCGCTCGCCGCCGCGGGCGCCGTCGGATTCGGGACGATCGACGCGCACGGCGCGTCGCGACGTCAGTTCGGAACCGTCGTCGCCGTCGCCGCGCTCATGGCGCTCGCACCGCTCGGCGCCACCGTAGCGGCCGGTGGCGGCGGAAGCGTCGGGTCCGTCGTCCCCGGCGGCGGCACCGCGACCGGCGGCGTCGTCACCGGGGAGAGCCACGTCGGCGTCGGCGGCGCGCTCGACCTCTCCCCGCGGGTCCAGTTCGTCGTCGAGAGCCGGGAGCGGACCTACTGGCGCGTCGGCGCGTACGACCGCTACACGGGCGGTGGGTGGGTGCGGACCGGCGACGGCGGCACGCTCGACGGCACGCCCGGGAACGGGGAGCGACTCGTGCAGCGAGTCACCGCGAAACGCCCGCTCTCGACGATGCCCGCCGCGGCCGAACCCGTCGCCGCCACCGGCGTCGACTACGAGGCGACGAGCACCGGGACGCTGCGCCCGACCGAGACCATCGCGACGAACGAGAGCTATCGCGTCGTGAGCGAACGCCCGCCCGTGGACGGCTGGCGCGTCCGGAACGCCGGCACCGACTACCCCGCGAGCGTCACCGACCGCTACCTCCAACTCCCCGACACGACCGGGCCGGAGGTCGCCGCGCTCGCCGACCGCGTCACCGCCGACGCCACCACACCCTACGAGAAGTCGCGCGCCGTCAGCCGGTGGCTGCGGGCGAACAAGAACTACTCGCTCGCCGGCCCCCGGGTCGGCGCGAACGGCCACGTCGCCCGGACGTTCCTCCTCGACGCCGACCGAGGCTACTGCGTCCACTTCGCGAGCGCCATGGTCGTCCTCCTCCGCGAAGAAGGCGTGCCCGCGCGCTTCGTCACCGGCTACACCGCGGGCGAACGGGTCGGCGACGACACCGCCGTCGTCCGCGGCCTCGACGCGCACGCCTGGGTCGAAGTCTACTTCCCCGACGCCGGCTGGGTGCGCTTCGACCCGACGCCGAGCGACGACCGGCGCGCCGCCGAACGGGCCATCCTCGACGGCGCGCGCGCGAACGGCACCGCTGGCGGCACGGAGAGCACCGCGACCACCGCGACGAGCACGACCGGCACCACCGGCGAGAACGCGACCACGAGCGCCGCGAACGCCACGGCCACGTCCCCGGCGACCAGCGCGGGCGGCGCGAGCGGTGGCGGGTCGTCCCTCCCGAGCGCGCGCGCCATCGGCGTCTGGGCCGTCGTCGTCGCCGGCGCCGCCGTCCTCCTCCACCGACTCGGCGTCCTCTCACGCGCCTACCGGATCGTCTGGCTCCGCTGGCTCCCGCGCGGCGACCCCGGCGCCGTCGTCGACGGCGCCTACCGGCGCGCCGAGTACGTCCTCGCGCGCGACAATCGCCCCCGGCGGAACGGTGAGACCGTCCGCGAATACCTCGACGCCGTCGACGCGCCCGAACCCGCGCGCCGCGTCGCACGCCTCCGAGAACGCGCACGCTACCGCGGCGACGCCACCGACGCGGACGCCGACGCGGCGCGCGACGCGCTCCGAACGCTCACCGACGGAAACGCCCGCCCGTAGCCCGTTCGGAGCGTCTGGCGACAGTATTTTGTATCCCGGCACCGAACCTAGACGCGTAATGTCGGACGTATGCTCGACGTGCGGATTGCCCGATGAACTCTGCGTCTGCGAGGACGTCGCCAAGGAGTCCCAGCAGATCACAATCCGCATCGACGAGCGTCGCTACGGGAAGGAAGTCACCGTCGTCGAAGGACTCGACCCCAAGGACGTGGACCTCGACAGTCTCTCCTCGGACCTCAAGTCCAAGTTCGCGTGCGGTGGCACCGTCGAGGACGGCGAAATCGAACTCCAAGGAAATCACTCCGGTCGCGTCGAGGACTTCCTCCGCGACAAGGGGTACAACGTCGCCTAAGAACCTTTTACTCGGCGCGGCTTCGCCGCGCCGAGTAAAAGCTTCACCAAAAGCCTTCGTCGAGGCCGTTGGCCTCTCCTCGGCCCGAGCGCAGAGCGCTCGGTGAACCGCGACCCTACCGGGGTCTTCGACCCGCTCGGGTCGCGGACACGTCTCCCGTTGTTCGTTGCACGAGCGACGCGTGCGGACGGGAGCCGCTGGCTCTAGAAGGGGGCTTCGGGCCCTTCGTCGGGTTCGGTGGTCTCGACGGTTTCGAGGTCCCACTCCCACGCGGTGAGGCCGCCCGCCATGCTCTCGACGGCCGCGTTCTCGGAGACGCCCTCGTAGGACGCGATGAGGTTCGCGGCCTGCACGCTCGCCCGGCCGTGCGGGCAGACGGTGACGACGCGCTCCGCGCCGTCGAAGCGCTCGACGGACGTGGGGAGCCGCGAGAACGGGACGTTCTCGCTCCCCGGGATGTGCCCGGCGCGGAAGGCGGGTTCGGGGCGGATGTCGACGACGCGAACCGGCGCGCCCGAGTCGAGGAGCGCCTTCACGTCGCCGGGAGAGATTTCGCCGTCCATACCTCCGAGTACGCCCGTGCGCGGATAAGCCGCACGGTGGAAACGGAAGAACGGACTACGCGAGGGATGTTCGCGCGACGAGCGGTCCGACGGACCCGGAAGTCGCGCGATTCACTCGCCGAAGGCGAGGCGGCGAAGCCCCCGAAGGGGGGTGACGGCTTTTGTCCGCAGAACGCCCCCGCGTTCTGCGGGATCAGCGAGAAATCGGAGAGTTCTCGCGGAGGCCGACCTTTTGCAAGCGCAGGCGCGGC
>JBDGUG010000005.1:2227-20524 GCA_042216135.1 Halarchaeum sp. | reverse complement strand
GTGACTTCCAGCTCTTGCTCCGAGCCGACCAACAATCCTCTACCCAAGAGCGACCGAGAAACTACGCGGTCCTGCGTCTAAACTCCTCGGGTCACTGGAGGGCCGCCGTCGCCTCGCGCATCGCGTCGAGCGCGGCCTCGATGTTCTCCATGCTCGTCGCGTAGGAGATGCGCGCGTAGCCCGCGCCGTGTTCGCCGAACGCGTCGCCGGGGACGACGACGACGCCGCGGTCGATGACCTCGTCCACCCAGCCGTCGGGCACCTCCGGCATCGCGTAGAACGCGCCGTTCGGCGTCGGCACCTCCAAGCCCATGTCTTCGAGGCCGTCGAGGAGGACGTCGCGGCGCTCCTCGAACGCGGCGACCATCTCGTCGACGGGGTCCTGGGGGCCGGTGAGCGCCGCTTCGGCCGCGTACTGCGCCGGAGCGGACGCACAGGCCTGCGCGTACTGGTGGACGCGCAGCATCCGCTCGACGCGCTCCTCGCTCCCGGTGACCCAGCCGAGACGCCACCCCGTCATCGAGTACGTCTTCGAGCAGGCGTTCACGACGACGACGTTCCCCGAGTCGTCGAACTCCGCGGGCGAGCGGTGCTCGCCGTCGAAGACGATGCGCTCGTACACCTCGTCGCTGATGCAGACGACGTCGTGTTCGGCGGCGATGCGCGCGAACTCGCGCATGTCCGCGGGCGGGGAGACGGCCCCGGTCGGATTCGACGGGGAGTTCACGACGAACGCCGCGGTGTCCTCCGTGATGTGCGCCTCGACCGTCTCGGGGTCGAGCGTCAGGTCGTCTCGGAGCGGGAGGCCGACGGGGTCACCGCTCGCTATCTTCGTCAGCGCGTCGTACGAGACGAAGCCGGGGTCGGGGAAGAGCACTTCCTCGCCCTCGTCCACGTGCGCCTCGATGGCGAGATGGAGCGCCTCGCTCCCGCCCGAGGTAGCGATAATATTCTCCGGGTCGACGTCCAGGTCGTTGTCGCGGGCGTGCTTCGCCGCGATGGCCTCGCGGAGTTCGGGGGTGCCCTTGTTGCCCGTGTAGCCGTCCGCCTTCCCGGCCTCGATGGCGTCGATGGCGCCCCGCCGGGCGTGCTCGGGCGTCGGGAAGTCGGGTTGGCCGAGTCCGAGGTTGATGTCGTCCTCGTCCGCCGCCTCGAACACCTTCCGGATGCCGCTGATGTCGATGGCCTCGACGCGCGCCGAGAAATCGGTCATATCGGGTAGGGCGGCGCGCACCCGATTAAATCCCTCCGTTTCGCGCGGCGCGGGACGGGGCGGTCGGCGCCCCTAGACGACGCCGGTGGTGGTGAGCGCCTCGCGCGCGGCGGCCTCGCTGATTCCGTTCCCGAGGATGGTGTAGCGGTCCCGGATGCGGTGTGCGGTCGTGAGCGCCTCCAGGAACTCGCCCTCGCTGACGTCGAGGTCCGCGGCGGTCGTGGGCGCGCCGATGGCGTCGAGGGCGTCGCGGACGGCGCGCCAGTCGCCGCGCTCGCCCGTGTGGAGGTACTCGGTGACGACGGCGGCGACACCGACCTGGTGGCCGTGGAGCGCGCGCCCGGGAACGAGCCGATCTAGCTGGTGGCTGACGAGGTGTTCCGCGCCCGAGGCGGGCCGCGACGACCCCGCGATGCTCATCGCGACGCCCGAGGAGACGAGCGCCTTCACGACCATCCACGCCGCCTCCTCCAGGCCGGGGCGGACGCTGTCCGAGCTCTCCACGAGCAGTTCCGCCGTCATCTCGGAGAGCGCCGCGGCGTACTCGCTGTATTCGACGTTCTTCAGTCGGTTCGCGAGCCGCCAGTCCTTCACCGCGGTGGCGTTCGAGATGATGTCGGCACAGCCCGCCGTGGTGAGCTCCCACGGCGCATCCGCGAGCACGCCCGTGTCGGCGACGACGGCGACGGGCGGGTCCGCCGCGACCGAGTGGCGGGTGTCGCCCTCGGGGACGGAGCCGCGTCCGGAGACGATGCCGTCGTGGCTCGCCGCCGTCGGCACCGAGACGAATCCGAGGTCGAGGTGGTCGCTCGCCATCTTCGCGATGTCGATGGCTTTCCCGCCGCCGACGCCGACGAGGTAGGCCGCGTCGGCGTCCTCCGCGGCCGCGATGACGTCCTCCACGGCGTCGAAGCTCGCGGACGCGACGACGGTGACCGCCGGGTCCGCGCCCGCGTCCTCGTACTGCGCGACGATCTCGTCCCCGGCGACGTCGCGCGGCGTCGGACTCGTGACGACGAGCGGGCGCCCGCGGAGGTGCGTGTCCGCGACCACCTCGGCGACGCGCTCCAGGACGCCGTGCCCGACGACGACGTTCCGCGGGAGCTTGATCCAGGACGTCTTCGTGAACATACCGGCGTGTCGGTAGCGGGGGACAAAGCGTTGTCCCTCGGCGGGCAGCGTCCCCTAGACGGTGTCCAGCACCGCGAGCACGGTCTCCTCGTCCTCGCGCGCCGGCCCCTCCGAGGCGCCAGTGCGGTCGCTCTCGCGGTGCTCCGCGGCCGTCGCCGCCATCGCCTCCTCGACGGGCGTCGACGTCCACCCGAGCGCTTCGAGCTTCCGCGTGTCGAGCAGGTGCGGGGCGCGCCGGTAGAGCGGGAAGTCAGCACAGGAGAGGCCGCCCGTGGCGAGTTCGCGGTCGCTCGCGTGCACGATTTCGACGTCCGTGTCGAGCGCCTCGGCGGCGTCGCGCACGGTGTCGTCGAGCGTGCGCGCGTTCACGTCACCGACGTTGTACGCCTCGCCGGGCGTCCCGTCTTCCGCGACGACCCGGCACGCGGACGCGACGTCCTCGACGTAGACGCGCTGCCAGAGGTTCGTGCCGTCCCCCGGCACGACGACCCTGTCGTGCTCGGTGATGCGGTGGAGCCAGTAGTCGAGGCGCTCCGTGTAGTCGTGCGGGCCGTAGACGACGGTCGGCCGCACCGCCATCGCGGGCGCGCCCCGCTCGGCCGCGCGGAAGACCATCCGGTCGCCCTCCGCCTTCCGGTTCCCGTACGTCTCGCGGGTGTCGTCCGCGGCCTGATCGGCCGAGCAGTCCCGGAGGGGCGTGCGGTCCTCGCGCTTCGGTACGTCCTCACGAGCGTAGACGGCGCCGGAAGAGACGTAGACGTACGCCTCACAGTCCGCGAATATCTCCGTCGCCTGCCGGACGTCCCGCGGCTGATACGCGGCGAAGTCGAGGACGACGTCGGGTTCGACCTCGCGCTTCGCGGTGAGGAGCGCCCGGTCGTTCGTCCGGTCGCCCTCGTAGTGGTGGACGCCGTCCGTCCCCGCGAACGGGTTCGCGTGCTCACCGCGGTTGAACAGCGTCACCCGATAGTCGTGTTCGAGCAGGTCTTCGACCGTGTGCCGGCCGAGGAACCGCGTCCCGCCGACGACGAGCGCGTCGCGCATACCCGCTAGTGGGGCGCGGGGGAGAAAGGGGCGGCGACCTCACGCGACCCGGAAGCGCGCGACGTACGCCGTCCGCGTCGACTCGTCCCGGGCGGCGACGACGCTGAACGCGTAGACCCCGGAGTCGAGGTCGAGCGGTCCCGCGACGCGGACGTCCTCGGGCGTCGCGTGCGCCGCGCCGACCTGAAGTTCCCACGTCATCGACTCGCCGGGCGGCACCTCGAACCACGGCTGTACGACCGCGTCCGGCGCCACCTTCGCCCAGCCGTCGTCGCCCCCTCGGTGGACCGCCCAGTCGTAGGGGTTCAGGCCGAGCGTCGCGTCCCCGTCGTTCGCCAGGACGAATCGGAGCGTGCCCGGGGACTCGACCCGCGTGGCCGAGGGGCGGAGGACGACCGGGGCGTCGCCGGCCGTCGCCGCGCAGACCGTCTCGTCGACGTTCGCGCGCACCGCCGGACACCCCTCGAAGGCGGGGTCGTCGCTCGTGCCGCCGTCGGTGCCGTCGCTCGTCCGTCCGTTCGTCGAACCGGGGGCGGTACAGCCGGCGAGCGCGACCACACCGGCGCCCAGGCCGGCGAGCAGTCGGCGTCGCGAGAGGGAGGGCATGCGCTAACCGACGGACGACGGGAAGAAAGCGGTGTCGGGGAGGACAGCGCGCGTTTCAGTCTAGTCCGCGCTGCCGGATGCCGCCGGCTCCGAGCGGCTCGCCGGCGCGGGGAGCTGTTTGCGCGCGTCGTTCTCCGGGCGCTCCGCGATGGCCTCGCGGTACGCGTCCGGCATCACCTTCACGAAGTCGCTCCGGGCGGAGTCCCACGACTGCAGGAGCGCCTCCGCGCGGTCCGACTCGGTGTACTCGCGGTGGTTCGTGACGAGGCGGCGCAGCATCGCCTCGTCCTGGTCGGTGAGTTCGTCCTCGAGCGTCACCATGCCCTTGTTCGCCTTCGCGCGGAGTTCGTCGTCGGGGTCGTAGACGTACGCGACGCCCCCGCTCATCCCGGCCGCGAAGTTCCGGCCGACGTCACCGAGCACGGCGACGACGCCACCGGTCATGTACTCGCAGCCGTGGTCGCCGGTGCCCTCGACGACGGCTTTCGCGCCCGAGTTCCGGACGCCGAAGCGCTCGCCGGCGATGCCGTTCACGTAGAGTTCGCCGTCGGTCGCGCCGTAGAGCGCGACGTTCCCGATGAGCGTGTTCGCCGCGGGGTCGAACGGCGCCTCGCTCGGCGTGTTCACGACGACCTTCCCGCCGGAGAGGCCCTTCCCGACGTAGTCGTTCGCCGCGCCCGTGAGGTTCAGCGTGACGCCCGATGCGAGCCACGCGCCGAAGGACTGTCCGGCGATGCCGTTCAGGTCGAGCGAGACGGTGTCGTCCGGGAGGCCGTCGCCGCCGTGCGCGGTGGAGACGGCGTTCGAGATGACGCCGCCGACCGCCCGGTCGACGTTCGTGACGCCGAGGTCGAGGTCGACGGGTTCGCCGGCCTCGATCTGATCGCCGACCTCCTCGAGGACGTCCCAGTCGAAGTGCTCGTCGTGCTCGGTGTCCTGCGGGCGCGTCCGGTAGCGGTCGTCGTTGTCGACCGGTTCGGCGATGACGCGCGAGAGGTCGACGTTGCGCGCCTTCGGGTGGTCGACGTCGCGCTGACTCAAGAGGTCCACGCGGCCGACCATCTCGTCCACGCTCGTGAAGCCGAGGTCCGCCATGATCTCGCGGAGCTCCTGTGCGATGAACGACATCATGTTGACGACGTGCTCGGGTTCGCCCGGGAAGCGCTCGCGGAGCGTCTCGCGCTGGGTCGCGACGCCCACGGGGCAGGTGTTCGCGTGGCACTGGCGCGCCATCACGCAGCCGGACGTGACGAGCGCACCCGTGCCGAACGCGAACTCCTCGCCGCCGAGGAGCGCACCGACCGCGACGTCGCGGCCCGTCTTCAGGCCGCCGTCGACGCGGAGCGTGACGCGCGAGCGCAGCCCCGTCTCGCGGAGGAGCTGGTTCGCCTCGGCGAGGCCGAGCTCCCACGGGAGGCCCGCGTGCTTGATGGACGTCTTCGGGGACGCGCCCGTGCCGCCGGAGTGCCCGGAGATGTGGATGCAGTCCGCCTTCGCCTTCGCGCAGCCCGCGGCGATGGTGCCGATGCCCGCCTCGGAGACGAGCTTCACGTGCACGCGGGAGTCCGGGTTGCCCGAGCGCAGGTCGTAGATGAGCTGCTTCAGGTCCTCGATGGAGTAGATGTCGTGCTGGGGCGGCGGGCTGATGAGGCCGACGCCGGGCGTCGAACAGCGGACGTCGGCGATCATCTCGTTCACCTTCGCGCCCGGGAGGTGGCCGCCCTCGCCGGGCTTCGAGCCCTGCGCCATCTTGATCATCAGGTCGTCGGCCGCCGAGAGGTACTCGGAGGTGACGCCGAAGCGCCCGGACGCCACCTGCTTGATCTTACACTCCGTCTCGGTGCCGAAGCGCTCGGGCGGCTCCCCGCCCTCGCCGGTGTTCGCCTTCGCGCCGATGCGGTTCATCCCGCGCGCGTTGTTCTCGTGGGCCTCCGGGCTGATGCTCCCGAGGCTCATCGCGGCCGTCGAGAAGCGCGTGACGATGTCCTCGACCGGTTCGACCTCTTCGAGGGGCACGCTCTCGCGCTCCTCGGTGTCGATGTCGAGCAGGCCCCGGAGCGTCTGGAGCTGCTTCGTCTGGTCGTCGATGAGTTCGGAGAACTCGCCGAACTGCTCGTACTCGCCCGAGCGGACCGCGGACTGCAGGGCGTTCACCGTCTGCGGGTTCCACTGGTGGAAGCGCCCGTTCGACGTGTTCGTGAACTCGCCCTGGCGTTCGAGCGTCGGGTCCTCCTCGTCCCCGAAGCCCTGCGCGTGACGCTCGCGGAGGTCGTCCTCGAGTTCGTCGAGGCCGATGCCGGACGTCTTGTTCACGGTGCCCGTGAAGTACTCGTCCACGAGGTCGTCGTTCAGGCCGACGGCTTCGAATATCTGCGCGCCCCGGTAGGACTCCACGGTGGAGATGCCCATCTTGGACATCACCTTCAGGAGGCCCTGTTCGAGGGCGTCGACGTACGTCTCGACGGCCTCGGAGTCGTCCATGCCGTCCGGGCCGGCGGTGAGGTCCGTCACCGTCTCCATCGCGAGGTAGGGGTTGACCGCGCCGGCGCCGAAGCCGACGAGCGCGGACACCTGGTGGACGGTGCGCGGGTCGCCCGTCTCGACGACGATGCCGGCGCGCGTGCGAAGGCCCTCGCGGACGAGGTGGTGGTGGACGGCGCTCGTCGCGAGCAGACTCGGCACCGCGAGCCGGTCACGGGCGAGGTTCCGGTCGGAGAGCACGACGATCTCGGCGCCGTCGCGGATGGCGTCCTCGACCTCCGCGCGGACGCGCTCGACCGCGGATTCGAGGTCGTCGTCGGGGTCGTACGTGATGTCCACGGTGACGTCCGGGACGTCCGCGTCCCGGACGCGCCCGAGGTCGTCGTCGGTGAGGATCGGCGAGTCGAGCACGACCTGGTGGGCGTGCTCGGGCGACTCGTCGAGGAGGTTGCGCTCCCGGCCGAGGCGCGTCTGGAGGCTGGTGACGACGTCTTCGCGGATGTAGTCGATCGGCGGGTTCGTCACCTGCGCGAACAGCTGTCGGAAGTAGCTGAACAGCGGGAGGTTGAACTTCGACAGCACCGCGAGCGGCGTGTCGTCCCCCATCGAGCCGACGGGGTCCTTCCCGGCCTCGACCATCGGCTCCAGCACATCGTTCAGGTCGTCGTGCGTGTAGCCGAACGCGGCCTGACGGGCGCGCAGACGCTCGCCGTCGCCCGACGGGAGCGGGTCGTCCGCGTGGTCGCGGAGACGGGTCTGCTGGTCCTCGACCCACTCGCTGTAGCGCTCGTCCACGAGGTCGTCGAAGACTTCGTCGTCGGGGATGACGCGGCCCTCGGACGGGTCGGCGACGAATAGCTGACCCGGCTGGAGGCGGCCGCGCTCCGCGACGTTCTCCGGCGGCGTCTCGAGCGCGCCGGACTCGCTGCCCATCACGAGCGTGTTGTCGGTCGTGATCTCGTAGCGACACGGCCGCAGGCCGTTCCGGTCGAGGGCGGCGCCGATCCGGTCGCCGTCGGTGCCGACGACGAGCGCGGGGCCGTCCCACGGTTCGATGAGCGACGCGTGGAAGTCGTACCAGTCCTTGCGCTCGTCGTCCATCGCCTCGTCGCCCTCCCACGCCTCGGGGATGAGCATCCGCAGGGCGTGCGGGAGGTCGCGGCCGCCCTCCATCAGGAGTTCGAGGGCGTTGTCGACGGACGCGGTGTCGGACTGTTCGGCGTCCGCGATGACCGGGCGGACCGTGTCGAGGTCGCTCTCCGAGAAGTGCTCGCTCTCGATGTCGCCCTCGCGGGCGCGCATCCAGTTGATGTTGCCCTTGATCGTGTTGAACTCGCCGTTGTGGACGATGTTCCGGTAGGGGTGGGCGAGGTGCCACGCGCCGAGGGTGTTCGTGGAGAAGCGCGCGTGGACGAGGACGAACGTGGACGTGAGGCGTTCGTCGCGGAGGTCCGGGTAGTAGCCGCGTACCTGGTCGCCCTTCAGGAGGCCCTTGTAGACGACGGTGTCGTTGTCGAGCGAGCAGACGTAGAAGCGCTCGTGGTCGACGGCCTTCTCGACGGCGCGGCGCGCGACGTAGAGACGGCGGTCGAAGGCGTCGTGGTCGAGGTGTTCGTCGGGAGTGACGAAGACCTGCGCGACGTGCGGTTCGGAGTCGAGCGCGGTCCGTCCGAGGTCGGAGTTGTCGGTGGGGACGTCGCGCCACGCGACGACGTCGAGGCCGTGGGATTCGAGCGCGTCCTCGACGCCGGCGACGGCGTCGGCGCGGTCGTCGTCGTCCTGCGGGAGGAAGAGGGAGCCGACCGCGTACGTCTCCGGGAGGTCGTCGACCTCCTCGGCGAAGAACTCGTCGGGGGTCTGGAGGAGGATGCCCGCACCGTCGCCCGTCTTCTTCTCCGCGCCGGTCGTGCCGCGGTGTTCGAGGTTCGCGAGGAGATCGAGGCCGTCGGAGACGACGTCGTGGCCGCCCTGGTCGTCGAGGTCCATGACGACCCCGACGCCGCAGTTCGAGCGTGCCTCGGCCGGGTCCGCGAGGCGCCGGCCGCCGCTCCGTGCATCGTGCTCAGTCATTGTGACTGTAAGACACACGTCGGCGCATAAAACACCTTCCATCACTCCCTTAGGGCATATAACCACCTCCTTAGACAATTTAAGGAGGGAAAGGATCGCACAATCGTGGGTTCCGACAGTTCGAGCGGCCGCGTGCGCGCCGCGCGGGCTGCGCGGCGCGGCTCAGAGACGGCCGACTCAGTAGGAGCGCGCGAAGTACGCCGTCTCGACCGCCGGGTCACCGCAGACCGTACACTCGTCGCCCTCCCCGTGGATCGCCGTCGCGCGGTGCGCGTTGTCGCGGTGGTCGTTGTCGCTCTCGTCGAGCGGCACCGCCACGATCTCCGCGTGGACCTTCTCCTTGATCGCGTCCTCGCACGCCTCGTCGCCACACCACGGCGTGCGGACGTAGCCGCCGTGCTGGCCGATCGTACCCATGATCTCCTCTGGACTATCGGCCTCCCGGACGTTCTCCTCCAGGTTCTCCTCGGCGGCCGCGTAGAGCTTCGCGAACACCTCGTCGAGGTGGTCGGCGACGTCCTCCACGAGCGTCTCCCGCCCCGTCGTCGTCTGCTCGCCGTCCGGCCGGTGGACCGCCGTGACCTCCCCGTCATCGACCTCGTTCGGCCCGATCTCCAGCCGCAGCGGGACGCCCTTCAGCTCCCACTCGTTGTACTTGAAGCCGGGGTTGCGCTCGTCGCGGTCGTCGAGGTGGACGCGGAAGCCCGCCTGTTCGAGTTCGGCCGCGACCTCCGTCGAGTACTGGAGGACGTCCTCCTTCGTCTCCTCCTGCCAGATGGGGACGACGACGACCTGCTCGGGCGCGACGGTCGGCGGGAGGACGAGGCCCTGGTCGTCGGAGTGCGTCATGATGAGCGCGCCGAGCGCGCGCCACGAGACGCCCCACGAGGTCGTGTGCGCGACGCGCTCCTCCTCGTCCTCGTCGGAGAACGTGAGGTCGAACGCCTCCGCGAACGACGTGCCGAGGTCGTGCGACGTCCCGCCCTGCACGCTCTTCCCGTCCGGCATCAGCGCCTCGACGGTCGTCGTGACGTGCGCGCCCGGGAACTTGTCGTGCTCGGGTTTCGCGCCGCGCATCACCGGAATCGCGAACACGTCCTCGTAGAGGCGCTGGTACTGGTCGAGGCGCGTCAGCGTCTCCTCCCACGCCTCCTCGCCGGTCTCGTGGGCGGTGTGGCCCTCCTGCCAGAGGAACTCGCGCGTCCGGAAGAACGGCTTCGTGTCCGTCGCCTCCCAGCGCACGACGCTACACCACTGGTTCAGCCGGAGCGGGAGGTCGCGGTGCGAGCGCACCCACTGGGCCATGTAGGGGGCGATGATCGACTCGGAGGTGGGGCGGACGGCGAGGCGCTCCTCTAACTCCTCGTGGCCGCCCTGCGTCACCCACGCCACCTCGGGGTCGAAGCCCTCGACGACGTCCTTCTCGCGTTCGAGGTAGCTCTCCGGGATGAACAGCGGGAAGTAGGCGTTCTGCACGCCGGTCGCGCCGAACCACTCGTCGAGGTGGTCCTGCACGCTCTCCCAGAGCGCGTAGCCGCGCGGGCGCGTGACGATGAACCCCCCCATCCCCTCGGGGCCGTAGCTCGCGAGTTCCGCCTTCTCCACGACCTCGGCGTACCAGTCGCCGGGGTTGTACTCCTTCTGCTCGGTGATGCCGAGCTCCTGATCCTCGCTCATTGCGCGAAACGAGACCGAGAGCGGCCTTAAATCCCCTGAAGGGCGTCCCGGGGGCGGCGAGTGTCGCGGGACGAGATAGGCTTAAGTGGTATGGGTACGCATGACACGATGTATGGGAGATACGAAACGCGGTCGCGAACGGAAGGGCCGAGTCAAGCGCCAGCAGCGTCGCGAGCGCGAGGTCTATCGCGAGCTACGGGCGGACGAGGAACCGCCGGAACCCGAGGACCGAGACATCTCGATCGGTAGCTAGACCGCACTCCTCACCGCACCCCGTTTTTTCGCGCGTCCACGTCGCCCAGCGGCCGCTACGGGTCGAACGGGCCCTCGCGCTCGCGCCACGACCACCCCGGGAGGCGCGTCTGCACGCCGGCCGCGAGCGCCGCGTCCAGGTCGTCCGCGCCCGCCCCGCCCGCCGCGTCCGGCGTCGCCACGTCCGCGTAGTGGAACGTCGCCTCCGCGAGCAGGCGGAGCGGCTGGTCGCCCGCGAGCATCGCCGCGAGTTCCCGGCCGAGGAGTTCGTCCACGACGAACCCCGGGTAGTCGTCGGTGACGTCGAGTTCGCGCAGGCACATCGAGAGGCCCGCGACGTTCACCGCGCGGTCGCCGTCCGCGAAGACGTCGTCGAGCGCGCGCCGATAGTCCTCGCCGTCGATGGACGGCACGTCGGCGTCGAACGCCGCGCCGAGGTCGCGCCGCACCGCGTTCACCACGGGCACCACCGCGTCCGCCCGGCCGCGCAGGCGCTCGCGCTCCGCGCGCACCGTCTCGGGTGTCACGTTCACACCGACGGTGGGGCCGCGGGCCGTATCTCCCTTGCGAAGGCCTTTTATAACCGGACGGTAATAGTGGCGGACAAGCGGGTTCTCCGACACCTACTCCCCGCGGATCGAGGAGTCACCCGACATCCGCACTCTGCGATGAGACCACGCGGTACGGCACCGACCACGGGAACGGTCGGCCGGTTCGCCCCGACGCGGCGCGCCGGCGTAGCCCGCAACGTTCCACTATGAGCTCCGTAGACCGACAACTTGAGGACTTACAGCAGACGATCGTCGAGGAAGTACCGCCGGACATCTCCGTCACGGAGGTGAAGTACGAGGGACCCGAACTCGTCGTCTACACGCGCGACCCGAAGAAGTTCGCCGAGAACGGCGACCTCATCCGACGCCTCGCCTCCAAACTCCGCAAGCGCATCACCGTCCGCCCCGACCCGGACGTCCTCAGCCCGCCCCGCGAGGCGCGCGAGGCCATCATGGACGTCGTGCCCGAAGACGCCGGCGTCTCCGACCTCGACTTCCACGAGGACACCGGCGAAGTCGTCATCGAGGCGTCCAAGCCCGGAATGGTCATCGGCCGGCACGGCTCCACGCTGCGCGAGATAACGCAGCGCGCCGGCTGGACGCCCGAAGTCGTCCGCACCCCGCCCATCGAGTCCGCGACGGTGCGGAACGTCCGGAACTTCCTGAAGACCGAACGCGACGACCGCCGCGACATCCTGGAGAAGGTCGGACGCCAGATCCACCGCGAGGAGATGTCGGACGACGAGTACGTCCGCATCACCACCCTCGGCTGCTGTCGCGAAGTCGGACGCGCCTCCTTCATCCTCTCGACGTCCGAGACGCGCATCCTCATCGACTGCGGCGACAAGCCCGGGAGCGAGGACGAAGTCCCCTACCTCCAGGTGAACGAAGCGCTCGGCGCCGGCGCGAACACCATCGACGCCGTCGTCCTCACCCACGCCCACCTCGACCACTCCGCGTTCATCCCGCTCCTCTTCAAGTACGGCTACGACGGCCCCATCTACTGCACCGAACCCACGCGGGACCTCATGGGCCTCCTCACGCTCGACTACCTCGACGTCGCCGCCAAAGAGGGACGCACGCCGCCCTACGACTCCGAGATGGTGCGCGAAGCCATCAAGCACACCATCACGCTCGACTACGGCGACGTCACCGACATCGCCCCCGACGTCAAACTCACCTTCCACAACGCCGGGCACATCCTCGGGAGCGCCGTCTCGCACTTCCACATCGGCGACGGCCTCTACAACGTCGCGTTCAGCGGCGACATCCACTACGAGGACACGCGCCTGTTCAACGGCGCCGTCAACGACTTCCCCCGGGTGGAAACGCTCGTCCTCGAATCCACCTACGGCGGCCGCAACGACTACCAGACCGACCAGGAGGACTCCGAGCGCAAACTCCTCGAAGTCATCAACGAGACGTACGAACGCGACGGCACCGTCGTCATCCCCGCGTTCGCCGTCGGGCGCTCCCAGGAACTCATGCTCGTCTTAGAGGAGGCGATGCGCACCGACAAGATCCCCACCATGCCGATCCACCTCGACGGCATGATCTGGGAAGCCACCGCCATCCACACCACCTACCCCGAGTTCCTCCGCGACGACCTCCGCGATCGGATCTTCCACGAGGACGAGAACCCCTTCCTCGCCGAACAGTTCAACCACATCGACGGCGGCGAAGACGAACGCATGGACGTCGCCGAGGGCGACCCCTCCATCATCCTCTCCACCTCCGGCATGGTCACCGGCGGCCCCATCATGTCGTGGCTCGAACACCTCGGCCCGCAGGAGGACAACCAGCTCATCTTCGTCGGCTACCAGGCGCAGGGGACCATGGGCCGACGCATCCAGTCCGGCTGGGACGAAATCCCCGTCGGCGGCTCCGGCGGCCGCACCCAGCACCTCTCGCTCAACATGGACGTCGCCACCGTCGACGGCTTCTCCGGGCACGCCGACCGCCAGGGCCTCGAGAACTTCGTCCGCACGATGAACCCCCGACCCGAGAAAGTCCTCTGCGTCCACGGCGACGAACGCTCCACCCAGGACCTCTCCAGCGCCCTCTACCACGACTACAACATGCGGACGTTCGCCCCGAAGAACCTCGAAACCTTCCGCTTCCTCTAAACGACCTTTCGCTCTACGGCGCGCTCCGCGCGCCTCGGCAAAGCTCGGACAAAAGCCCGTCGCGGCCGCGGTGGCGAGCGGCCACCTCCGCCTGTTCGTCCGGGACTCCCTGCCGTTCGCGCTCGCGCTCGTCGACGGCCGCGTCGGCCTCGGCGCGTACGACGACGACACCGGGATGCTCGCGCGGTTCGTCGACACCGACGACGCGGACGCCGTCGCGTGGGGCGAACGCCTCTACGAGCACTATCGCGCGGACGCGACGCCATACGACCCCACTTCGTAGGGGCGCGCAGGGTAAAAGTTCTTCAGCAAGACTGATTAGCGATACGCGGATTCTACGATGCATGACTGACCGCTTCGACGTGGTTATCGCGGGGGCCGGTCCCGCGGGCGCGCAGTGCGCCCGGGACCTCGCGGGGCGGGACTACGACGTCCTCGTGCTGGAGACGGAAGACGAGGACGAGTTCCCGCGGCAGAGCAACAAGTCCACGGCGGGGACGTTCCCGTCGATGATGGGGGCGTTCTCCATCCCGGACGACGTGGTGATGCACTTCACCGACAGCGTCGTGCTCGAATCCCCGAACGACCACTTCGCGCAGACACAGCCCGGGGCGGTGCTGGAGTTCGCGGACTTCAAGCGCTTCCTCGTTCGGGAGGGCCGCGAGCGCGGCGCGGAGTACCGCTTCGACTCGCGCGCGACGGCGCCGATCACCGAGGACGGGACGGTCGTGGGCGTGCGCTACGACGGCGACGAGGAGGTGTACGCGGACGTCGTGATCGACGCGACGGGCCCGGCGGCGCCGCTCGCGAAGGACCTCGGCGTCTCCGACCTCGAACGGCAGAATCAGGCGATCGGTATCGAGTGGGAGATGGAGGGCGTGGAGATCGATCACCCGCGGTACGCGGACCTGACGGACGCGATGATGCTCCGTCTCGACCACGACCTCGCGCCCGGCGGCTACTCGTGGATCTTCCACACGGGAGGGGACACGGCGAAGGTCGGCCTCTGCTACATCCAGAACGAGAAGTACCACGCGCAGGGCGAGGGGTTGAGCATCGACGGCTACCTCGAGAAGTGGCTGGACTCGGACCCGCGCTTCGCGGACGCGGAGAAACTGGCGGGGAAACAGCACCGCGGGTCGGCGCACATCCAGGCGCCCGGCCAACTCTCGACGGCGGGGTTGATGGCCATCGGGGACACCGTCCCGACCATCGACCCGCTCTGGGGGGAGGGAATCCACAAGGGCATGAAGTCGGCGCGCGCCGCGGCCATCACCGCCGACCGCTGTCTGACCGGGGAGGTCGACACGTCCGCGGAGGCGATGTCCGTCTACGGCGACCTCTGGCACCGCGACGTCGCGCCGGACGCCGACGTCCGCCTCCTGATGACGCACCTCCTCTACTACGCGCCGAACGAGCGCTACGATCGGCTGATGCAGGACATGCGCGAACTCGGCGTGGACACGCTCGCGAACGCGAACGGCGGGAGCGCGCTCGCCATCGCGAAACTCCTCCACGGCTCCGACCTCTCGATGCTCTACGAGTTCGCACAGGAGAACCCGACCCTCGTGAAGCGCGGCGTCCGCGACGCCCTCCCCCTGTAAGGCAACGAGTATTTGACGCGTTCCGCGTATGTGGCGCGTATGGCCGACGTGCTGAGCGAACGCGGCGACGCGGTCCTCGCGGTGATACCGGACCCGGTGGTCGTCGCGGACGCGGAGACGGGGGAGATCGTCGAGGCGAGCGAGCAGGTCGAGGAGCTACTCGGATACGAACCGGACGAACTGGTCGGGAAACGCCAGACGGTGCTCCATCCCGCGGGCGAGGAAGCGCGCTATCGGCGCCTCTTCGAGGCGACGGGCGACGGACCGCGGACGACCATGTACACGACGTTCGAGGACGGGGCGCTCATCCACGTGGAGGCGGTGGACGGCGAGCGGATCCCCATCGAGATCCACTCGCGACACGTCCGCATCGACGGGCGCGAACTCGTCGTCGGCGTCTTCCGGGACACGACGGATCGACGCGAGCACGAGGAGCGCCTGGAGCGCCAGCGCGACGACCTCTCGCTGCTCAACGAGGTGATGCGCCACGACGTACGCAACCACCTCCAATTGGTCGTGGCGTACGCGGAGATGCTCGAAGAGCACGTCGACGAGGAGGGGGAGACGTACCTCGACGTCGTGCGCGCGAGCGGCGAGCAGGCGGTCGAACTCACGAAGACGGCGCGCACGCTCGCGGAGGTGATGTTGCGCTCCGACAGCGACCCGGAGCCGGTCCGACTCGACGACGTCCTCTACGAGGAGATAGACGACGTGCGGACGGCGTATCCGGAGGCGGCGCTCACGGTCGAATCGGCTATTCCGGAGGCGGCGGTCGTCGCGGACGAACTGCTCGGCGTGGTGTTCCGGAACGTCCTGAAGAACGCCATCCACCACAACGACGAGGACGTGCCGGCGGTGACCATCGACGCGGCCATCGCGGACGGCGCCGCGACGGTCCGCGTCGCGGACAACGGCCCGGGCGTCCCGGACGGACAGAAGGAGGTCGTCTTCGGCGAGGACGAACGGGGCCTGGAGAGCGGCGGCACCGGCATCGGCCTCTACCTCGTGCGGTCGCTCGTGGACGGCTACGGCGGCGACGTCTGGGTCGAGGACAACGACCCGAAGGGGGCGGTGTTCGTCGTCGAACTCCCGCTCGCGGACGACTGAGCGCGGCCTACTCGAACATCCGCATCGGCTGGGCCTGACTGGACTCCTCCTCGCCGGCCTGCTGCATGCGCTGGGCGAGCGTCTCCTTCTGCTCGCGGATCTCCTCCGCCTGCTCGACGAGCGTGTCGGTGTCCACGTCGATGTCCGCGAGCGGGTCGATACCGTCGTCGAGGAGCTGTTTCGCGGCGGCGGGGTCGGGGAACTGCGGGTCGGACTCGACGACGAGGCAGGCGCCGTCGACGTCCTCGGCGTCCGCGCGGTTGACGAGCGCGCCCGTCGGCCCGCCGACGACGCCGCGCTCGGGCGGCGTGTCGATGCCGTTCTCGGTGAGCATCGCGGCGCCGCCGCCGGTGGCGACGCCGAACACCTCGGGGACGTGGCTCGGGTCGTCGTTCTGCCGCGGGAAGCCGCTGAGGTAGAGCGGCGTCGCGTCGACGTCCGCGACCCACGACGTCACGCACGCCGCGAACTCCTCGGCGGCGACGCGGTTCACGGGCACGTCCGCCTGCAGGGCGAGCAGGTCGCGTTCCTCGTCGGCGTAGACGCGGACGGGCGGCCGGGCGGTGTAGTCGTCCTCGTCGTACACCGCGACTTCGGGGATGCCGTCGCACTCGACGCTCGCGACGTACGTCATGTCGTACTCGTCGACGAGGTGGTCGGTCGCTATCTTCCCGACGAGGCCGACGCCGGGGAGTCCCTCGACGAGCACGGGCGATTCGAGGTCGAACTCCGCGCGCTCTCGGACGCGTGCCATACGTGGAGGTGACTCGCGGCATCCCGATAAGTCCGGGGGCGGGAGAACGCAATCCACAAGCGCGGTGCGCGCGTGAACGGGGATAGGAATGGACGCGCTCGAACGCTACGAGCCGATACTCGACGACTTCGACGCCTTCCGCGCGGCCTGCGAGCGCCCGCTTCCGAGCGTCGTGCGGGTGAACGGGATCAAGGCCGATCCGGCGCGCGCGACGGCGGCGCTGGAGGCGGAGGGCGTCGCGGTGACGCCGCGCGCGTGGAACCCGCGCGTGCTCGAAGTCGACACGGCGAAGCCGGGGAACACGTGGCCGTACTTCCACGGCTGGATCCACGGCCAGGAGGAGGTGTCGGCGGTGCCGGCGCGCGTCCTCGACCCCGACCCGGGCGACGCGGTGTGGGACGCCTGCGCGGCCCCCGGATCGAAGACGACGCAGCTCGCCGACTTGCTCGACGATTCGGGGTTGCTCGTCGCGAACGACGACAACCTCGGTCGGCTCTCCGCGCTCCGCTCGAACGCGGAGCGCCTCGGCGCGACGTGCGTCGCGGTGACGAACGAGGACGCGCGCCGCTTCACCGCGGAGCGCTTCGGCGTCGACGCGTTCGACGCGGTGCTCGCGGACGTCCCGTGCACGTGCGAGGGGACGATTCGGAAGAACGCGGACGCCCTCGACGGCGCGGGCCGGGAGGCGAGCCTGAACATCGCGGCGCTCCAGGAGGACATCCTGCGGCGCGCCATCGACCTGACGCGCCCCGGAGGAACGGTCGTCTACTCGACGTGCACGTTCGCGCCCGAGGAGAACGAAGCGGTCGTCGACAGCGTCCTCGCCGACGAACCCGTGACGCTGCGCTCGTTCGACGTGGGCCTCGACGGCTCGCCCGGTCTCACCGAGTGGGACGGCGAGACGTACGACGAGTCGCTCGCGAAGGCACGGCGCTTCTACCCGCACCAGAACGACACGGGCGGGTTCTTCTGCGCGAAACTGGAGGTGGACCGATGAGCGAGAACGTCAGCCACCGATTCGAGCGCCTCCCCGCGAGCCCCGAGGAGCGAGCCGTCGAGGGGCGCCCGACGCGCGCGGAGGTCCTCGACTACTGGGAGGAGCGCTTCGGCGTCCCCCGCGACGTCTTCGCCGACTACACGTTCTGGGAGAAGGGCGCGGGAAAGATCTGGGTGTCCGCCTCGGACGTCCCCGACGGCCTCGCCGTGGAGTCGGTCGGGATGACGTTCCTGCGGACGCGCCAAGAGCACTGGAAGCCCACGACGAACGCCGCCCAGCGCTTCGGCCGCCACGCCACCGAGAACGTCGTCGTCCTCGACGCCGAGGAGTCACTGGCGTTCGTCGCCGGCGAGGACCGCGACGTCGAGTGGGACGGCGACTGGGGGTACCTGATCGCAGCCCACGCGGTCGACCGCAGTGAGACCGCGAAGAGAGCGAGCGACGACGACGGAGTCGCGAGCCGCTCGGCCGACGACGTCGAACCGCTCGGCGTCGGCCTCTACCTGCACGGCGAACTGCGCTCGATGATCCCGAAGGGCCGACGGCGCGACCTCTAGACCGAGTTATCGCTCCCGGACGACGCCGCTCGCGGCGCTTCCGTCGCCGCTCGCCGTTCCGTCGTCCGTCGCTATCGCTCCCGGACGACGCCGCCAGCGAGGCCCTCCCACTCGACCCGATAGCCGA
>JBDGUG010000005.1:0-2127 GCA_042216135.1 Halarchaeum sp. | reverse complement strand
TATCGCTCCCGGACGACGCCGCCAGCGAGGCCCTCCCACTCGACCCGATAGCCGAGGCGGGCGAGCACGGCGCTCGTCTCGCTGAGGCCGTGGTCGTCGAGGACGGCTTCGGCGTCGGCGAGCGACATGCCGTCTGCGAGTTCGTCGGCGAGTTCGTCGAGGACGGCGGGGCGGACGAGCGTGCGGCCGACGCGAGCGTGGTCGGGGAACTCGCGGGATTCGACCGTCTCGACGGGGACGCCGTGCTCGTCGGCGAGGGCGTCGAGGGTGACGACGTCCGCGTCGGGTTCGAGTCGGTCGGGGAGGCCGGCGGCGGCGTCCGCGCGGAACTCGGCCTCGAAGTCGCGGAGGACGTCCACGACGTCCTTCACGCGCACCGATCCGGTGTAGGGGACGACGCGGTGGTCGCGCACGGCGACGTCCTCGCTCACGCCGAGCGACTCGTCGACGGCGACGACGAGTTCGACGTCGGTCGCTTCCAACTGTTCGAGTTTCTTCTCGACGTACTCGGGCGTCCAGAACCCCATGATCTCGAAGTAGACGCGCTCGTCGGCGTAGTCGTAGTCGAACGCGAAGTCCGGCACCATCAGGCGTTCGCCGGCGTCGAGCAGGTCGGGTTCGCGCACGAGCGTCCAGTCGAGGTCGAGCGATTCGAAGCGCGCGGCGAACTCGCGTTCGACGCCGCTGTCGTACTCGACGTCCGTGACGGGGTCGGCGTCCGGGACGCAGAGCGGGTCGTCGTCGGAGAGCACCATCGTGCGCTCGGTGCCCCGGTCGTCGATGGTGGCGTCGAGGCGCCAGTCGTCGCGCGAGACGACGGCGCGGAGGACGCGCGCGAAGCGCGTGCCGTACCGGCGCGTGCGGCGGAAGAGCGCGTCCGGGCCGGTCAGGACGACTTCGCGCCCGACGCCCTCGACGGGCGCTATCTCGTAGAGGAGTCCGAGGCGTTTGATCGCGAGCACGAGCGAGCGCGGGTCGTCGGTGCGGACGCGGACCTCGGTGGCGTCGAAGAGCGCGGTCTGCGCGAGCGAGAGGTTGTACTGGTCGCAGAGCGCAGCGGCGTCCCAGCGCGCGTCCACGTCGACGAGCACCTCGCGGGACTCCCGGTCGGCGTAGAGGCTGGTCGCGACGTCCTCCGGGGTGGCGTCGAGGCGGTCCGCCGCGTCCGCGAGCGCGCGATTCCGCTCCGCGTCGGTGACGACGCCGACGTCCTCCGCGGCGGCGAACGCGACGCGGCGCGCGAGCGAGGGGTCGAGCGGGGCGCGCACCTCGAAGGCGGCGTCGCGCTCGACGAGTTTCGCGAACCCGCGAACGAGCTTGAAGTCCGGGCTGTCGCGTTCGAGGGCAGTGAGCGCCTCGTCGAGGGCGGCGCGGTCCCCGCCGACGGCGTCGCGATAGGTGTCGAGGACGCGTCCCGCGAGCGCGCGCGCCGACTCGCCGGTGGCGAAGCGCGGCCGATAGCCGCCCCCGGCGCGCGACACCCGCAGGAGGTCCTTCGTGAGCACGACGGTCCGTTCGCGACCGGCGGATAAAAGACCCGTGAACGGGAGTGAGGACGTATGGACCGACGGACGTTCCTCCGGGCCGGCGCCGCAGTCTCGCTCGGCGCGCTCGCCGGGTGCGGAGGCGGCGGCGAGTCGGACCCGCTCGTCGTCGCGAGCAGGGAGTTCACCATCGACGACCACCTCGTCGTCACCGCGAGCGTCGTGAACGTCGGCGACGCCCACCACACGGGCACGCTCGTCGTCACGCCGACGATAGACGGGGCGGCCCGGACGCGCCGCCGCGACGTCGCGCTCGACCCGCACGCCGTCGAGAGCTACCGGTTCGACTACGAGGACGTCGGCCCGAACGACTTCAAGAACCTCTCGCTCGACGTCGCCATCGAGGACGTCGAGTAGCGTCGGCCGCACCACCGGTGCGCGAGCGCGCCGGCGCTATCGGCGTCTGTCGGCGACGCGCTCCTCCGCGGTGTCGGCGCTCACGAGTTCGTAGAGCGTCGCGCGCCCGCCGTCGTCCTTCGGGCGGAGGACGCGTCCGAGACGCTGCGTGAACTCGCGCTCGCTCCCGCTGCCGGCGAAGACGACGGCGACGTTCGCGTCCGGGACGTCCACGCCCTCGTCGAGG
>JBDGUG010000060.1:5259-20963 GCA_042216135.1 Halarchaeum sp. | reverse complement strand
CCCCGACCAGTACGACGAGCTGTTCGAACTCGTCGGCGACGACGGCTACTACTGACGCCGCCCGCCAGTAACCTTTTTTCGTCGGCCGGTGCACGGGTGAGGTATGCCGAACGAGGCCTACGTTCAGTTGCTCTGCCCCGACTGCAGCAAGCACTGGGAAGAGACGCCGACAGACCTCCCGACGCCGGAGAAGAACTTCGACTGCCCTGACTGCGGGGCGACCTATCGGACGAGCGAGTTCATGCGGACGGAACGCGACCTGCAGAATCTGAAACAGCTACAGTCCTAGGGGAGCGAGGTGCGCGCGCCGCAGGCGTCGCACTTCAACTCGGTGACGTCGTCGCGGTGGACGAGTTTGGTGTCCGGGAGTCCGCACTCGGGGCAGGTGACGTACGTGTCGACGTACTCGTCGAGCGCCTCCGCGATGCGGTCCTGCGAGAAGTCCCCGGTGAGGCGCGCGCGACCGTTCTCGTCGATCTGAGCGGCCGTTCCGAGGTCGTTCTGGATGAACTGGAGGACGTGACGCTGGCTCCGGTCGAGGCGTTCGAGCGTCGCCTGGAAGTTCTCGTAGACGGTGAAGTTCCCCTCCGTTCGGACCGCCGGGTCGGGGACGTCGAAGCGCGACGCTTCGGCCTGTCGCTCCGACGACTCGGCCATCGCGCGGTCGAGGTTCTCGTCGTATCCCATGGGCGAATATTATTCGACGGTCGCGTAAAAGCGTTTCAGACCCGGCGTGATCTCGTATTCGGACGTGACAGCGCCCGAGAGACTGTGTGGCAACGGTTATCAAGATAATACTATAACCCTCCGGGCGATAGAGAGTCCTGTCATGAAGAAACAGGAGCTCATCCACCTTCACGGGCTTCTCGCAGAGGTAGGCAACTACTACGCCGAGCGCGAAGGCGACGTTTCGCTGGCGCTCGACGAGTACGAGGAACTGGGAATCCGACCGACATCGATCCACAAGTCGAAGACCGACCACAAGGCGGCTGTTTTCGCCCTGGCCGACGGCATCACGTCCACGATGGACTCCGAGACGAGCACGGAGAAAGTCGCGGCCCAGGCCGACTGAGACCTCGAACGCGCGTTCGAGCACCGTACCTAACCGCGTAGCGACCGCGCCGGCCCGACCACGTCGAGCACTCCCGAGAGCGACGGCCACACCGACACGCTTTGGCGCGCGCGCCGCGAACCGGACGTGATGCGAACGGGCTCGATCCCACTCGACGGCCTCGATGGCGGCCTCGACCTCGCGACGACCATCGAGAGCGGACAGACCTACCTCTGGACGCGCGACGACGGCGAGACGTACGCCACCGCACCGGACCCGGACGCCTGGTACAGCACCGTCGTCGACGGCGACGTGGTGCGCGCGCGACGACGCGACGACGCCATCGAGTGGGAGAGCACCACGGACGCCGACCCCCTCCTCCACGAGCTCCTGCGCCTCGACGACGACCTGCCCGCGATCCGCGACGCCGCCGCGGACGACCCGCTCGTCGCGGACGCGTACGAGCGTCACGCCGGAATGCGAATCGTCGACGACCCCTTCTTCGGCTGTCTCGTCTCCTTCATCTGCTCCGCGCAGATGCGCGTCGAACGCATCTTCGAGATGCAGGCCAGCCTCCGCGAGGCGTACGGCGAGTCGGTCACGGCCGACGGTCGGACGTATCGCGCCACGCCCACGCCCGACGCCCTCGCGGCCGCGACCGAAGCGGACCTCCGCGAACTCGGCCTCGGCTACCGCGCCCCCTACGTCAAGCGGAGCGCCGAACTCGTCGCGAGCGGCGACCTCACCGAGGCGGACGTCCGCCGCGACGGCCTCGAAGCGGCCCGCGAAGCCCTCAAGGGGTTCGTCGGCGCCGGTGACAAGGTCGCGGACTGCGTCGCGCTCTTCTCGCTCGGCCACCTCGACGCCGTCCCGCTCGACACGTGGATCCAGTCCGCCATCGAAGAGCACTATCCGGACTGCGCGCGCGACTCCTACGCCGAGACGTCCCGCGCCATCCGCGAGCGCTTCGGTCCCAACGCCGGGTACACCCAGACGTACGTCTTCCACCACCTCCGGACGGGCGCGTAGCGAACTTTTAGGGCGGCGGCGGCCGAACTCTCGGGCATGAGCGAGCGAACGCGCGCGCACGTCTTCGTCAGCGGCACCGTCCAGGGCGTCTACTACCGGGCGACGACGCGCGAGCGAGCGGGCGAACACGGCGTCGGCGGCTGGGTGCGCAACCTCGACGACGGCCGAGTCGAGGCGGTCTTCGAGGGGCCGTCGGACGCCGTCGAGTCGATGGTCGAGTGGTGCCGCGACGGCAGCCCCGCCGCCACCGTCCAGGACGTGGACGTGACCTACGAGAACCCCGAGGGCGTCGAGACGTTCGAGATTCGGCGCTGAACCGGCGGCCGCGCCGCGCGGATGGCGCGCGCCCACGAGCAGCGGCCGGCAGGCGCGGGCATCGGGGGGCGCCAATGTTTTAGGGCGGTTCGGCCGAACTCGAATACGTGACTATCTCCGCAGCACGCATGGCGGCCGTGGACCGGAACGCGGCCGCGCTCGGCGTGTCGACGAAACAGCTGATGGAGTCGAGCGGGAACGCGGTGGCGCGCGCGGTGCGGGCGCGCGCGGACGAGGGCGACGAGGTGGTCGTGCTCGCCGGCCGCGGGAACAACGGCGGGGACGCGTTCGTCGCGGCGCGCTTCCTCGACGAGTACGAGGTGTCCGTCCGCCTCCTCGGGCGTCCGGAGACCATCACGACCGACATCGCGCGGGAGAACTGGGACGCCCTGCGGGAGGCGGAGATTCCGGCGGAGCGAGCGCTGGACTCGCAGGCGTTGGACGTCGGCGACCCGGACCTGATCGTGGACGGCGTGCTCGGGACGGGCGTGACGGGCGCGCCCCGCGAACCCGAACGCTCCGCCATCGTCGCGGCGAACGAGGCGGACGCGACGGTCGTGTCGGTGGACGTCCCGTCGGGGATGGACGCCGACACGGGCGCGGTAGCTGACGTCGCCGTCGAGGCCGACCGAATCGTCACCTTCCACGACCTGAAGCCCGGACTGGAGGGGCGCGAGGACGTGACGGTGGCGGACATCGGCATCCCCGCGGCCGCCGAGCGGTTCGTCGGCCCCGGCGACCTCCTGTCGCTCTCGCGGGACCCGCAGGCGCACAAGGGCGACTTCGGGCGCGTGATGGTCGTCGGCGGCGGCCCGTACACGGGCGCGCCGGCGCTCTGCGCGCAGGCGGCGCTCCGCGCGGGCGCGGACCTCGCGTACGTCGCGTGCCCGGAGACGATAGCGGAGACCGTCCAGGGCTACGCGGAGGACCTCATCGTCGAACCGTACGCGGGCGACCGCTTGCGTCCGCGGCACGTCGAGAACCTGCTCGCGGACGCCGAGGGCCGCGACGTCGTCGTCCTCGGGCCGGGCCTCGGTGACGACGACGACACGCTCGACGCCGTGCGGGCGTTCCTCGCCGACTACGACGGGACCGCGGTGGTGGACGCGGACGCCCTCCAGGTCGTCCCCGACGTGGACACCGACGCGGCCCTCGTCTGCACGCCCCACCAGGGCGAACTCGCCGCGATGGGCGGGCCGCGCCGCGAGGACTGGGCGGAGCGCGCGACGCTCGTCTCCGAGTTCGCCGCGGACCTCGACGTGACGCTCCTCGTGAAGGGCGCGTACGACGTCGTCTCCGACGGCGAGACGACGCGCGTGAACCGCACGGGCAACCCCGGCATGACCGTCGGCGGCACCGGGGACGTCCTCGCGGGCATCACGGGCGCGCTCGCGTCCACGCAGGACCCCGTCGAGGCCGCGTCCATCGCCGCGTACGCGAACGGTCGCGCCGGGGACGCCGTCGTCGAGGAGAACGGCTACGGCCTGCTCGCGTCCGACCTGCTCGCCGAGATTCCGCGCGCGCTCTGGGGGGAGCGATGAGCGACGACCTCACTCACACCACCGAGGACGGCGACGTGCAGATGGTCGACGTCGGCGACAAGCCCGACACCGCGCGGCGCGCCGTCGCGCGCGGACGCATCCGCCTCACCGAATCGACGGTCGCGGCGATCCGCGCGGACGAAATCGGGAAGGGGGACGTGCTCGCGACGGCGCGCGTCGGCGCGATACAGGCCGTCAAGCACACGTGGGAGACCATTCCGATGTGCCACCAGATACCGATAACGAACGTCGAGACCGACTTCTCGGTCGGCGAGGACGGCGTGACCCTCGACGTCGCCGTGGAGACCACCGGGAAGACCGGCTGTGAGATGGAAGCCCTCGAAGGCGTGACTACGGGGTTGAACGTCGTCTGGGACATGGTCAAAGCGGCCGAGAAGGACGCGGACGGCCAGTACCCGCAGACCGCCATCGAGGACGTGCGCGTCGTCGAGAAGGAGAAACGCGCCCTCTAGACCGTCGCCGGGTCGTCCCGGCCGCCGTCGAGGCAGTACCACGCGAGCGCGAGCGCGCCGAGCGAGAGCAGTGGCGTCACCCACGGGAGCGGGCCGGGCGAGGACGCGCGCAGGTGCGGGTAGAGGCCGAACGCGTAGTCCGCGACGTCGTTCGCGGCGAACCAGAGCGCCGTGACCGCGAGCGCGAACTTGCTCGTGCGGCCGTAGTAGGGGAGGAGGAACGCCTCCCCGACCATCACGAGGTGCGTGAAGAGGATGCCCCAGTAACTCCAGACGTCCGGATAGTAGAGCGCGAAGTAGTAGTTGAGCGTGAACGCCGTCCAGACGCCGTACTTCACCATCGACGCGAACGCCACCGTCGTGAGCGTGTCGAGGAACGGCGAGGCGGGATAGCGATGCCGGCCCACGCCCCAGAGGGTGAGGAGGCTCGCCGTCATCCAGAACAGGGAGAGCGGGCTGTCGATGACGAGCGGCCAGACGAGCACGAGGGTCTCACGCATCTGCGGGAGGTAGAAGTTCAGTCCGACGAGGATGCCGACGGCGTTCACCACGAGGAGGAGGAACCGCGACACCTCGAAGTCGAGATAGGGCGCGGCGATCCGCTCCGGAATCGGAGTCCGCATACCCGCGCTACGGCGGGGGGTATTGTATGTCTTCTCAGGCGGAGGCGAGGTCGCTCGCCTTCGAGCGGGACTGCTCGACGACCTTCGGGCGCGCCTCGAACTCGAGGACGACCTCCTCGTCGCCGTACGTGACGTCCTCGACGTGCGCGTTGTCGTGCACCCACGAGACGACGCTCATCGTCTCGTCCGTCATCGGGAGGACGAGGCGCTCGCGCTCCCGAACCGGGAGCGACGCCTTCACGCGCTCGCGGAGGTCGTCCAGTCCCAGCGCCTCGACGGCGCTCACGGCGACCGGGTTCGGCGCGAGCGCGGAGAGCGCTTCGCGCTTCTCGGCCAGTTCGTCCTCGGGCACCCGATCCGTCTTGTTGAACACCGTGACGATGGGCGCCTCGTTGCGCTCGTAGAGCGTGTCGTGAGAGGTCGCGAGTTTCTCCCGTATCGCCTCCACCGGCTCGCTCGCGTCCACGACGAGCAGGACGAGGTCGGCCTGATAGACCGAGTCGAGCGTGGACTTGAACGACTCCACGAGCCAGTGCGGCAGGTCGCTTATGAATCCGACCGTGTCGGTGAGGAGGACGTCTCGGCCGTCCACGGCCATCCGGCGCGTCGTCGTCCCGAGCGTCGTGAACAACTCGTCGCGGGACTCCGCCGTCGTGTCGAGGTCCGGATGCAGGTCATCGTTCTCGTCCAGATCCAGATCCTCGGCGAGCGCACGCATCAGCGTCGACTTCCCCGCGCTCGTGTATCCCGCGAGCGCCACGAGGTCGAACCCGGACTCGCGGCGGCGCTCGCGTCGCTGGCGCTCGGTCGTCTCGATGGATTCGAGCTCGTCGCGGATGCGCGAAATCTGGGCCTTGATGTCCTTCTCGCGCGACTCGTCGTACTCACCGAGCCCCATGAAGCCCGGGCGCTCGTCGCGCTTCGCCAGACTCGCCTTCGCCTCCGCGCGCGGGAGTTCGTACCGGAGTTCCGCGAGTTCGACCTGGAGTTGGGCCTTCCGCGTCTGCGCGCGCTGCCCGAATATCTCGAGGATGAGCGTGAACCGATCCATCACCTCGACGCCGTCCGGGAGGTGGTCGCCGAGATTGAACCGCTGGTAGGGGCCGAGTCGGTTGTCGAAGACGACGGTGGTCGCGCCCGTCGCTGCGACCGCCTCCGCCAACTCCGCGACCTTCCCCTCGCCCAGCTGGAGCGCGGGGTCGGCCGTGCGGCTCTGCGTCACCTCGCCCGCCACCTCGTAGCCGGCGGCGCGGACGAGCGCGCGGATTTCGTCCGTGTTCGGCGTGCCGTCGTCGACGCGCTTCGCGACGACCGCCGAACCGTTGGGTGCGCCTGTCACTCGTACGCGCGTACGGCCCGAATCCACTTAAGCCCAATCCGTGGCCCGCTCGCCGCCCCCGTCTAGTCGTGGACGCGCCACGTGAAGATGCTCTCAGCGACGTAGTTCACGACGAACCCGACGCCGATACCGATGACGTTCGCCGCGATGTACCAGACGCCGAAGTAGGTGTTCAGGACGTAGAGCGTCCCGAGACCGACCGCCAGACCGCCGAGACGGAGGACGTTCGAGCGGACGAGGCGCCGCCAGACGCTCCCGCCGCCGTCGAACTCGGGGAACGTCCAGCGGTCGTTGATCAGGAACATCGTGACGATGGAGAGCTCCTTCGAGACGGCACCGCCGGCGACGGGCGGGAGCGCGGCGAACTCCACGAGGAGGAAGAGCACGGCGTTGTCGATGAGGGCGCCACACACCCCGACGGAGAGGAACTTCCCGAGTCGCGCCGCCGCGAGCAGCGACCCGACCGTCCCTCTCAGACCCTGGCTCATCGGACGAACCTACCGGAATCGCGGGGAAATGCGTTTCGATGCCGCACACCGCGCTCGCGCCTCCACAAGAGTCTTGCCCGCCGCCGCCCACCCTCCCCCATGGCCTTCGACATCAACCCCCAGCAACTCGGCCTGCAACTCGGCTCCGGGGCCGTCATCGGCGGCATCGTCGGGTTCGCCGCGAAGAAGGTCGCGAAGCTCATCGCGGTGCTCGTCGGCATCGAGCTCGCGCTCTTCGCGTTCCTCGAATCGCGCGGCATCCTCACCGTCAAGTGGGACCGACTCACCGCCGGCCTCGTGCAGGCGAGCCAGGACGCCGCCGCCCAGACCCCGCCCTCGTGGCTGATGACCATCCTCTCCACGCTCTCCGTCTCCGCCGGCTTCACCGGCGGTTTCCTCGTCGGCTTCCGGAAGGGATAGTCCCGTCAGCGCGTGTTGATATCGTCCTTGTCCTTGATGACGCGCGTCTCGCCCTCGCCGCTCGTGAGCTCCGCGACGAGGTCGTAGAGGTCGTTTCGCATCCCCGCAGGGAACGTCAGCACGCCGACCCAGGAGCCATCAGACTGCCACTCCTCGCGTTCGAGTTCGCCGAACTCGCGGACCTGCGCCTGCCCGGAGCCCGCGTGCTCCGCGGGCAGTTGGACCGCCACCGTCACCTCCTCGAAGCGGATGGGGATGACGGGCCGGAGCGCGTCGAGGGCGTCGTCCACCTGCGACTCCACCGGCTCCATCGGGTCGACGGTGAACCCCGCCTGCTCCAGGGCGGACTCGATGCGCTCGGGCGGATGCGGCGCGTTGTCCATCTGCGGGTTCACGGCGTTGCGCGCGATGGTGTTGACGAGCTGTTTTCGCTTTCGCTCCTGCATCTCCTTTCGCTGCTCGGCCGTGATCTGTATCTCCCCGCGCTCGACGACTTCCGGGATTATCTCCATCGGGTCGGTCGTCCCGAACACCTCCTCCAAGTCGGCCTCGGCGGGCCGGTCCCCGCGCGAGGCGTTCTCGAAGACGTCGCGAGCCGCGATGACGTCCTCGAGTTCGCCGTCGAACTCCCCGCGCTTCATCGCGAGCGCCGCGTCCGGATCGATGAGCACCTCGAAGCGCTCCCCGTGGGACTCCAGGCGAGCCGTCACGGCCTCGTCGAGAGATATCATACCACCGGCTTGGACGGGGGGAGTGAAAGGCCTTTCCGGCACGTCGTCGCATCGCGACGACGGAACGCGCGAGCGGCGAGCGAACGCGCGAGCGCACGGCTGGTCGAGCGAAAACGGGTGAGAATCGGCGGCCGAGGCGGCCGGACGGGGTTGGTCGTTACTCCGCGGACTCGTCCTCGCCGTCCTCGTCCTCGTCGGCGAGCAGGTCGTTGGCGACGAGGTACTCCTCGATCTCGTCGTCGGTGAGTTCGATGAAGCTCTCCGTCTCCGCGTCGACGGTGGCGACGCCGAGGCCCTTCGGGGTGAGGCCTTCCTCGTGGGTCTGCCCGAGGCCGGTGAGCGCGAGGCCGACGGCCTCGTCGAGAGCGAGTTCCTCGCTGTAGTTGTCCTCGAGGTGCTGCTGGATGTCGTCGCGGCCGGAGCCGATGGCGAGCGCCTTCCACTCGTTCGGCGTGCCGGACGGGTCCGTCTCGTAGAGGCGGGGTTCGCCGTTCTCGATGCCGCCGATGATGAGCGCGACGCCGAACGGGCGCGCGCCCCCGACCTGCGTGTACTGCTGGATGTGGTCGGTGATGTCCTTCGTGAGGCCTTCGACGCCGATGGGCTCGTCGTAGCGCACGCGGTTGACCTGCGCGTCGCGGCGCGCGAAGTCGATGAGCTGACGCGCGTCGGCGACGTGACCGGCGGACGCGATGCCGATGTGGTCGTCGGCCTTGTGAATCTTCTCGACGCTCGTCTCCTCCATCAGGGGGGAGCGGATGCGCTTGTCGACGACGAACGCGACGCCGTCCTTCGCGCGAACGCCGATGGACGCCGAGCCGCGCTTGACGGCTTCACGCGCGTACTCGACCTGGTAGAGTCGGCCGTCCGGCGAGAAGATAGTGATACCTCGGTCGTACGCCTGCTGTTGGGCTTGACCCTGCATGTTGTGTCACTCCAGATCAGAGCGAGTCGCGCCCACGAAGCCACCGCCGACGTCGACGTCGACGAGGCCGTCACGGCCGACGGCCCGTCGGGTGGCGTTCCTGAACACGACGTCTTCCTCTACCGAATCGTGGCCCTCTCGTCCTAAATACCTTTCCTCACCGGCACGGACCGTGCCCGAGACGCCTCGTACGTGGACGCCCACCGGGTCGTCGCGCACCGCGCTCACGCACGCGAGCGCCGCGCGCGCCTCCGAGACGTGCTCGCGGCGCGCCCGCACGACTGCTTCGCCCTCGCCGTCGCCGAACTCGTAGGCCATCACGCGCAGGTCCGCGTCCGCGCTCGCGACGTCCCCGAGGAGGTTCTGCGCGGCGAACCAGACGCTCCGCTGGAAGTCCCGGCGGTCGACGTCCGCGTCCGGCCACGCCTCGATGCCGACGAAGAGGTAGCGCCAGCGCGGCCGCAGGTGCTTCGGGAGGTGCTTCATCGTTCGTCCTCGTAGGGGCCGCGTTCGACGCCGGGCGCGACGAAGTCCGGGTCGCGTCGGTGGCGGTTCCGCGCCGCGAGCGCGCCCCACTCGGCGAGGCCGGCCTCGATCTGATCGCCGTCGAAGCCGACGGCCTCGCCGACGGCGCGGATGTCACGGGGCGCGCGGAGTTCGAGGTGGCTCGCGGGCCCGCCGGTGACGACGTACGGCGCGTCGTACTGCTCGACTAGCTCGCGTAGCTTCCGCAGGTCGCGGAGCGCCTGCACGCGCGGCCCGCCGGACTCGCGCAGGACGGCCGCGAGGTCGAACTCGATGCGGACGCCGTGGTCCGCGGCGGCGCGCACGACGACGTGGTTCACGTCCCCGCGGCCCGCCATCGGCTTCGAGAGCACGTCCGCGCGCTCCTCTTCCGCGGCGAAGCGGTTGAGTTCGGGCGACCCGCCACGGACGAGCAGGAGCGTGCACGCGTCGCGAGCGCTCTTCACGCGCCCGCTCACGTCCGTCGGGTCGTCGCCGACGAGCACGCGCGCGTCCACGGCGTCCACGCCGAACTCGTCGGCGACGGCCGCGGCGTCGAACGCCGGATCGGCGGACGGAGCGTTCCGGACGACGAGTCCGTCGTAGCCCTGTCTGGCGGCCGTCGCGGCGAACCGACGGACCGTGCTCTCGCCGTCCGGCGTCGCCGTGACCGCCTCGTACATATCCTCGCGTACGACCGCCCGCCGGTAAAACGCGTGCGGTTCGGGGCGCCGGTGGGGCTTATGGCGAACGCGCGCGAAGGATCACGCTATGAGCGACATCTCGCCGAAAGAGGTCGACTGGGATCACCCCGAGGTCTGCCCGTGGTGCGGCGCCGACGTCGAGGACGGCGGCGCGGGATTCATGGACCACATCGAGGAGCGCGCGTCGTGCAAGGAGGCCTTCGAGGCGTGGCGCGAGAACGTCGCGGGCGACGTCGGCGGCGAGTGGTCGGGCTGATCTAGAGCGCTTCGCGGGCGTTCTCCACCGCCGCCTCGCGGGTCGCCGGATACGCCTCCACCTTCGCCCGGAACGAGATTCCCTCCCCGAGTTCCGCCGACCCCTGATAGGCCGCCTGCTTGTCCAGGTGCGCCATGAACGCGTTGTTCTCGTTCACGCGCTCGTCCAACTCCTCGCGCAGTCGCGTCACGTCCGCGCCCTCCCGGAGGCGTTCGAGGACGTGGCGCATCCCGTCCGCGTTCTCCACGCGCGCCGACAACACGACGATGCGGTCCCCGTGGTGGCCCGTGGCCTCCACGCGCGACACCTCGAAGTCCTCCGGGAGGAAGTGGCGGATAGCCGCCTCGACGCGCTTCTCGTCCTCCGTATCGTAACAGAACGTCCGCAAGTCGATGTAGTGGAAGGGAACGCTCACGCTAGCGAAGAGGTGTTGCAGGGAGAAAAGCGCACTTCTCCGCGACTCCCGTTGGTCGTCGCGTTATGCCTCACGGGTGGCTATCGTCGTGCGGGCGACCCGCGAGTCGCCCGCACGGACACGCGAGACCTGCGGTCTCGCATGGCTCCCCGCTCGGTAGTCTCGCGACTCCCGTTGGTCGTCGCGTTATTCGGCGGCTTCGAGGTTGTCCTCGGGGACGCCCTGCTCCTGGCCGTCCTCGAAGGAGACGGTGTAGTTCGCGTCGCCGAACATCGTCTCGACCTTCTGCGTGATCTCGCCCTCTTCGCCGTCGAACTCGCTGTGCTCGTCGTGCAGGACGACCGCGTCGCCTTCTTCGAAGCTCATACTCGAAGGAGGACGTGGACCACGCAAAAACGCCCCGATTCGGCGTCAGCCGAAGATCCGGGTGAGGACCGCGGGACCGGTCTTCCGGAGGATGTTCAGACCGATGACGACGAGCATCGCGGTGACGATCCAGTCGAAGCGCGTCTCGTCGAAGCCGACGCGGCGGAGCGCGGTGCCGGCGAGCAGGCCGACGAGCGTCACGACGGCGAGCGCACAGCCGAGCCAGAGCCGATAGGTGGTGAGGAGGTCGGTGAAGAAGGCCATCTGGACGATGCGCGCGGTGAAGACGACGGTGAAGACCATCGAGAGGCCGCCGATGTAGCGCTCGCGGTCGCGCTCGAACGTGTGGAGGTAGGCGGGGAGGAGCGGGCCGAGGTTCGCGACGGCGAGGAAGAACCCTTCGAGGAGGCCGAACGCGCCGAGGAGGACGGGGTGGTGTGCGCCCTCGACGACGACGAAGGACGTCGCGACCTGATAGGCGGCGTAGCCGAGGAGGACGACGCCGATGACGAACGGGACGAGCGGGCCGGTGGCGAACGTCGCGAGCGCGTAGACGCCGACGATACTCCCGACGAGCGCGAGCGCGACGAGCTGCCACTCCCGGCGGATATATTCGAGGCCGGTGTTCGTCTCGCCGACCTGGAAGACGTTTATCATCCACGGCGGGATGGCGAGCACGACGACGGCCATCGTCGGGTCGACGACGGACGCGAAGATGGGCGTCGTGATGAGCGCGTACCCGAACCCGATGGCGCCCTTCACCGCGCCGGCGAACACCGCGACGACGAGCAGGAACGCGAACAGCGGGAGCGTCACGTCGTTCTGGATGCCCTTCGTCACGGCGTCCGATCCGGGGAAGAGGAGGACGGCGCCCGCGAACACCGCGAGCGTCGCGACGGTCATCAACAGCTCTCGATACCGCAGGTCTCTGAGGTTGTCGAGGAAGGACGCCTCCCTCGTTCGCGTCGCCATGTTGAGAGATACCTCGTTGTCTCCCACGACGTCCCCCGTGGGTTACGGTCCATCGGAGCGAGCGAACGGTGCGGCGACCCGTGACGGCCGCGAGGAGAGCGATCCGAGCGGAGCGGCCGGGAGACGGCGTCTCATCGCGGACCGTCCGCCAGCGACCGTCGCAGGTAGCGGAAATACTTGCGTTCAGGCGCCCCACTCGACGCCCTCGCGGGCCTCCGCGTCCCAGCGGCGGAGGACGGCGCGGGCGTTCCCCGCGTGATAGCCGAAGAAGACGTCGTCCGCGTACGCGTCCGCGAGTTCGGCCGCGTCGGCGAGCGCGTCCACCGCCGGGTCCGCGGCGTACAACTCGACTCCGAGGCGGACGTCACCCACCTCGTCGAGGCGGTCCGCGAACCCGGACGCGAGGCTCTCCAGCCAGTACGTCGTCTCGTACGTCGTGTCGTAGAGGGGAACGACGAACTCGTCCACGAGCGGCGCGAGCCGTTCGAGGTCGATTCCGGAGCGCCGGTCGAGGTGGCCCGGGTAGGGGTCGGGGTGGACGCTGAGCGAGAGCGTCCCCGGCACGCGCTCGCGGACGTCCGCGACGAAGTCGGTGAGTTGGGCGGCGCGCCACTCGCGCCAGTCGTCGTGCTCGCTGTCCCGATACGCGGCCTCGCAGCGCTCGCAGCGACAGAAGTCGGCGTCCGGGAAGCGGACCTCGTCGAGGTGGACGTCGTCGCTCGCGCGCACGCACGCCTCCACGACCTCCAACAGGCCCTTGCGGTAGCTCTCCGCGCTCGGACAGACGTAGCCCCAGTCGAAGTCGGGATGGTCCTTCGTCGCGCGCCGACCGTCCCCGTCGACGGGCGCGAGTTCGGGGTCGGTGCCGACGGTGGCGGTGTCCCCGAAGCAGGCCACGGCGTTGCGCGCGCCGGGGACCGGGTCGACGTGCTGGCCGCTCACGCCCTTCACCTCGTAGAGCGCGACGTCGAACTCCGGCCACTCGAGTTCCTCGGCGTTCCGCGTGACGACGCCGTACATGGACGCGGGTTCGCGTGCGAGTCGCGTAAAGGGACCGCTTCGCGGATCCGCGGAGAAGAGTGGTCGTCTAGTCGATGCGGTCGATTTCGCCCTCGTCGGCGCCGCCGGACGCGACGAGCTTGTAGACGAGGACGATCAGGACCAGTGCCAGGGCGAGCTTGACGGAAGTTCGCATAACTGACACCACGTCGTTCGGCCACTATACGTTTTCGGCATCGCCTAGACCGCGAGGTGGTCGGTGATGTCCTCGCGGACGATAGTCTCGCAGTACGCACAGCGCACGCCCGCGTCGATGACGTCGAAGCGCGTCTCCACCGGCTCGCCCGCGTTCGTGATGCAGTGACGGTTCGGACACGACAGCAGCCCCGACACCGACTCCGGGGGCGCGATCTGTTTCTTCTCCACGACGTCGTAGTCGCGGACGATGTTCACCGTCGCGTCCGGCGCGATGAGCGAGAGGACGTCGAGTTCGGCCTGGCTCATCTCCCGGCCCTCGACCTTCACGATGTCCTTCTCTCCCATCCGGTCGCTCGGGACGTTCATCCCGAGGCTGACCGTCTCCCCGCCGCTCCCGTTGATGCCGAGAATCGCGAGGACGTGCAAGGCCTCGCCCGCGGGAACGTGGTCGATGACGGTGCCGCTGCTGATCTTCGAGACGCGGAGTTCGGTGTCCTTCATTCGCCGTCACCTCCGTCGAGGAGGATGTCGAGCAGCGCCATCCGGACCGGAACGCCGTTGTGCGCCTGCTCGAAGTAGGTCGCGTTCGGCAACGCGTCCACCTCCGGGTCGATTTCGTCCACGCGCGGGAGCGGGTGCATCACCGCGAGGTCGTCCGCCGCGTCCGCGAGCGTGTCCGCGTCGATGCGGTACTGGCCCGCGACCTTCTCGTACTCGTCCTCGTCCGGGAAGCGCTCGCGCTGGATGCGCGTCACGTAGAGGACGTCGAGTTGCGGGAGGACCGCCTCCAGGTTCTCGTGCTCGCGGACGTTCGCGCCCGCCTCGTGCAGGTCGTAGCGAACCGAGCGCGGCAAGCGGAGGCTCTCCGGGCTGATGAAGTGCTGACGGGCGTCGAAGTTCGTGAGCGCGTGCGCCAGCGAGTGGACCGTCCGCCCGTACTTCAGGTCGCCCATCACGCCGATAGTCAGGTCGTCGAGGCCCGCCTGCTCGTCGATAGTGTAGAGGTCGAGGAGCGTCTGACTCGGGTGGTGGCCCGCACCGTCGCCCGCGTTCACGAGCGGAACGTCGACGAACTCGCTCGCCATCCGCGCCGCGCCCTGACTCGGATGTCGGAGGACGATGCCGTCCGCGTACCCCTCGACGACGCGCACCGTGTCCGCGAGCGACTCGCCCTTCTTCACCGACGAATCCTCCACCGACCCCATGTCGACGACGTCACCGCCGAGGCGCTTCGCCGCCGTCTCGAAGCTCATCTTCGTGCGCGTGCTCGGCTCGAAGAAGCAGAGCGCGAGCAGCGCGCCCGGGTGTCGGTCCGCGTGCGCGGCCGGGTCGTCCGCGAACCGCCTCGCGCGCTCCAGGACGGCCTCGATGTCGTCCCGCGAGAGCTGTTTCGCGGTGAGCAAGTGGTCGTGGCGCATCGTCACTACTCCCGCGCGCCGGCGCCTTGAACCTCTCGAACCCGCGAGCGGAACCCGGAATATCGCCAGACACCACTATACGTCGAATATGAGTCGAATGAGCGCCTGAAAGAGTCGAATCTGCTATCGTCGTGGCCCGAACCCTTAACAACGAGTCGCCCCCAAACTGGCGTATGGTGGATCGCCTCCCGACCGGCATCGACGTGCTCGACCGCCGACTCGACGGCGGCATCCCGGCTGGGAGCGTCCTCGTCTTCGAATCCCCGCCCGCGAGCCAGGGCGAGCTCCTCCTCCACGAACTCTCCCGACCCCGACCCACCCGCTACATCACCACCGACCGGACCGAGAGCGCCGTCGCCGACGCCTTCGCCGCCACGAGCGTCCCCGTCGACGAACCCGACATCGAGTTCCTCGGAACCGACGCCCCCCTCGACAACGGCCGCCGCCTCGTCCGGAACGTCGCCGAAGCCGAGACGCTCGTCGTCGACCCCGTCGACGCACTCGAACGCACCGAACGCACCCGCTACGAGACGTTCCTCTCAGAACTCCAGAACCACATGCACAACACCGGGAGCGTCGCCGTCCTCCACGCCCTCGGCGGCACCCACCCCCCGGAACTCCGCGACACCACCCTCCACATGGCCGACGTCGTCTTCCGCCTCAACACGAACATCAGCGGCAGCGACGTCGAGAACGCGCTCGCCGTCCCGAAGTTCCGCGGCGGCCGCGCCCCCGACGAGACCATCAAACTCAACCTCCGCGACCGCGTCGCCATCGACACCTCCCGCGACATCGCATAGACGACGCTGCACGGTCGAACGAACGGGAGAATCGGGAGTCGCGCGCCGCGTTCGGCTGTTCGGTCGCCCCTGCGGGCCGACCTATTCCTCGCGGCTACGCCGCTCGGTATGTCGCGGGCCCTCGCTCGCGCCGCTCG
>JBDGUG010000060.1:0-5159 GCA_042216135.1 Halarchaeum sp. | reverse complement strand
TATTCCTCGCGGCTACGCCGCTCGGTATGTCGCGGGCCCTCGCTCGCGCCGCTCGCTCGGCCCCGCGTTATTCCTCACGGGTCGCGCCTGCGGCGCTCCGCGTTCGGTAGTCCGTCGTTCCAGAGGAACGACGTTATTCCTCGTCGAGTTCGTCGACGATCTCGTCGGCGTCGATGTCGGCCTCTTCGAGGGCGTCCTCGACGTCGCCGAGGTCCTCGCCGCCGCCCATGCCGCCCATCATACCGCCCATGCCGCCCATCATACCGCCCATGCCGGAGCCGTCGATGGTCTCCTGGACGATGACGCGGTCGATGTCGAGCTGGTCCATGACCTGCTGGAGGATCTGCTGCTTGCCCATCATCCACTGCTGGTTGAACTGGAGCTGCGGGCTCTGCTCGATGTACAGCGTCTCCTTCTCGACGGTCTGCGTCTCGAACTCGGGTTCGGCGTCCTCGTCGTCCTCGTCGGACTCGACTTCGACCTCCTCCTCGACCTCGTCCGTCTCGATGTGCATGTCGAGTTCGACGTCGAAGTACATCCCGAGGAGGCCCTGGGCCTTCTCGACGCGGTCCTCGACGACGTCGACGATCTCGTACTCGTACTCGATGTCCTCGCCGGCGAGCATGTGGTTGAAGTCCACGCGGGCGCGCCCGCCGATGATGGTCTCGACGTGGCCGTGCTGGCCCTCGATGTCGACGTGACCGCCGGGGTAGCGTTCGTCCTCGGGGATCTTCTCGACGCTGACGGTGCGGACCTGGCTGTCGTCGTACTCGCCGAAGGCGTCCTCGGCCTCGACGACGACGGTACCGGTGTCGCCGACCTCCTTGCCGATGATGTCCTCCTCGACGGGCGCGAAGATGTGGCCCTCGCCGAGCACGAGCGTGCGCGGGGAGAAGTCCTGGTCCTCGGTGTCGACGCCCTCGTCCTCCGCGACGTCCTCGTCGGTCGTGTCGACGAGGTCGCCGCCCTCGACGGTGCGTGCGGTGTACGCGAGCTTGATGAAGTCGCCGTCCTGGAGTCCGGTCGCCTCCTCGGCGTCGGATTCGTCGGCCGCCTCGGCCTCTGGCTGGTCGCTCATACGCACACGAACTCCCGTTCCACCCTTAAGAATCACGTTTCTGCCGCGAGAGTCAGCGCATGTCGCCGAGCGCCACGAGCGCGTCCGCGTCGGCGGAGAGCCACGTGGTGACGCGCGCTGCGTCGTCCACGTTAGCGGGGAAGAGCGTACAGCGGGCGGGACCGCGCTCCTGCGGGACGGTGACGGCTCGGAGCGCGTGGTCGGGCGCGGGCACGGGTTTGGCGAACGCCTCGCCGGCGGGGTCTGCGGGCATCCCACTCTGAGGTGGAGCGCGCCGCCCCATCAACCCTGCTAGGATGGCTCTATAGGCGTCCGGAGTCGCGGCGGGTCCGCGTCGCTTTTGTCGCCGCATCGCGCACGGTGTGGCGTGTACGAGGTCGAGGTGAAGGTCCGCGCGGACCACGGGGACGTTCGGGACGCGCTCGCGTCCGTCGGCGCGAGCGAGGAGGAGACGGTCGAACAGGCGGACACCTACTACGACGCGCCCCACCGGGATTTCGCGGCGACGGACGAGGCGCTCCGGGTGCGCCGCGTCTCCCGGCCCGGCGAGGACGAGGACGCGCGCGTCACGTACAAGGGCCCGAAGGTGGACGACTCGTCGAAGGCGCGCGAGGAGATAGAGACCGGCGTCGAGGACGGCGCGGACGCGGGCGCCATCTTCGAGGCGCTCGGGTTCTCGCCCGCGGCGACCGTTCGGAAGAAGCGGAGCTACTTCGCGTACGACGGCTACACGGTCGTCCTCGACGACGTCGAGGGCCTCGGGCAGTTCGTCGAAGTGGAGCGGGAGAGCGAGGACATCGAGGCGGCCCGCGAGGGCGCGTTCGACGTGCTGCGCGAACTCGGCCTCGATCCGGGCGAGCAGATCCGGACGTCCTACCTCGGCCTCCTCCTCGAATAACTGTAAGTAATAACCGTCGCGTGCGCGGTTTCCGCAAGTTATAGAACCGCCGGTGGCCAAGCGGGGACAATGACCGAGCGGAACATCCGCGTCCAGCCCATCGAACGCGGCGCCGTCGAGGACGAGACGGTCGAGATCGTCGAACGGAAAGGGATCGGCCACCCCGACTCCATCTGCGACGGCATCGCCGAACACGTCTCCGAAGCCCTCGCGCGGACCTACCTCGACCGCGTCGGCAAAGTCCTCCACTACAACACCGACGAGACCCAACTCGTCGCCGGGAGCGCCGCCCCCGCGTTCGGCGGCGGCGAAGTCGTCGAGCCCATCTACGTCCTCATCGTCGGCCGCGCCACCAAGCGCTACGAGGACGACGACGGCACCGAGTACCGCATCCCCGTCGACGCCATCGCCCTCGAAGCCGCGCGCGACTACCTCCGCGAGCACTTCCCCGCGCTCGACCTCGAAACCGACATCGTCGTCGACGTCCGCCTCGGCGAAGGGTCCGGCGACCTGCAGGACGTCTTCGGCGAGGACGTCCAGAACGTCCCCGAAGCCAACGACACCTCCTTCGGCGTCGGCCACGCCCCCCTCACCGAGACCGAACGCCTCGTCCTCGAGACCGAACGCCACCTCAACGGCCCCTACCACGCCGAGAACCCCGCCGTCGGTCAGGACGTCAAGGTCATGGGCAAGCGCGAGGGCGACCGAATCGACGTCACCGTCGCCGCCGCCCTCGTCGACCGCCACGTCCCCGACATGGCCGCCTACAAGCAGGAAGTCGAGGGTATCCGCGAGTACGTCGAATCCCTCGCCGACGACTACACCGACCGCGACGTCACCGTCCACGTCAACACCGCCGACGACTACGAGGAGGGCTCCGTCTACCTCACCGTCACCGGCACCAGCGCCGAACAGGGCGACGACGGCTCCGTCGGCCGCGGCAACCGCGCGAACGGCCTCATCACCCCGAACCGCTCGATGAGCATGGAAGCCACCTCCGGGAAGAACCCCGTCAACCACATCGGGAAGATCTACAACCTCCTCTCCACCGAAATCGCGGAGAACGTCGTCGCCGACGTCGACGGCATCCGCGACCTCCGCGTCCGCCTCCTCTCCCAGATCGGCCGCCCCATCGACCAGCCCCACGTCGCGGACGTCCACGTCGTCACCGACGACGACACGACCGTCGACGACATCGAGGACGACGTCCGCGACATCGTCGACGACCAGCTCGCCAACGTCACCGCCATCACCCAGCGCGTCATCGACGGCGAACTCACCACCTTCTAAACGACCGTTTGCTCTGCGCGGCGGCTTCGCCGCCGCTCGGCAAAAGCTCGGCCAAAAGCCCCCTCGCTCCCGTCAGTCGCTCGTCGGCCCGTGCTCGCGTTGCTCGCACGGTGAACCGCGCGACCACCGGGTCCTCAGGACCGCTCGTCGCGCGGACGCTAGCCGCGTGGTTCGTTCAGTCCGTCCTCTGAACGAAACGACCGAGCACCGGTGAAAACCCGGCGGCGGGCGCTATTCGACGGCTCGCCACGCCGGCGTCGATTCGAGCGTCTCCAGCGCGGCTTCGAGTTCGGAGCGGATAGCGCCGTAGAAGCGTTCGCGGCCCACGGGCGTCCGCGCGCGGATGACGGCCGTCTCGCTCGTGACGGCGAACGCGGCGAGGCGCCACGAGCCGTCGCGCTGCGCCCACCGGCCGAGCGAGGTGGCGTCGTCGTCGACGGTCCGGGAGCCCAGTTCCCAGCTCATCCGGGTCAGATGAGAGAGTTCGAAGGGCACGACGGCCGGGAGCGTGGCACCGCCGTCCTCTTCGCTCCGTCCGTGATGGACTGCCATACCACATGAACGGGTATCGTTCAGTAAAAATCCGTCTATTTCGGCGCCGCGATTCGCGCGTCCGAACCGCAGCGTGCGGGGCCGCCGGTGTCGGGCCGACCCGCGCCGCTCGAACGGCCCGCGAGCACGAGAGCACGACGGCTCGCGGGCGCGACGCTCGGCGGTTCGCCTCTCGGAGTAGCTGACGGAGCCACGAACGCCGTCTCGTCCGCAGTCGATATCGTCTTCCGGAAGAATCGGACAGCGTGTCGGCGGCCTTACTGGAAGGCGCGGCCGACGTCGCGTTCCTGCTCGACGGGTTCGGCCTTCTCGAAGCGCTGTTCGATCTCCTCGTACTGCTCGCGGACGTCCTCGTCGACGCTCGCGCCGACTTCGCGGAGCGCGGTCTCGAAGTGGTCCATGGTGACCCGGACGTTCCCGACGGAGTCGGCGGCCTCCTCGGGCGAGACGGTGTTCACGAACTCGCGCGTCGCGGCCATCGTGGCCTCGCGGACGAGCGCCTCGACGTCCGCGCCGACGAAGCCGTCGGTGCGGCGTGCGACGGCGTCGAGGTCGACGTCGTCGGCGAGGGGCTTCTCGCGCGTGTGGACTTCGAGGATGGCGCGCCGCGCCTCCTCGTCGGGGACGGGGACGTGGACGTGCCGGTCGAGGCGGCCCGGGCGGAGGAGCGCGGAGTCGATGAGGTCCGGGCGGTTCGTCGTCGCGACGACGACGACGTCCTCCAGGTCCTCGATGCCGTCGAGTTCGGTGAGGAGCTGGCTGACGACGCGCTCACCGACGCCGGAGTCGCTCTGGTTGCGGCCGCGCTGGCCCGCGATGGAGTCGATTTCGTCGAAGAACACCACGGTCGGGGCGTTCGCGCGCGCCTTCTCGAAGACCTCGCGCACGCCCTTCTCGGACTCCCCGACGTACTTGTTGAGGAGCTCGGGGCCCTTGATCGAGATGAAGTTCGAGTTCGCCTCGTTCGCGACGGCCTTCGCGAGGAGGGTCTTCCCGGTGCCGGGCGGCCCGTACATGAGGACGCCCTTCGCGGAGTCGAGGTCCATCGACTCGAACACCTCTGGGTAGTCGAGCGGCCACTGGATGGTCTCGCGCAGGCGCTCCTTCGTGCCTTCGAGACCGCCGACGTCGTCCCACGTGACGTCCGGGACCTCGACGAACACCTCGCGGAGCGCGGACGGCTCGATGCCCTTCAGCGCCTGCTTGAAGTCGTTCTCGGTGACCTGGATGGATTCGAGGATCTCGGCGTCGATCTCGTCGGATTCGAGGTCGAGGCGCGGGCGGATGCGCCGGAGCGCGTTCATCGCGGCCTCCTTCGCGAGGCTCTCGATGTCCGCGCCG
>JBDGUG010000070.1:0-21032 GCA_042216135.1 Halarchaeum sp. | reverse complement strand
AGGCGACACCTGAACGCGCGAACGAGGAACGTCGTGACTCGTGCGCGACCAGCCGAGTCGCTTTGCGACTCGGCGGTCGCGGGAGCGGAGAGCGAAGCGACCCGCGAGCGCCCGCGATGCGAGCGGGTGAAGCGTCGTTCGAAGCGAGGCGGGGACTCTTTGTGGCGGGCGCCGAAGCGTGGGGCGATGCCCTCCACGCAGTTCACGCGGAGACGGTTACTCGCTGGCGTCGGCGCGTCCGGTGTCGCGGCGCTCGCGGGGTGTGCGTCGCTCCCGGCGGGGCCGACTGACGGGGTGACGTCGTTCCGGCGCGCTCACCTGTCGATGCCGGAGACGCCGCGTCCGAACGATCCGACGGACGCGCAGGTGCTCGCGCTGCGCGCGCACCTCGACGGTCTGGTGACGGCGGCGGAACCGCTCTACGAGCGCGCGGACGACGGGGACGCGCTCCCGGAGAGCGCGCGGGTTCGGGTGGGTGCGGGCGTGCCGTCGGTCCGGGAGTTCCTCGCGGAGAGCGCGGACGCGCCGGCGTCGATGGACTACGGATTCGCGCGGAGTCGCGTGTCGTACGCGGGGTTCGCGCTCGGCTACTTGCGCGGCTGGTTCGGCCTCGACGACCCGGCGGGCGGCCGAGAGCGGGCCAGGGCCGCTCGCGCGTCGCTGGCGGACGCGAGCGCGGAGGCGCCGCGGCGGGCGGACGACGCGGGCGCGTATCTCGCGCGGGTCGGGTGGGCGGAGCGGGCGTTCAGGTTCGCGTGGGTGGCGGTCGACCAGTACGACGGTGAGACCGACCGCGGCCCGCCGTCGTCGCGAGAGGAGCGCGCGGAGCGAGTGGGGCGCCACTACCGGCAGGCGGCGAAGGCGCGGATGCACGCGACCGAGGGCCGATACTACGCTCGGGACTACCGGCGAGGGCTGTCGGCGGACGCGACGCCCGTCGCGGACGCGCTGGACGACCACCGGGACGCGCTGGTGTCGCGCGCCGAGGGGGACGCGCCGCCGCGCGAGCGCCCGCGAGCGCTCGCCGACCGATACGACGACCCGGCGGTGAGCGCGTACTATCGCCGCCTCGACAACCCGCTCGGGGCGGTCACGGAGCAGGTGTGGCTCGCGCGGGCGGCGGGCGAGCACGGCTGGCACGCGCTCGGTGCGCTCGCGGCGGTTCGGGCGACGGCGAACCTCGCGGGCTACCGGCGCGCGCGGGCCATCGACGCGGAGACGGTGCGGGACGGCGTCGCGCCCGCGGAGCTATTCGACGAGAAGCGGCGGGTCGCGAGCCGCGTCGGCGCGCTCGCGGACCGGGACGGCGCGCTCGGGCCGTGGCTCGCGGGGGAGCCGGCGCGTCTGGTCGCGGCGGGCGAGGGCTACCTCGACGCGGACGTGATGGACAGCAGGGCGAGCGCCCGCGCGGTCTGCTTCGAGTTCTTCCGGCACGCGGACGGGTACGCGGCGGCGCTCCCGGGCCTGCTCGCGCGGATAGAAGAAGCAGGGTAGGGGGCGTTAGTAGCGGGAGGGGGGGCGCTAGTCCTCGTCCTGTGCGTCGACGACGGCGACGCCGGCGAGGTTGACGATGTCCTTGACTTCGTCGCCGCGCTGGATGACGTGGACGGGTTCGTCCATGCCGGTGAGCATCGGGCCGATGGCGTCGGCGCCGCCGAGGCGCTGGAGGAGCTTGTAGCCGATGTTCCCCGCCTCCAGGTTGGGGAAGACGAGGCAGTTCGCGGGGCCGTCGAGGCCGGCGAAGTCGTAGGTGTCGTCGAGGACGTCCTCGACGACGGCGGTGTCGGCCTGCATCTCGCCGTCCACCTGGAAGTCGACGGTGGGGTCGTCGCGGAGGCGTTCGGCGGCGGCGGCGACCTTTCGGGTGCCGGCGTTCTCGACGCTGCCGAAGTTCGAGTAGGAGAGCATCGCGACGCGCGGTTCGACGTTGAAGCGGCGCGCGAGGTCCGCGACGTGCTGGGCGACTTCCGCGAGGACGTCCTCGTCGGGGTCGGTGTTGACGGTGGTGTCGGCGCAGAAGACGACGCGGTTCTTGAACGTGAGCATGTAGACGCCGGCGACGTGTTCGGCGTCGGGGGCGGTGCCGATGACTTCGAGGGGCGGGCGGAGCGCGGAGGGGTAGTGGTGGGTGAGGCCGGTGAGGAGGGCGTCGGCGTCGCCTTCCTCGACCATGACGCTCCCGAGGTAGTTCGGGTCCTCGACGAGTTCGTGCGCTTCGCTGCGGGTGACGCCCTTGCGTTTGCGGAGTTCGTAGAGGCGGTCGGCGTACGCCTCGTGGCCGTCGGCTTCGGGGTCGACGACGTCGGGGTCGAAGTCGAGGCCGAGGTCGTCGACGGTGGCGTCGACGGCGTCCCGGTCGCCGAGGAGGACGGGGTCGGCGACGCCCTCTTCGGCCATCTGGAAGGCGGCGCGGATCATCTTCTCGTCGTCGCCTTCGCCGAGGGCGACGCGCTTCGGGTCGCTCTTGGCCTTGTTGAGGACGACGCGCATCATCTCGCGCGATTTACCGAGGCGCGCCTCTAAGCGTTCGCGGTACGCGTCGAGGTCGAGGTCGGTGCGGGCGACGCCGGAGTCCATCGCGGCCTCGGCGATGGCGGGCGCGACTTCGAAGAGGACGCGCGGGTCGACGGGCTTGGGGATGATGTACTCGGGGCCGAACTGGAGGGGTTGGTCGCCGTAGGCCTTCACGACCTGGTCGGGGACGTCCTCGCGGGCGAGTTCGGCGAGGGCTTCGGCGGCGGCGACTTTCATCTCCTCGGTGATGCCGGTGGCGCGGGCGTCGAGGGCGCCGCGGAAGATGAACGGGAATCCGAGGACGTTGTTCACCATGTTCGGGTGGTCGGAGCGCCCGGTGCCCATGATGACGGTGTCCTCGCGGGCCTGCTTGGCGTCCTCGTAGCCGATTTCGGGGTCGGGGTTCGCCATCGCGAAGATGACGGGGTTGTCGGCCATCGAGCGCACCATCTCGGGGGAGACGATGCCGGGCGCGGAGAGGCCGATGAAGACGTCGGCGTCCGCCATGGCGTCGGCGAGGTCGCCCTCGGGGACGTCGCGGGCGAACTCGGCCTTGTACTCGTTGAGGTCGCCGTTCTCGGCGCGCTCCTCGGTGAGGATGCCGGTGGAGTCGCACATCGTGATGTTCTCCTTGCGCGCGCCGAGGGAGACGTAGAACTTCGCGCACGCGATGGCGGACGCGCCGGCGCCGGAGATGGCGATGTCGACGTCGCCGATGTCCTTCTCGAAGATGTCGAGAGCGTTGATGAGGCCGGCACCGGAGATGATGGCGGTGCCGTGCTGGTCGTCGTGGAAGACCGGGATGTCCATGCGCTCGCGCAGGCGCTCCTCGATCTCGAAGCACTCGGGGGCCTTGACGTCCTCGACGTTCACGCCGCCGAACGTGGGTTCCATCGCGGCGACGCTCTCGACGAAGGCGTCGACGTCGGCGTGGTCGAGTTCGATGTCGAAGACGTCGATGTCGGCGAAGCGCTTGAAGAGGACGCCCTTCCCCTCCATGACGGGCTTGGAGGCCTGCGCGCCGATGTCGCCGAGGCCGAGGACGGCGGAGCCGTTGGAGACGACGCCGACGAGGTTGCCCTTCGCGGTGTACTTGTAGGCGTCCTCGGGGTTCGCGTCTATCTTCCGGCAGGGCGCGGCGACGCCGGGGGAGTACGCGAGGGAGAGGTCGCGTTGCGTGTTGGTCGGTTTCGTGGTCGCGATCTCCAGTTTCCCGGGGGGTTCGCGTTCGTGATACTCCAGTGCGTCTTCGTCGAGTCCCATATCGGGTAGGGGGACTCCCCCCTCAAAAGCCTATGGCATCGCGTCGAATACCGCCTTCGTCACACGTCGAAATCCTCTCCCTTGACGATGGCTATTTGTGCGCTCGGGCCGCACGCGACGGTATGGACAGACGAAGCTACATCAAGGCGCTCGGCGCGAGCGGCGCGGCGCTCACCCTCGCCGGCTGCACCGGGAACGGCGGCGGAGACACCAGCAGCACCAGCAGTAGCACGACCGGCGGCACGACCAGCAGTTCGAGCGGGCAGACCGCCATCACGGCCGGGACCGCGCCCGGGTTCAAGCCATTCGAGATGATTCAGGACGGCGAACTCGTCGGCTTCGACGTCGACCTGCTCGAAGCCGTCGTCGAACAGGCCGACGGCTACACCCTCGACGGCTGGCAGCAGTACGAGTTCGGCTCGCTCATCCAGTCGCTCTCCACGAACAAGATCGACGTCATCGCCGCGGGGATGACGATCACCGACAAGCGCAAGGAGCAGATCGCGTTCACGGACTCCTACTGGGAGGCGAACCAGTCCATCCTCGTCCGCTCCGGGTCGAGCTATCAGCCCGGGAGCCTCGACGACCTCGCCGGCCACAAGGTCGGCGCGCAGTCCGGCACGACCGGCGAGACGCTCGTGCAGAACAAGATCGACGACGGGACGCTGCAGGAGTCGAACTACAACGCGTACCCGAAGTATCCGCTCGCCATCTCCGACCTGGAGAACGGGAACATCGACGCCGTCGTCATCGACACCCCCGTCGCGAAGACGTTCGTCGACAGCCGCGACGTCACCATCGCCACCACCATCGACACCGGCGAGAACTACGGCTTCGGCATCCGCAAGAACGAGAGCGACCTCGAGTCCGCGCTCAACAGCGGCCTCGGCTCCGTGAAGGACAACGGGACGTACGACGACCTGAAGGTGAAGTGGTTCGCGAGCGGCGACAACTAGACCGATGACGGCCGCCCTGCCGCTGGCCACGTCCGACTGGGGATACGTCTGGGCGAACCTCGGAACGCTCATCGCGGCCGTCTGGCCGGCGCTGAAGCTCACCGGGGCGGCGCTCGTCGTCGGGTTCGTCGTCGGCGTCCCGCTCGGCACACTCGAAGTGTTCGGCGGGCGGCGGAGCGCGTGGCTCGCGCGGAAGGCGGGCGTGGTCGTGCGCGGGACGCCGATCCTCGTCATCATGTTCATCACGTACTTCGGGCTCGGCCTCTCGCCCGCGTTCGTCGCGGCGACCGCCGCGCTCGGCGTCCGGAGCGCCGCCTACCAGGGGCAGGTGTTCCGCGGCGCGCTCCAGTCTATCGGGCGCGGACAGATGGAGGCCGCGCGCTCCGTCGGCCTCTCGAAGCTCGGAGCGATCCGACACGTGATGATCCCGCAGGCGCTGCGACGCTTCGTCCCCGGCTTCCAGAACGAGTACACCATCGTCCTGAAGGACACCAGCATCGCGTTCGCGATCAGTTACACGGAGATATTCTACCACATGTACAACCTCATCCCCGAGCAGACCACCGCGACCCCGGAGCTGTTCCTGACGGTCGCCGGCATCTACCTCGTGTTGACGCTCACGGGGAACCGCGTCCTCGACTACGTCGACGACGCGTTCAGCATTCCCGACGGGGGGGCGTCCCGGTGAGCCACCTGCTCGAAGTCGAAGGGCTCGTGAAGCGCTACGGGGACGAACTCGTGCTCGACGGCATCGGCTTCGACATGGACGCGCGAGACGTCCAGGTGCTCGTCGGCCCGAGCGGCTCCGGGAAGTCCACGATGCTGCGCTGCGTCAACCGGCTCACGGAGTTCCAGGGCGGCGAGATACGCCTCGACGGGACGTCCGTGATGGCGATGGACGAGAACGACCTGCGCCGACAGGTCGGGATGGTCTTCCAGGACTTCAACCTCTTCGCGCACCTCACCGCGAAGCAGAACGTCATGCTGGGGCCGCGCCGCGTCCTCGGGAAGTCGAAGGAGGAGGCGGACGCGCTCGCGATGGAGGAACTGGAGCGCGTCGGCCTCGCGGCGCAGGCGGACTCGTATCCGGCGGAGCTCTCGGGCGGCCAACAGCAGCGCGTCGGCATCGCGCGCGGCCTCGCGATGGACCCGAAGCTGATGCTCTTCGACGAACCGACGTCCGCGCTCGACCCGGAACTCATCGGGGAGGTGCTCTCCGTGATGCGCGAACTCGCCGAGGAGGGGATGACGATGCTCTGCGTCACCCACGAGATGAGTTTCGCCCGACAGGTCGCCACGGACATCATGTTCCTCGAGGACGGCCACATCGTCGAGCACGGCGACCCGGAGAAGCTGTTCACGAACCCGGACAACGAGCGGACCGAGCAGTTCCTGCGACGCCTCACCGAACACGGGGACGGGTCGTAGATGTCGACGGGACGCGAGCGCCGCCACGCCCGCCTCGAACGCGCCCTCCTCGCCGTCGCGGGCGGCGCGGTCTGGCTCTGGCTGGCGTTCCGCTGGGTGAACTCGTGGTTCGGCGGCGTCGTCGTCGGCCCGACCCAGCCGCTCGTCCCGGAGTCGTTCGTCGCGGCGGCGACGGGGACGGGAGACGCGCTCGGCACGGTGGCGAACGGCGTGCCGGTCGTCGCGCAGGCGTTCGACCTGCTCGGCTGGACCGTGGGGATGGTCGGGTTCGCCAGCCAGTACGGCCCGCGGCTCGCCGTCGCGGCGTGGCTCACCGTCGTCCTCACCGTCGTCGCCATCCTGATCGGACTCGTCATCGCGGTGCCGCTCGCGGCGGCGCGCGTCTACGGGCGCGTCTCGAAGTACGTCGCGCTCGTCTACATCGAACTCGTCCGCGGCACGCCGCTGGTCGCACAGCTCTTCTTGCTCTACTACGGCGCGCCGTTCCTCTCGCAGTTCATCCGCGAACTCCCCGGGGTCGGACAGGGTATCGTACCGGGACAGGCGGTCTGGATCGCGATCATCGGCTTCATAATCAACTCCTCGGCCTACCAGGCGGAGTACATCCGCGGGTCGGTGGAGAGCGTCGACGCCGGCCAGTTGACGGCGGCGCGCGCCGTCGGCCTCGGCCAACTGGAGGGCATCCGGTACGTCGTCCTCCCGCAGGCGCTGCGCTACGCCATCCCGTCGTGGACGAACGAACTCGTCTACCTCATCAAGTACAGTTCGCTCGCGACGTTCATCACGGTGCCCGAACTGTTCACGCGCGCGGACGCCGTCGGCTCGTCGACGTTCGCGTACACGAAGGCGTACGTCCTCGCCGGCCTCTTCTATCTGGTGCTCGTCGTCACGGCCTCCTACGCGATGTCGCGCGTGGAGGACGCCGTCGCGATTCCGGGCGTCGGGAACGCGAGCGACCGGCGCGGATAGGAGAAGCCATTTGTAGCGCCTCACCGTCTCCCCCGCCATGAGCGACACGGAGGAGTACGTCCGGACGGCGGAGGAGGTCGAGAACGCGCGACAGGACGTCGTCGCAGTGGACGAACACGACGAGCGGGAGGAGCTGGTGAATCGGCTCGACGCGCACGTGGGCGACGGCGTCCGCCACCGGGCGTTCACCTGCCTGCTCTTCGACGAGGACGGGCGCGTCCTCCTCGCACAGCGCGCCGCGCGCAAGCGCCTCTGGGACACGCACTGGGACGGCACGGTCGCCTCCCACCCCGTCGAGGGCCAATCGCAGGTCGACGCCACCGAGGAGCGCTTAGAGGAGGAGTTGGGCGTGACGCCCGACCAGTACGACGAACTCGAAGTCACCGACCGCTTCGAGTACAAGCGCCACTACCACGACGAGGGCGTCGAGTGGGAGGTCTGCGCGGTGCTGAAAGCGACCCTGCACGATACGACGCTCGACCCCGACCCGGAGGAAGTCGGGGGGATCCTCTGGGCGGACTACGACGCCCTCTGGGAGCACCCGCGACACTACCGACAGCTTCGCTTTTGCCCGTGGTTCGACATCGCGCTCCGACGCGACCACCGCGGCGAGGCCGACCCGGTGGCGGGCGGGCCGCGCGAGTAGCTAGGACGCCTGCACGGACCAGAGCGCGGCGACGGCGAGGACGAGCGCGGGAACCATCGCGGCCGCCATGTAGGCGTTCTTGTACCCGAGGAAGGACGGCGGCCAGAGGTAGACGGCGAGCGGCGCGACGATGCCGGCGAACGCGACGACGGCGACGAGCAGCCACGACTGCCGAGCGTCGAGGCCGGCGTCGCCGTCGGCGTCATCGCTCGCCGGCCGATGAACGTAGGTCTCGCGGTCCTCGCGTCCCATGGCCGGCCGTACCCGCGGCCGCGTGAAAGCCCTGCCGGTCCGGACGGACAACGGCTTTGACGCTGGCCCCGCGAGTCGGCGTATGGTCGACTTCCAGTCCCGCGAGAAGGTCGGTGAAATCACGTTCGGCGACGACGAGGACGCGTCGGCGGACGCGGACGACGGCGGCGACGACCACGAGGAGGAGAAGCACGCGCACGACCACCACGCCCACGACGTCGACGCGGTCGGGTTCGGTGTGGTCACGGTCTCCTCGTCGCAGGAGGCGGGCGACGACCCGAGCGGCGACCTGATCGTCGAGCGCCTGCGCGACGCCGGCCACGAGGTGGTGACGCGCGACCTCGTCATCGACGACTTCGACCGCGTGCAGGGGACCGTCGATCGGTTGACGCGCCGCGAGGAGATAGACGCCGTGGTGACGACGGGCGGGACGGGCGTGACGCCGGACGACGTCACCGTCGAGGCCGTCCGCCCCCTCCTCGACAAGCGCCTGCCCGGGTTCGGCGAACTGTTCCGACGGCTCTCCTACGACGAGGTGGGGACGCGCGTGGTCGGCACGCGCGCCGACGCCGGCGTCGCGAGCGGCGCGCCCGTCTTCTGCCTCCCCGGGAGCGAGAACGCCGCGCGCCTCGGCGTCGAGGAGATAATCCTCTCCGAAGTCGGCCACCTCGTCGGCCTCGCCACCCGGCCGCCCGCGAGCGGGGAGGCGCGCCCGGAGAACGACGCGAACGGCGATTCGGACGAGCGCGACGCGACCGACGACGCGGAATGACGCGCTCGAAGGACGACGTCCGCGAGGCGGTGTGGGACGAACTCGACGAGTCGGGTATCGCGCGCTTCCCGTTCCCGCCGCACGGGCGCATCCCGAACTTCGACGGGGCGAGGGAGGCCGCGGACCGCCTCGCCGAGACGGACGCGTGGCGGGACGCCGACGTGGTGAAGGCGAACCCGGACGCGCCCCAGCTCCCGGCGCGCCGGCGCGCGCTCCGCGACGGGAAGACGCTCTACGTGGCGGTGCCGCGCCTGCGCGACCCCGAGTGCTTCCTCGAACTCGACCCGGAACGCATCGCCGAGGAAGCGTACGACCGGGCGCCCGCGCTCTCGAACGTGGACGAGTACGCCGACGCGGTGCGCCCCGAAGCGGTCGGACACGTGGACCTCGTGCTCTCCGGGAGCGTGGCGGTGAGTGAGGACGGGGCGCGCGTCGGGAAGGGCGAGGGGTTCAGCGACCTGGAGTTCGCGGTGCTCGCCGAACTGGGCCTGGTCGCGCCCGGGGGGCGCGACGGATCCGCGAGGGAGGAGACGACGGTGGCGACGACGGTCCACGAGCGACAGACGTTCGAGACGGCCGAGTGGCCGGTGGACGACCACGACGTGCCGATGGACCTCGTGGTGACGCCGGAACGCACCGTCGAGACGGGGACGCCGTACGCGCGCCCGACGGGCGTGGACTGGGACGCCCTCGACGCGGAGACTGTCGCGGAGATGCCGGTGTTGGCGGAGCGCGCTCCCGAATCCGACCGATAGTTTATACGACAGGACGGCGTACTCGGTCGCATGTCATCCGGTGACGCGGGCGGTGGCGCGGCCGACGGGCCGAACGCCGCGGCGCGCGCCGTCCGGGACGCCGCGCTGGACGCGCTCGACGACCCGCCGACGTGCGCCGTCTGCCCGGCGAGCGCGGACTTCTACCTCCACGAGGCCGGGCGCGTGTCGACGTTCGTCTGCTGGGAGCACGTCAGCCCGTACGCCGCCGACGTGAACGGCTCACCGGAGGACGCCGACCGCCCCGTCGCCGTCCCGCTCCCCTCCTTTCGCTAGGGGTGCGTGCAGACGAGCAACTGGGTCGGCGTGCGCGCGAGACAGACGGGACCGTCCGGTGCGGACCCGAACGTCACCGTCTCGCGTTCCGCGACGAACAGGCGCTCGAAGACGCGCCCGCACGCCGGACACTCGTAGTCGTCGCGGTTCGCGAGCGACAGCGTCTCCCCGCCCTGCCGGATGAGCTTGAACCCCTCGCGGTGGGCGTGCAGGTCGAACGGTTCGTCGAGCGCGATGCGGGCCATACGCGAAGCGCGCCCCGCGAGACGAAAAAACGCACGCCCCTAGAGGGCGCGGACGCCGCGCGCGACGGCGTACGCCGCGCCCGCGACGAGCGCCCAACCGGTCACGACGGCCGCGACGGCGAGCGCGAGAAAACGCGTCTCCGCGGACGGCCGAAAGCGGGCGAACAGCGCGCGCGGCGACGCGTCCGGCGCGGACGGACGTGGGACGCCGGGGCGGAAGGGCCGCGAGAGCGACGGGCGCGGAGGCGACGGCAGCGACGGGCGCGGAACGACCGACGACATCTACGCGTTCGCGTTCGCGAGTTCGTCGGCGACGGCGTCGAGCGAGAGGACGTCGGGGTGGACGGCGAGGTCCAGGTTCCCGCGGACGAACTCGGGGGCGGAGTCGGGCGCGTAGACGACGGTGCGGAGGTCGGGGTTCGCTTCGAGGGCGACGGGGACGGCGGTGGCCTCGCCGACGTCGGTGACGACGAGGAGGTCCGCCGTCTCGATGCCGGCCTCGCGGAGGCGCTCGCCGGACGCGACGCCCTCGATGCGGGTGACCGTCGCGCCGCGTTCCGAGAGCGCGTCGCCGAGGCCGCGGTCCGGGCCGACGATGACGACGTTCATGGGTACGGGGACGGCGAGCGCGGGGAAGTACCTGACGAACCCCCGCGAGTCACTCCATCGGTCCCATCGTCGCGGTGAACACCGCGACGGCGTCGCTCTCGTTGCGCGCGCCGTGCGGGACGCCGCGCTCGAACGCGACGACGCCCGGCGCGCTGACGCGCTCCTCCGCCTCCCCCCGAGTGACGACCACGTCGCCCGCGAGGACGTGGAAGACGTTCGTCTGCTCGGGATGCTCGTGCGCCTCGACGTCGGCGCCGGGACCGAGCGCGAACGCCTTCACGAGCGAGTCCGGCGTGTAGTGGAGTTCGGTCGTCACCACTTCGCCCGGGGCCGCATCGACGTCGATTTCGCTGTAGAGGTCCATACGCTCGGAGTCACGGGACAGCGTGAAAGCCGTGGCGGCGGCGCGGTGGCGGCAGGGCCTCCGTTCGCGCGAACGAGCGGTCCGGCAGGACCCGGGAGTGAGCGCGGTTCACCGAGCGCGAAGCGCTCGGCCTTTTTCTCCCGTGTTTTTGCGAGCGGGGGTTCGCGTCAGCGAACCTCCCGACGTAAAAAGACGGTGTTCACTCGTACTCGATGGTCGCGGGGGGCTTGTGGGTGACGTCGTAGACGACGCGCGAGCAGTCCTCGACGGTGCCGGTGATGCGGGACTGGAGGCGCTGGAGGGTCTCCCAGTCGAGTTCCTGGGCGCGCGCGGTCATGCCGTCCCGGCTCTCGACGGAGCGGACGGCGACGACGTGGCCGTGCACGCGGTTGTCGCCCTTGACGCCGGTGGCGCGGCCGAGGACGGCGGCGAACGCCTGCCAGGGGTCGTATTCCTCTAGCTCGTCTTCGACGATTGCGGTGGCTTCGCGGGCGACGCGCACTTTCTCGGGGGTGACTTCGCCGACGACGCGGACGGCGAGGCCGGGGCCGGGGAAGGGCATGCGCTCCGAGATGACTTCTTCGAGGCCGAGGTGACGGGCGACTTCGCGGACTTCGTCCTTGTAGAGGTCGCGGAGGGGTTCGATGAGACCGTCGAAGTCGACGACGTCGGGGAGGCCGCCGACGTTGTGATGGGATTTGATGTTCCCCTCGCTCTCGATGCGGTCGGGGTAGATGGTGCCCTGCACGAGGTAGTCCGCGTCCACTTCCTGTGCGACGGTCTCGAACTCGCGGATGAACTGTTCGCCGATGACGTGGCGTTTCTCCTCGGGGTCGGTGACGCCGTCGAGCTCCTCGAAATACCGCTCGGAGGCGTCGACGACGCGGAGGCGCTCCATGTAGCCGAAGACGTCCTCGATTTCCTCGGTTTCGCCCTTCCGCATCAGGCCGGTATCGACGTAGACGGGGACGAGCTGTTCGCCGACGGCTTCGTAGGCGAGGGCGGCGGCAGTGGAGGAGTCGACGCCGCCGGAGAGCGCGATGATGGCGGTGGAGTCGCCGAGCGTCTCACGGATCTCGGCTTTCGCGTCCTCGACGAATTCTTCGACGTCCACCATCACTGCGTCACCTCCGCGTCCGCGGCGGCGCCACCGTCGGTGCGTTCGAGGACGGCGTCGATAAGTCCGACGAACGGGGGGCTAGCACGGGAGGGCCGCGAGCGGAACTCGGGGTGGAACTGCGTCCCGAGGAAGAACGGGTGGTCGTCCCGTTCGAGTATCTCCATGCGGTTGCCGGCGTGCCCGGAGAAGGTGAGGCCGTCCTCGGTGAGGCGGTCGATGTACTCGGGGTTGACCTCGTAGCGGTGGCGGTGGCGTTCGGTGCACTCGGTGTCGCCGTAGACGCGTTCGGCGAGCGTGCCGGCGTCGATGTCGGTGACGTGCGCGCCGAGGCGCATCGTCCCGCCGAGGTCCTCTAAGTCGTACTGTTCGGGGAGGAGGTCGATGACGGGATGGGACGTGTCGGGGTCGATTTCGGCGGAGTGCGCGCCCTCTAAGCCGACGACGTTGCGCGCGTGCTCGACGACGGCGAGCTGGAAGCCGAGGCAGAGGCCGAGGAAGGGGACGTCGCGTTCGCGGGCGTAGCGGACGGCTTCGATCTTTCCGGCGGTGCCGCGCGCGCCGAAGCCGCCGGGGACGACGATGCCGTCGGCGTTCGCGAGGCGCTCCTCGTGCGTGTCGTTCATCTCGTCCGCGTCGACCCAGTGGACGTTCACGTCCACCTGCTTCTGCAGGCCGGCGTGCTTGAGGGACTCGTGAATGCTGATGTAGGCGTCTTCGAGGGCGTACTTCCCGACGAGCGCGACGTCGACTTCGCCGTCGGTGTCGCGCGTGACGATGTCGCGCCACTCGGTCGAGCGCTCGTCGGCGGGGAGCGCCGAGTCGGCGAGGCCGAGGCGCTCCATGACGTACTCATCTAAGCCCTCGTCTTCGAGGACGAGCGGGACGTGGTAGATGTCCTCGACGTCGGGGTTGGAGAAGACGGCCTCGGTGGGGACGTCGCAGAAGAGCGCTATCTTCTCGCGGACGTCGTCGGCGAGTTTCTCGGGGTTGCGCCCGACGAGGATGTCCGGCTGGAGGCCGATACTCCGCAGTTCCTTCACGGAGTGCTGGGTGGGCTTGGTCTTCTGCTCGCCGTTCTTCGAGTTCGGGACGAGCGTGACGTGCGTGAAGAGGAGGTCCGCCTCGTCCTGCTCGTGGCTGAACTGGCGTAACGCCTCTAAGTAGGGCATCCCCTCGATGTCCCCGACGGTGCCGCCGATTTCGACGATGCAGACGTCCGTCCCCGCGGCGGCCTCGCGGATGCGGCGCTTGATGTCGTCGGTGACGTGCGGGATGACTTGTACTGTTTTCCCGAGGTAGTCGCCGGCGCGTTCGCGCTCGATGACCTGCTGGTAGACCTTCCCGGTGGTCACGTTGTGGTCGGAGGTCATGTCCACGTCGAGGAACCGTTCGTAGTTCCCGAGGTCGAGGTCCACCTCACCGCCGTCCTTCAGCACGTACACCTCGCCGTGCTGATAGGGATTCATGGTGCCGGCGTCGACGTTGAGATAGGGGTCGACCTTGACGGCCGTGACGTCGAAGCCCGCGTTCGTGAGGAGGCGACCGAGGCTCGCGGCGGTGATGCCCTTCCCGAGGCCGGACATCACGCCGCCGGTGACGAAGACGAACTTGTTCCCCAGGTCGGGGTCGTATCCGGTCTCCTGCGGCATACCGCGTCTCCGGACGTGGCGATGAAAACGGTTTCGGAGCGGCCGCGGAGGTGCCACCCGGTGACACGGCGATACGGTCGCGAGAGTGGACGAACGTCCACGGTCCGAACGTTCCGCTCGTCGTTCCGAAAGGGATCGCGTCGGCGTTCGCGGTCGGCCGTCGCCGCCGGCGCCGGCGTCCGCGACCGGGGCGCTACCCGCGGAAGGCGTCGTGCGATATCGACCCGTGCGAGAGGATGGCGTCGCTCGTCGGCACGTCCCCGTCCGGCGGCATGCTCCCCTCGGCGGGACCGCCGGGACTGCCGACGACGATCCGCGCGACCATCCCGAGGGACTTGTGCGGGATGCAGTAGTAGTCGTAGGTCCCCTCGGTCTCGAAGACGTGCTCGAACGTCGCGCCCGTCTCGTTGAGGACGGCGCTATCCCACGGTTTCGCGCCGTCCGGGATCCGCGTCGTCTCCGCCATCGGGTTCCCCGGCGAGTACGACGTCGAGGAGTGCCCGCCGCTCTTCACCTCGAAGGTGACGGTCGCGCCGGGCGCGACGTGCAGGCCGACCGGGTCGAAGTAGAAGGCGGTCTGCTGCCCGCTCTCCTCCGTGTACATCCCGACGGTCGCCTCCGTCGCCGGCCCCGTGGTCGTCCCCGCCGTCGTCGTCCCGTTCGCCGTCGTTCCGTCCGTCGTGGTCGTCCCCGACCCGCCGTTCGAACTGCATCCCGCGAGCGCGGCGGCCGCGCCGGCGACGAGGCCGAGGTACCGCCGTCGATCGACTGTCATCGAGGGCGAGACACGTCGACCACATAATCGTTCTGGTGGCGCTCGGCGGGCGGACGGCGGCCAACTCGCGGCGCGACCCGCCCCTTCGCGGTGGGTTTTTTGCGTTGCACCCGACCCGTCGCGTATGTCCGAGACGATGCGAGCCGTGGAGGTACCGGACGCGGGCGAGGAGTTCCGCGTCGTCGAACGCGACGTCCCCGACCCCGGCCCCGAGGAGGTCCGGATCGCCGTCGAGGCCTGCGGCGTCTGTCACAGCGACGAGATCACGAAGGAGGGCGTCTATCCGCGAATCACCTACCCCCGGATCCCCGGCCACGAAGTCGTGGGTCGCGTCGACGCGGTCGGCGAGGACGTCACGGAGTGGGAGGCGGGCGAGCGGGTCGGCGTCGGCTGGCACGGCGGCCACTGCTTCACCTGTGAGGCCTGCCGGCGCGGGGAGTTCGTCAAGTGCGAGAACGCGTCCGTCACCGGCCTGGACTTCGACGGCGGGTACGCCGAGTACGCGGTGGCGCCCCACGAGGCGCTCGCGGCCGTGCCGGCGGAACTCGACGCCGCGGACGCCGCGCCGCTGCTCTGCGCGGGCATCACGACGTTCAACGCGCTCCGGAACAGCGACGCGCGCCCCGGTGACCTCGTCGCCGTGCAGGGCGTCGGCGGCCTCGGCCACCTCGGCGTCCAGTACGCCCGCGCCGCGGGGTTCGAGACCGTCGCGCTCTCCCGCGGCACCGAGAAGCGCGAGGAGGCGCTCGAACTCGGCGCCGACCACTACGTCGACACGGAAGCGGAGGACCCCGCGGCGCGCCTGCGCGAACTCGGCGGCGCCGAGGTGGTCCTCGCCACCGCACCGTCGAGCGACGCCATCGAGTCCGTCGTCGGCGGCCTCGGCGCGGACGGCGAGGTGCTCGCCGTCGGCATCCCCCCCGAACCGGTCTCGGTGAACGTCGGCCAACTCGTCGGCTCGAACGGCTCCGTCTCCGGGTGGGCGTCGGGGACCGCGAAGGACTCGCAGGACACCCTGGAGTTCAGCGCGCTCCGCGACGTCACGCCCGAGGTGGAGACGTTCGACCTCGCGGACGCGAGCGAGGCGTACGAGCGAATGTTGAACGCCGACGTCCGCTTCCGCGCGGTCCTCACGCCGTGAGCGTCTCGACGAGGAAACCCCCGAGTCGGTCGGCGAGTCGGTCGTGCTGGCCGACGAAGAAGTGGTCGCCGGGGAACCCTTCGACGCGCGCGCCCCGGTCACGGGCGGCGTCGACGACGGGGCGCCAGTCCGCCAGGTCGTCGCGCTCCCCGTAGACGACGAGACAGGGCGTCTCGGTCCCGCGAAGAGCCCCGGGAACGCCGGGGTCGTCGCCGACGTTCGCGGCGGGCGCGAGGAGCGCGAGCGCGTCCACGCGGACGTCCGCGGCGGCGAGCGCGGCCATCGCGGCGCCGAAACTGAATCCGAACAGGCCGACGCGGTCGTATCGCTCGCGCGCCCACCGAACGGCGTTCCGGGCGTCCTCGCGCTCCCCGAGTCCATCGTCCCACGGCCCGTAGTCGAAGCGGAGGCACGCGACGCCGCGCGCACACAGGTAGTCGGCGACTGCTCGGAGGCGGCCGTCGCGTCGGTTCCCGCCGTGCTGTGGGTGGGGCGGGCACGCGACGACGCACGCCGTCGCGTCCGCGTCCGGAGCGTCGAGCGTCCCCTCGACGCGGCGCGCGCCGGGGACGAGTACGGTGTCCTCCACACCGTCCCGTCGGCGGCGGAGAACTTTAACCCTCGAACGACTACTTCGAGGGTATGGGACTGCTCTCGCGCGCCTCCTATCTCGTCCGCTCGAAGCTCAACGCGCTGTTGAACCGGGCGGAGGACCCGACGGAGTCGCTCGACTACTCGTACGAACAGATGCGCGACGAACTGAAGGACGTCGAGCGCGGCGTCGCCGACCTCACCGCGCAGAAGAAACGCCTCCAGGTCCAGCGCGAGCGCCTCGGGGACAACGTCGAGAAGCACAACGAGCAGGCGCGCGAGGCGATGCGCCAGGACCGCGAGGACCTCGCGCGGCGCGCCCTCGAGAAGAAACAGCAGAAGCTCGCACAGATCGAGGAGCTCGACGACCAGATCGCGTCGCTCCAGTCCACCCAAGGGGACTTAGAGGAGAAGAAGAGCGAGCTGCAGGAGCGAATCGAGCGCTTCCGCACGAAGAAGGAGACGATGAAGGCGCGCTACGAGGCCGCGGAAGCGCAGACGCGCGTCTCGGAGGCGATGACGGGCGTCGGGGACGAGATGGCGGACGTCGGGCGCGCCATCGAGCGCGCGGAGGAGCGCACGGACGAGATGGAGGCGCGCGCCGCGGCGATGGACGAACTGACCGAGCGCGGCGTCCTCGAAGACCAGTTCAGCGACGAGGACGCCATCGACCGCGAACTCGCCGACGGGCGCTCCGACCGCGAGGTGGAGGCCGAACTGGAGACGCTGCGCGCGGAGACGGGGAAAGGCGCGTCGCGCGACGCGGAGAGCGAGGCGGACGCGGAGACGGACGTAGACGAGGAAGCGGTCGAGGCGGAACTCGAAGAGCTACGCGACGAGGAGTCGTAGCCGCGCCGTTCCCGCGGCCGCGGCTGCCAGTAGCCTCTTGGAGCGCGCGCGCGTCTCTCCCGCATGAGCGAGGGAGAGGGCGACCGGCCGAGCGACACGATGCGCGAGCGCGTCCCGGAGAACAGCCGGAAGTTCTGGCTGCTCCTGGACGCGGACCGCTGGCTGGTCGCCGGCCTCATCCTCGGCTCGGTGTTCGTTTCGCTCGTCGCCGCGGGCCTCCTCCATCCGACGCCCGTGCTGACGCTCCTCACGCGCGGCGACCCGATGGAGACGCTCTACCAGGCGCTCGTCGGGTCGACGGTGACGGGCGTGACGCTCGTCCTGACGCTGAGCCAGCTCGTGCTCTCCCAGGAGCAGGGGCCGGTCGGGGATCAGCGCGAGCGCATGGAGGGCGCGATGGCGTTCCGCGAGGACGTCGCGGACGTCATCGAAGAGCCGGTGAGTCCGACGCAGCCGTCCGCGTTCCTGCGGTCGCTCGTGAAGTTGACGAAGCGCCGCGCGGAGGCCGTCCGGGACGCCACGGGCGACGTCGAGGACGACCAGTTGAACGAGCAGGTGGACGCGTTCGTCGAGAGCGTCGTGGAGAACGCGGACCGCGTGACGGAGAGCCTCGAAGGCTCGCAGTTCGGCGAGTTCGACGTGGTGTTCTCCGCGCTGAACTACAACTACTCGTGGAAGATTTACGCCGCGAAACGCCTGCGCGCGGAGAACGAGGACACGCTCACGGACGACGCGCGGGCGGCGTTCGACGAACTCGTCGAGTCGCTCGAACTGTTCGGGCCGGCGCGCGAGCACTTCAAGACGCTCTACTTCCAGTGGGAGCTCGTCGACCTCTCGCGCACCGTCCTCTACGCGTCCGTGCCGGCCATCGCGGTGGCGACGGGCGCGCTCCTCTTCTTCGACCCGCGCGACGTCGCGCAGGGCTGGCTCGCGCTCGTCGTCGCCGCGCTCACCGTCTGTATCGCGCTCCTGCCGTTCGCCATCCTGCTCGCGTACATCCTCCGCATCGTCACGGTGACGAAGCGCACGCTCTCCATCGGCCCGTTCGTCCTCCGGGAGACCGACCGCTCGCGTGACCTGGACTGGGACGACTAGCGGCGCGCCCACCGGCGCCGGAGCGAATCGAGCGCGACGAGCGCGAGGACGCCCGCGAGGAAGACGAGGACGTCGACGGCCGCCGCGGGAATGCCGAGCGTGAAGATGAGCACCGTGGCGTACGCGGGCGCGTGACGGGCGTCGAGGACGCTCATGCCGACCGTCGCGGCGACGACGGCGACGACGACGGCGGCGACCTGGTGGAGGCCGGCCGTCGTGTGCGGGAGGAGCGTCACGGCCGCGAGCGGGCCGACGAACGCGCGCACCGCCGCGAACGCGACGGCGACGCCGACGGTCTGTCCGACGACGACTTCGCGAGCGAGCGAGCGCCACCCGCGCCCGTCGGTCGCGAGCACGTACGCGGACGGCCCGAGACTCGGGAGGAGGAGCGGGAGGCCGAACAGCCACCCGAGCGCGGCGAGCGGCGCGAGCAAGTACGTGAGGCGCGCGGCGAGACGCACGCCGTAGCGGTCGCCCGTCCGCATCGCGCCTATCGGCCAGCGAGGTGCGTCCCTGTCGGCTCGCCACGCTCACCGACGAGGTGCGTCCCTGTCGGCTCGCCACGCTCACCGACGAGGTGCGTCCCTGTCGGCTCGCCACGCTCACCGACGAGGAGGGATCTCGCTGGCCGCTTCGCGTCGCTCATCGGCCAGCGAGGAACGTCGGTTCGAGGTGTTTCTGTTCGACCTCGCGCTCTAAGTGCGCGCGGAACTCGTCGCGGGAGACGTCGTTCGCCTCGCGCTCCTTGCGGTCGCGGACGGAGACGGTTCCCGCCTCCTCCTCGTTCCCGCCGACGACGAGCATGTAGGGGACGCGGTCCTCGTGGGTCTGCTGGATCTTCTTCCCGATGGTCCACGAGCGGTCCTCGACCTCGACGCGGTAGTCGTCGAGTTCCGCGGCGACCTCGCGGGCGTAGTCGAGGTTGTCGTCGCTGATCGGGAGGACGCGCACCTGCGTCGGTGCGATCCACGTCGGGAACTTCCCGTTGAAGTGCTCGATGATGACGCCCATGAAGCGCTCGAAGCTCCCGAGGAGGGCGCGGTGGATCATCACGGGGTGGTGTTCGTCGTTGTCCTCGCCGACGTAGGTCAGGTCGAGGTTGCGCGGGATGTTGAAGTCCACCTGGACGGTGCCGATGGTCCACTCGCGCCCGAGCGCGTCGCGGGCGTTCACGCCGATCTTCGGGCCGTAGAAGGCGGCTTCGCCCTCCTCGACGTCGTAGTCGAGGTCCTCCGCGCGCAGGGCGTCGACGAGCGCGTCGGTCGCCTGATTCCATATCTCCTCGGACCCCATCGCGTCCTCGCCGCGCGTCTCCAGTTTGTAGAGGACGTCGAGGCCGAAGTGGCCGTATATCTCCTCGATAGAGCGGAGGATGTCGAGTATCTCCTCCTGGATCTGGTCCGGGCGGACGAAGGCGTGTCCGTCGTCCTGCGTCAGGCCGCGCACGCGCAGGAGGCCGGAGAGTTCGCCGGACTGTTCGTTCCGGTAGACGTTCCCGAACTCGGAGAAGCGGATCGGGAGGTCCCGATAGGAGTGCGTGGTGTCGTCGTAGATGTGCGCGTGGTTCGCGCAGTTCATCGGCTTCAGACCGTACTCGGTGTCGTCCTGCTCCCACGCGAACATCTCGCCGTTCTCGGTGAACGTCTCGTAGTGGCCGGTGGGCTTCCAGAGTTCGGCCTTGTTCAGTTCGGGCGTTCGCACCTCGTCGAAGCCGAGGTCGTCGTTGTGCTCGCGGACGTACTCCTCGAGTTCGCGTCGGATCGCCATCCCGTTCGGGTGGTAATGCGCACAGCCGGGGGAGTGCTCGGGGATGCTGAACAGGTCGAGTTCCTGTGCGATCTTGCGGTGGTCGCGTTCCGCGGCCTCCGCGCGCATCTCGAGGTAGTCGTCCAGTTCGTCCTCCGTGGCGAACGCCGTGCCGTAGACGCGCGTGAGCGTCTCGTTGTCCTCGTCGCCGCGCCAGTAGGCGGCGGAGATGTCGAGCAGCTCGAACCCACCGATCTCGCCCGTGGACGCGACGTGCGGGCCCTTGCAGAGGTCTTGGAACTCGCCCTGCCGGTAGAAGGAGACGGGGTCCTCGCCCGCGGCCTCCTCTTCGAGGATGTCGCGCTTGAACTGGTTGTCCGCGTAGAACTCGCGGGCGTCCTCGCGATCCATCTCGACGCGCTCGACCGGGAGGTCCTCGTCGATGATGGCCTCGGCCTCGGCCTGGATCTCGTCGAGGTCGTCCTCGTCGAGGTCCACGCCGTAGACGTCGTAGTAGAAGCCCTCGTCCGTGTACGGGCCGATGGTGAGCTGGGCCTCGGGGTGGAGGCGCTGGAGGGCTTGCGCGAAGACGTGCGCGGCGGTGTGTCGGAGGACGTCCACGTACTCCTCGGAGGACGCCGTCACGATCTCGATGCGGCAGTCCTCGACGAGCGGTTCCTCCTTCGAGACGAGTTCGCCGTCGACGACGCCGGCGACGGTATCCCGACCGAGGCCCTCGCCGATGTGGTACGCGACGTCCTCGACGGTCTCCCCGGCGGAGACGCCGAGCGTCGATCCGTCGGGGAGCGTGACCGTGATGTCGCTCATGGGGCGTGATACGGCCAACGCGACACATAAGCGTGTCCGTCCGTCCGCACGCGCCCGCCGAAGCCGAAACCCGCGAATACCTCCGCGAGAGGGCTTAGAGCGGCCTAAATCGGCCCGTGCTTTTTCCAACGTCGAGCCCGCTAGGTGGGGACGGGAGGAACACATTCGATG